>CAZPHK010000029.1:34927-36065 GCA_964586015.1 uncultured Acidobacteriota bacterium | reverse complement strand
AGGACGGTCACCGTGGAGTTCAATCCCAAATACCTGAAAGGCGGCCGTCCCGTTTTCGAACTCAGCGGATGGAACACCAGGTTGGAGACAATCAGCCGGACGGAAAATCGTTAATCCGCTAAAAGGAGGAACATGAACTATCCTGTCTGGGACGTGGCATTCGGCGCCGGCCTGCCCATAGCCGCCGTTTCCATCCTCCATGTTTTTGTTTCTCATTTCGCCGTAGGCGGCGGCCTTTTCCTGGTGTTGACTGAGAAAAGAGATTACCGGACCAGCGACGGGGAACTTTTAAAATGGCTCAAAAGCCACACGAAGTTCTTCGTTCTGGTAACGGTCGTCTTCGGGGCCGTGAGCGGCGTCGGCATCTGGTTTACGATCGGCCTTATCAATCCATCCGCCACAAGCAGCCTGAAGGGGCAAGCACGCAAGCAAATATCCTCCAGTTCTTGCCGGAGGCTTTATCAAATGAGCCGCTCAAAGTAGTTTGAACGGCATTATCGGATCGGGATCGGAATCGATATCGCTTCGGTTTGGCGCCGGCTGTGCCAATAATGTCGGGCGCCCGCTGCCCATGGATTTTCGGCTCTGCCAGACTTTTACCCCCACCCCGGCAGAGCCTGGCTCTCCCTGCGAATTCGCTTATCTCCTATTGCTGTTTTATCCTCATTAATCCCAAAGACAGATCGATAAGTTACGACCGATGCCGGCCTGATTCGCTTATTTATAAAATTGTTACAATATGAAATTGACTTTCATTATTATTATACTTATATAAATAACAAGGAAACGGGAAATTGTGAAAATCAAATTCAGATTGATAATTTTACTTTCTATGCTTGTTTCAGGAATACCTTTCGGTTATGCCGCTGCACCGGGAATCCCTGTTCAGACGGAGGATGCGCATTCTTTTAAAAATGTTCCCGATCCCGATACGCCGATCGAGCTTCAGAGAACATGGCTTCGTTTCCACGAAGACAATCTGTGCGAGAAGATTGATGCGGTCTTTCTGTTCCATGAAAATAAAATGCAGGTGTGGACAATATACAAAGACAAGAAAAATTACATGAAACTGGTGAAGCTGCTGCAGCCGCTGCAAAAGTCCTATCAAATCACGCTTTACAAAATATCCCTGAAAGCC
>CAZPHK010000029.1:0-34827 GCA_964586015.1 uncultured Acidobacteriota bacterium | reverse complement strand
ATAAAACCACTGAAGGCATTAGGACTCCTCCCGCCAGTCTCTGGGAAAATTCCAAATTGTCCGGATATTTCCGCAGCTCTTTTTTGCCTCCTCCGGTCACTGTCGACCAGAGAATGCCGTCCTATTCATTAACTCAGGGACCTCAGTCTTATTACGGGCAAAGCAGCCCGATGCTCAACATGGAAATACGGTCGAAAAGTCCGACCTCTTCCTGGGTTTACAGCCAGCGCCTCGTAATGTTTGCCAGAGAAACCATTGAATATGCCCGCAAGATAAAACAATACTCGGACAACCTGGTCCCGCTGGCTCAAGTGGCCTTCGATCCCGCGGCAAAAAAGGAACTGAGACGACGCGCGCTGGCAATCTGTAAAAAGCACGCTAAGGAGCTGCAGAAGTACACGGAAAAATTGAACGACAACCTGTCGAAAGCCCTGCCGATGGCTTCAGGACAAAATACTCGGGCGGAATCCATCGATAAAGAAATCCCGGCAAACGGATCCCCCTTTGCCCTTGCCGCGCTGCTGGCCGGTGAGTCAAAAGATTTATCCAACGGAGTTTATCGATTAATTTTTCCTACCGACCACAGCGTGACGCTGGAGGATCTCAAAAATCCACCGCTCATCCGGTCGCTGGAGAAAATACAGGTGATCCTAGCCCGGTTCCGCGGGATCGCCAATGAATCCAGCATAGTCTGAACACGACATTATCCTGCATAAAGAGGAATTCATAAAAAGCGGATCTTTGAATCTTTGTGCAGACAAGCAGGCTCAAAGATCCGCTGAGATTCATTCACTCCCTCCGGAGGAATTAATCTATTTTCTTCATGCCCTTTAATTCCATATAACCCATTGTCTGGTAAACCCCGTTGAAATAGGGCGCCAGCTGGAGGGCGCTGAACATCATAGGCTTGCCGACTCGCCTGATGTCACACGGATTATGCTCCAGACCCGCGGGAATGTAGAGAACCGTGGCCTGCGTGATAATGTGCCTTTCATATTCCGTACCCATGAAGTACTCAATTTCCGCATCGAAGGAACCCACAAGGTCCGGCAGCTCCGCCCCGAGGAAAATGAGATATTCATCGGTATCGTGGTGATGCGATTCCCTTTCCAGCCTGTACGGCTTCGTGAACATCTGCCAGCCCATGTTGATTTTCGCCCCCGGAAGGTCGCTGTCGCCCCGGAAATAAGCCTGGGGACCTGCGACTACGTCTGTTATGGTGTTTTCCTTGAGCTTTGTGCTGAATAAATGGTCATAAATGTGGCCATTGGTTCCCTCGGGCCATGGCGGAGGATTTTTGAAAAACGGCGAAGAAGCATGCTCGGGTTCCTCTCCCGATACCTTTCCGCTTGCTTTTGCTCCCTGTGCAGCCGCAGCATTTGTGACACCCAACTGGGTTAAAGCGGTCGCTACCGCCAGGCCTGCCGTTGCAGCCGTAACATCCTGGAAAAAGCCCCTCCGACTCGTACTTTTATCTTTGTCCTTGCTGGATTCCATTGTTCTTCTCCTGTCAGTTATTTCCTTATATGGATCAGTTCCGATGCGGTCTGTCGATCGAACTCCAGAGTATGCTAATCAAGATCGGCACAAAAAGCAACGTGCACTCCATCCATATGCCGGTGCCAACAGGTTTGACTTCTCTCAGGCAGCCTGCCCGCCGCCTGAAATACTCATTCCTTAATAGTGTATTGCACTCTTTCCCCGGCTATTACAGCGGGTTAATGTATCAAGCCTGTACATTCATAAGGAACACTACGACACATTTAGTATTTCGCAAAACCGCTGAAACATAATTCACCTGCTATCGTACATGCTGATGAAAACATCACGGGTATGATCCGCGTTCGACAGGAAAAATGAAAACCGTTTCTAGGAAGACAGTTCCCGATCGACCATCCCCGGGTTACTTTTGAAAGGAGCTTAAGAGAACATTCCTCGAATTTCAGACTACGATTCCAATCGCCCGGCGGATTTGCCGGGCGAAAACATGAGTGGCCTGATCCTTGAGACTCCTGCTCTGTAGCGAGTTCACTATGCCCATGAAGAAGTCCGACCGTTCGAAATCGCCCCGTTCATCCGTTCCATATATAGCCATTCCACGTCCCTGGCTCATCGCTATTGTTGCCGTTTTGATCCTGCCATGGCTTACGGCCGCCGCCATCTGGCTCAGGCCTATGAGCCTTATCGGTTTTAACGCAGCCAACTCCAAAACCGTAACAACAACCCGTATCGGCAAATGGGGTGAGCTGACGCTGGATCCCATTGTCATCTCGCCGCCCATGGAGCTCGTATTCACCGACTGGGGATTTCTTCGCCGGCCCATCTGGTTCTTTCCGGGCATGAACGCCGACCAGGCCGCCCGGATGATTCAGGCGGCAGGGGTGCAGCCTGCCGAGGCCGCGCGGCTGCGGCAGGAAGCCCGGTTCGAACCTCAGATCTCGGGCGCCATTTTTTCTCCGGATCCGGCCTGGGTGCGCGCGCTCCACCCGGAAACCCGGGCCCGCATCTACCACATGCTCGCCAGAAGCGACCTGAACGTGGATCAGATGCAGGCTTTCCGATACCCCGGGTCGAGTCCGGAGGAGTGGTTCGGGCCGGACCTCATCTCGCGCCATACGAGGCAGCTCATCGAACCGCTCATCTACCGGGACGGAAACTATATGCTCCTCGCCGATATAGAGCTTGTGCGGAAGGAGATCGGCAGCGACGAAGAGCTGCGGCGGCTCGGCAAGGCCCTTTACCGGCAGCCGACCCTAATCGCCAGACTTTCGGTCGGACCGGGGGCCGACCCTAACGCACTGGTCGAGTACTGGGGGCGCGGCGGACGGCGCACCGAAATACGGCCCCTGATCGAGTCCATTACTGGCGGGGGCACCGACCAATCCATCGACGTGATCCACCTGTTGCCGCCGTTCGCGCAGAACCACCTCTATACCTATCCCAAACTGTCGACCGCGGATCTGAGCAAGCCGGCGTTTGCCAACTGCCTGTGGACGTCCCTCAATTTCTTCCGGCAGAAGCCCGACGACCGTTTCATGGACACAAACGTCGCTCTCGAAACGCTCAAAGAGGGCTACTTCATCGTCGAGGGCGACTTCGAACTCGGGGATATCGTGGTATTTCTCGATGAAGAGGGCAATGTTTTCCACGCGGCGGTGTACATCGCGGACAATCTTTTGTTCAGCAAGAACGGGGTATCGGCTATGGCGCCCTGGACCCTAATGTCCCTTGACGACGTTAAGGCTTACTACAGGGGGCGCTCGGAAAACCCGCGGCTGATATTTCACCGGCGTAACGATTTCTGAGAGGGCAGGACCGCGTATCTCCGCTCTGGCCGTTTCCAGTCCTCATTTCTTACAACAATTCGGCCTGCTGGAATAATGAGCGTGTGTTTTCGACGGTCTCTTTCTCCTTGAACCGGCTTATACGGTTTCGTTACTGGAGCGGGAAAGAAGATCAGGCCAGTCTTCCCCTGCCCGCCATTGTATCGGCAACCTTCTTCAGGCCGAGATCTTCCAGGGTATTCCGTGTCGGCCAGCCCGTGTCGACATCCCATCCTTCCAATTCATAAAAATGAGTCTTGAACTGCTCCACTCCAGCGTCATCCAGGTACATGTCCAGCAGGGTCTGCCAACTCCACTTTTTATTTTCGTAGACAGGGACGCCGCCGGTCATCGTGATATAGGAAGCACCCGGCATATACATGAACGGCGCAAACTTCTCCTGATCCCTGTGCCTTCCCTGCGCCACCCGGATCGCCCGCTCCAGGTTCCAGATTTTCCTGCCGATTTCCATAGTCTCGGCAAAGGATTCTTTTCTCCCGGTAACCGCCCGGTAGTAGCGCATCTCAGTGTCGGGACTGGAGCCCCGGTAATCCGGCCTGGCCCGGTTGACGAAGTTCGGAAGCTGGGTTTCGCAAAAAGCCATGGATTCATTCCAGAACCCGGCATAATGCCGGGCCCACGCGATCTGCCTGGCTTTGTGGTGGGAATATATGCCGGTCTCCCTGGCTTCCTCGCCTTTCCACGAATAGCTGAACATAAAAGGATCCCCGGTGTAGGGAATGACCTTGGAGGCCATGATTTCCAGAAGCTGTTCCAGCGTATAGGGATGCCCGCCGCCGCGCATCGAGCCGGAACCCAGAGCAAAGTACGCGTGCCAGGTGGGATCCCCGGCTCCCAGCAGGCAGCCGTAGGCCCACTCGATGCAGGGCAGCGTCCAGTGAAACAGGCTGCCCCAGGCCGGAAAGCGCAGAGCTCCGGAGTTCATATCCTCTTGCAGCCTCCCCCATTTCTTCGCAGCCTCCAGTGTGCCTTCCGCCAGCGTGTCGCCGATCCCTTTCCGGTAGGCGATGGCATCGCACAGCGCTTCCCGAAAGATCAGTTCATTCCACTGATCCATGGGCAGCGGGTCCGAATCTATCTCCTTATCCGGGCCTAAAACTCCAAGATCGTAGAGGTATTTGATATACCACCCCAGTCCGGGCTCCAGCGGCACCTGCTTATTGAAAAGCGCGGGCGCCCCGGGGATGTCCTCCCTGAAAATGCTTTCGAAGCGGGCGCCCCATGCGCTGATTCCCCATCGCATGATGACGTCCGCGCCCTTCATCTGAATGTCCTGGCTCTTGCCGTAGAACCAGAGCGTATCCGTGCACATGGATTCGCCGCCGTAATAGGAATTTCTTTTCCGGTCGTTGTTCATGCAGGGCATGCACGCGGCGGTGCCGGGATCGGGAGTCCCCCCCCTGGGATAGGTCAGCGCGTGCCAAAGCCTTGCATCCACAACGCCCCCGGGATCCGCAACCTTCACGCTTCCCGTTCCGGTGACGCTTATGGCCTTGAGGTTCTTTGCACCGAATACGCCCCCATATCCTCCTGTACGGGCGCTGATGCCGCTTCCGTGGATCAGGGCCGCGATTCTGGCCCGCGCTTCCCCGACGGGACCGATGCAGACGATCTGGGGTCGGGCTGTTGTATATTCGTCTCCTATCCGGTGCCACTCGTCGCCAAACCGGGTTTCCCCCCCCACCATCGAGGTAATTCTGTCCTGCGTTTCATAGGTATTGAGGCCCCACAGGCTCCCGGCATTTTCGATGGTGACCCTGTCATTGACGATATTGATCCAGACAGGCTTATCCGCCCTGCCTTCGAGAACAATGCCGTCCCAGCCGGCAATCTTCAGCGTCGTCCCGAACCGGCCGCCGAAGTTGGTCCTGAAAAAGTAAGGTTGCGGAAACACTTCCGGGGACAAACCGCAGACGCTTGTCCTTCCGGCGGCCGGAACGCCGGTCGCCGCCAGGGGGCCGGTCATCAAAGCAATCACATTCCGGGGATCGTAGGCATCCTGCAGATCCCACAAACCGGGCGCCACGGCCAATTCCCAGAACAAGGCCGTGCCGATCCCGTAGCCGCCTCCAAATTCCTCATATTCCGCAGTGTCGATTGTACCTACCTGTTTAGTGGAAAGATTGACTCTCAGTATCTTACCCGCAAATCCATTCGGCATTTTTCTCCTCCCCTGTGGTTGTTGCGCCGCGGGTTAAAGAGGTCGTTTTGGGCGCCCTGATCAGATTGACATCTTAACACGCATTTCTCACAAAGTTATACCTGAGTAAACTGCATGTTCGAGGGATCTTTGGCCCCAAAATCTCTTATTTATTGAGCCAAATCCATGATTTTCAAGGAAGAAATGCCGGCTTTGACTACTAACTTATTAATATTTCTGTAACATTCTTTAACGACAGTAGTATTACTAATTGAAATGACAGGTTATCCGATATAATATTATGGAGGGTCGCAAGTAAGTTGAATGATTTTGGGATACTGAATAAACGAATGACCATTTTATAAATCTGCTTTACCTGAGTCTTCCAGAAATAACGCCGGTCGTCGCTATTTCCCATTACAACACAGTAATCAGATGCTCGGGCTGATGGGAGCAGGCAGGCATATTCAAAGATTTTTCCTGTACCAGTAATAGTTGAGTTCAGGTTGGTATTTTGTGGGTCCTATGAAAATGAAAAAGTCCAAGTCAAACGATTCGAAAGGTGCTCGTACAACCGCGATCAATCCCGTACAACGTCTGTGCCTTATTGCATTGGCGGCTGTTTTAACAACAGTACCCTGGTTCGGAAAAGCCGCCAACCGGTTCGAGCTGGAGAATTCCGCCGGTGTTGACGTCGACAGCGCTTCCCTCGTGAGGAAAACCCGCGCCGGAAAGTGGGGAGAGTTGACGCTGGTTCCCATCGTCATTTCTCCGCCCATGGAGCTCGTATCCACAGAATTGGGAGAGGTACGCCGGCCCGCCTGGTATTTTCCGGAGGCGGATGGGGACAAGGCTTTCAGGATGCTGCTGTCGGCGGGCGTGAAGGTCGTGGACGCTTCACAGCTGAGAGCTAACGCGCAGCCCGCACCGCAAATCAAAGGGGTTGTCCTCACTCCGAACCCGGATTGGGTGCTCGCCCTCGAACCTGAGGTCCGCGCACGCATCTATACCATGCTGGCCAAGTGCGACCTGAACCGCGACCAGGTGCATGCGTTCCGGTATCCCGGCAGGAATGCGGAAGCCTGGCTGGATGCCGACCTGATTTCTTCGCGCACGCGGCAGATGATCGAACCGCTCATTTTCCGGGACGGCAATTACATGATGTTCTCCGATCTCGAGCTCGTGCGTTCGGAGATCGGCAGCAGTGACGAACTGCGGCGGCTCAGCAAGACCCTGTTTCGGCAGCCGACCGTAATCGCGCAACTGTCGGTCGGCCCTAAAGCCGACCTGGATGCGCTGGTAGAGTACTGGGGGCGCGGCGGGCGCAATATCAAGGTCCGGCCGCTGATCGAATCCGTTGCAGGCGGCGGCGCCAATGAATCCATCGACGTGATCCACCTCCTGCCGCCGTTTGCTCAGGAGCACCTCTACTGTTACCCGACATTTACGGGCGCGGATCTGGACAAGCCGGCGCTCGTCAATTGCCTGTGGACATCGCTGAACTTCTTCCTTCCGAAACCGGACGACCGTTTCCTGGACGCCGCTGTCGCCCTCAAGACCCTCCGGGAGGACTACTTTATCATCGAAACCGATTTCAAGCTTGGAGACGTCGTGTCTTTCCTCGACGAGGAGGGCCATGTCTTCCACTCCGCGGTGTATATCGCAGACGATATCCTGTTCAGCAAGAACGGCATCTCATCGATGGCGCCGTGGACGCTCATGTCGATCGATGAGATTAAGGAGTATTACCGGTTGCACTCGGAGAACCCACGCGTTATTGTCCACCGGCGGAAAGACTTATAATTCGGATTTTCCCCTGAACTTCAAGAGGTTCTTTCCTGTCGGTACTCAGCGTTCGGCCGGCAGCTCCGAATTGCCCGGAAAAGTTCATCCCATTCTATTCAAGCTCCAATCCCGCGTTTGCCTTCAACCCGCATTTGTATAAAGGCCGCAGTGTCGGTGATTCAAATCGGAATCTCTCGATTTGATATAATGAACATATGGTGATTGTGGACGGGAACAATGTAATGGGGCAGCGGGTCGGCTGGCATCGCAATAAACCCGCCGCCCGGCAAAAATTGACAGAAGAAGTCGAACGCATCGCCATGTTACTGGATGAACAGCATATTCTGGTTTTTGATGCAAAACCCTCATCTTCAGCGCCCGATAAGAGGAGCCCGTCGCCTCTTGCCGTTCACTATGCCCGAAACGGCGCCAGTGCGGATGAACTTATTTTAGAGTTGGTCTATCACTACAGTGATCGACTTTCGGAAGTATCGGTAGTAACATCGGACAGGGCGCTGACCCGTCAAATCCACGTGCTCGGCGCCAGGGTAATGCGTTCAGGGACTTTCAGGCGGATGCTGGATCAACTTTCGGTTTGACGGCGGAAGGACTCAAAGGTCACAGGCTCTGCCAACGGCATTTCCGTCACACCGAGCGATTTTATTGTCTCAAGCGTCCCTCTTTATATTTCAATGGCTATAAGCGCTGCAAATCATAAGTCCGGTCAAAGCGACAAAAAACAAGAACCGCCAGATACTGAAAAAAGGAGCAAAGCGGAAACCTTTTTCAGCAGCCCGGATGTAGCAGACCTTTCCAATCAACAACTGTTTGCCCGAATCCTGCAGGATCCCGAGGCTTTCGAACACGCCGTCGCAATCAACAAACTGCATGAATTGATACCGGAACTGAATGTCTTTGAAGAAAATCTGCCGGGAAAAGACCCCAATTTTTATCGCCCCATGCCTTTAATGCAGCACATGCTCGAGTCCATTCGCCAGGCATTCGGCTGGGTCGGCAGTTTCGGTGTAGAAGAGTATGAAGGCGCGGATGCAAAACGTTACGCCTTGCTTTGGATCAACACCGCCCTTTTGTTTCACGACCAGGGGGAAATCGCCATCATAAGGGGAATGAATCTGCCCCTCTGGTACCGTTTCACTGTCGACTGGACCAAAAAGAGAAGAAAGAACATTTTAAGGGAAACGTATCCGTTTTTCGGCATGGATACTCCCGAGGGAAGAAGTTATATCAATCATTTGAGACATCCCGAAATTTCCGCAACACTTGCAGCGGATCCCCTGCTCCGCCTGGGCTGGCCCCCGCGAGCGATTAAAGTCGTTCAGTTTCTAATCAGAAATCATTCCGTACTTATCGAGAAGGCAACCTACGGCCGCCTCAAAGACGGCCGGGTCCTGCACGAGGATTTGTACAGGGATATCGTTTCCGTTTACGAAGATACGGGAGTCGCCAAAGAAGACTTATTGAAGATGCTCCAGGTAGTACAGATCATGGATGCGAAGGCGGTAAAGCCGGGCATGGCGCAAATTCCACAGGAAACGATGATGCGGGTTTGGATGGCTTACAGCTATATGAATATTGTTTTACTGGCCAGAAATTCCGACCGGCGGCACAAAGCATTTAAGAGCTACATAAAAATATTCACGCAGATTCGAAAAGAAATGCCTTTCGGAACGCCGTTCAACGAGGAGTTCAAAGAACTGCTCCTGCGCATTGAGAACATGGACGGCGGGCTCGAAAAGGAAGATAAGGCACTGCTCGAGCAGGAGCTGGAGTATTTCGAAAGATTTGAAATTATCAGAGAAGACCATATTCATATCAACAACCAGTTTAACCAGTTGCTCCATCTCATCGAAAGGAGAACGGGCGAGGAACTGCCGGCGAAGGACAGAGGAGTTTTGCTGCAGGCCTATAAAATTGCCTACCGGTCTCATGACGGACAGTTTCGCCGAGCATTCAAGGACATCCCGAAAGGAGACAAGCGACGCAAATATATTGAACATCCAATCAAAGTCGCGAAAATCATGGTCGAGTTGTTCAGGGTAACAGACCCGCTGACTCTTGCGGCCGTATTGTTTCACGACGTGCTGGAAGATACGGACATCGACGTCGACGACATCCTGGCGGCGTTCAAAAACGAAGATGCAAAAGGGCGCATAATCAACGCCGTAACCATTCTCACCAAGCCGGAATCAAGGAACGGCTTAAAAGAACCGCTGTCAAAAGAGCTGGCCTACTTGACGTATATCGCCAAAATATTAACAGCCGGGGACACGGTCCTCGGGGACCGGGAATTATTCGAGTGGCTGCGCTTTATTCTCCCGCGAACCAAGGCCGCGGACAAAATCCACAACCGGCGCTCCCTGATGGGCCGAAAACCGAAGGGACGGATTAAGGAAATATGCAGGAACGGAAATACCCTGGTAATGTTCATGGAGTCCTCCAATCTGACGCAGCATGAAAAACTGAAACTGCTGGAAGAATTCGACGGAAGCTTATTTGAGATATTCAGGGTGCTGGATTTGGAAAGGGAAGAGAACGTAGAAAAGGTTCATGAATCCCTTCTGGCGTTCAGGCAGTTTGTGTGGAGCCAACTGAAAAGCATTCAAGAAGAACACACAGAAAGACGGGAAGCGATACAAGAATTCAATAACAGTCTCATGAAGATTCTTCAATATCTGAAAATTCCGGGCGTTTTTGTAGAGAGACTGAAAAGCATGGACAGGGCATTGCCGCACTTTTGCCGGAAAATGGGACTGGACGGTCGACAAACAGCTGCCGTGATGGACGAGTTTGAGGTCTTTCTTTTCAATGTTTCGGAAGTCGAATGGATTTCGGACGAAGGCAAACGGAAGATTATTCATTTTCAGGCTTTTGTCCGTCGGTATAAGGAAAAAATAAAAAAGGGCGGCTGGGAACCGGAATTGGCCGCGATTATTGAGGACATGTCACGGTACGCACAGGGGTATAAAAAAGCCGTACCGCCCGTTATACGGTTCGGCCTGCTGCCGGATATTCCGGAACTGCTGCGCAGGGCTCCTTTGATTCGTCGCTGGTATGACCGTTCCTTTGCAATGAAGAAAAGAGAACTGGTGGCCCGTTTGCTGCCCCGCGTGGCGATGCTTCCTTTAAGAAATATCTTCTGGTTGGAGGGAAACGACATTAAAAGCATCGGCAGAGAAACATTCGAAGATGAAATAGGCGGATTAAGCGTTGAGAAATTGTCGGGGAAGGTTCTCGTCAGGATTCATAGGCCGTTGTTTCGGTATTTTTACGATTTATGCTTTCAAAGAAAACAGGCATTTAATCCGGATTAAAACAAGTAACGTACATCAGCCTGCCGGTGATCAGTAATCCCGGCAGAGGCCTTTATTTCGCATATCATACATCTTTGTTCCATAAAAAGGCATCCCGCCGGAGGACAACCATGATCAGAATCTTTTCAGTAATTAAAAACATTACCGGCTCCCTTGCAATGATTGCGATCATCTGCACTACTGTCGGATCGGGCTGCAATGGATCCGGTACAAATACAGAAACCTTATCCGCTTCGGAATACGGGCGCTGGGAGACCGCAGGAAGATATGCCGCGGATATGTCCCTGGACAAAACCGGAAGGGGATCCCCTGAAGAAGATCGGACTTTCAAGATAACCCGCATCCCGCACAGGATTTCATAATCCCGGGAAACAGAATCTCCGGCGGATCCGGATGATTCAGGGCAAAAAGGCTGGGATTTCTTATTGTGGGATGATCAATATTTGACCCACAGAGAGGAGGGTATCCTTTAATCCGTTAATCTGCTGAATTTTTTTTGTGCTCGTATTGAACTTCTTTGCAATGAGCCAGAGATTGTCCCCTTTCTGCACGCTGTACCTGCCGCCCGGCAGCAGCCTGGTCCCGGACGCTGAATTCGCCGGTCCTTCCGGCGCCCCTCTCAGAGGCACTTTCAATATCTGACCCACACGAATGACGTCTTTTTCCCGGATATTATTGGTCAGCGCTATCCTGGAAACACTCGTGCCGTACCTGCGTGCGATAACGGACAGAGACTCCCCCTTTCGAACCTTGTGCGTCGCGTAAGTGGGCGGAGACCAGCTCGGAATGTCGTCTATGCCTGCGAGAAGGATGTCTGTTTTCCCGATCGGAACTTTCAGTGCATAGGCGTCGGGAGGCGTCGACTTGTGACGGAGTTCGGGATTGAGCGCAAATAATTCCTCTTCCGGTACCGCTATTGCAGCCGCCACCGCGCTGAGGCGGACCGCTTTCTCCAGGGTCACCGTCTCATAGGCGACCGGACTGTCCGGCTCCACGAGATCGAAGCCGTATTTGGCCGGATCTTTCAGGATATGAAGGGTAGCGAGAAATTTCGGCACGTAGCGCGCGGTTTCATAGGGCAGCGTCTGGAAAAGGTCCCAGAAATTGTCCAGGTAATTGATTTTCTGATTTCGGATTTTTCTCAGCACGGCCCCTTCGCCGCAGTTGTACCCGGCCAGCACGGTCGTCCAGTCTCCGAATATCTGATGGAGCTCCTTTAAATAGGCAATGGCGGCGGCCGTGGACTTTTCGGGATCCAGCCGCTCGTCAATCCATGTGTCCCGCCTGAGACCGAATTTCTGTCCCGTGGACGCGATAAACTGCCACAGGCCGAGCGCACGCGCGCTGGAAAGGGCATTGACCCTGAATCCGCTTTCGATAAGCGGAAGCCAGGCAAGGTCCCCGGGCAATCCGGCCTCTTTCAGCAATCGAAGGATTATCGGCATGTATCGCCCGGAGCGTCGATAGGATTCCATGAAGGATTTGCGCCCGGAGCCCTGAAACCACTTGATTTCTTTATCCACATACTCGTTGAGAGTCAGGGGAATTTCATTGTGGTTCCCGTTGGTCGCCGTGTATCGCGAGGCGTAAATCTCCAGAATCCTCTTGGAGATCATGTACCGCAAGTCCTCCTTCTGCTGGAAAAGTTTGGGCTTGTCGTCCGTCTCCACTCTCGCCACAAGCGTATAGGCCTCGTCCAGGGCTGCTATGGCCCGGTCCTGATCTTCTCCGGCCCAGTACTCCTGCGACGAATTTATTAAATCCAGCGCGGAATCAAGCAGGTCCTGGCCGTTTCTTCCAGCCTCTTCACTTTCCGAAGCATCGGCTTCTTCAGCCGGAAATGGAACGACTCCTTCACTGACTTCCTCCGACAGCGTCGATACGGGCGGTACAATGCCGGAATTATCCGGCGTCGATGTGTCTCCGGCGATTCCGTCAGAATCGGCCGCCATTTCATCCATTGCTTCGGAAGCATCTTCGGCGGCGGCTTCTATCGGAGCCTTTTCGGCAGATTGCGGATTTTTTTCGGCAGCTTCGGAAGTTTCCTGATTTCCTGCGGCGATCGCGGTTTCTTGGGCATCGGGACGGGAGTCGGGCAGTTTTTGAACTACCCGGGTTTTATGAAGACCGCAACCGAATGACAGGAATACAAAAAACAGGGCAACATATCTGAAGGCTTTTAATCGCATGATAATTTTATATTTCCGTATACTCCACAGCCATTTTACGGATCAGGCCTGATCGGGTTCCCGATTATTCATCAATCATGCAGGCATTTCCCGGCGCATTGCAGATATATCCAAAAAATTCTTTTATTTCAATTCCAATAGGATTCATCCCGCCGGCTTCTGTTTCGTCATTTTAGATAAAAAATTCCCGTCGAAATCCGATATTTCCCTATGTCTCCAATATTTTCAAGCATATAAAATCGATTGGCCAAAACGGCAATTGCGGGAAATCAAACGGATTGCATGCCGAACACCGGCTTTTTATTGCGGCGTCCAGAATTCCAGGCGTCTCCCTTCGGGATCCTTTATTTCAAACAGGCGTGCTCCCCATGAGTGCCGCTTCACGGCCGTCACTCCGCTGCATTTCATGGAAAGGATTTTGTGAATTTCCTCCACATTCTCCACCCGAAAGGAGAGAATAAAAGGATATTCATTCTTTAATGAAACGGAGTATCTTTCGGATTGAATTAACCCGATCCGCGAACCCGAAGCGACCTCGAACTCAACAAATCCGCTCTTTTCGTCGACAACGGCAAAGCCCAGAATATCCCTGTAAAAGGAAACGCATGCGTCCCACTTGCGGCTGAAAAGCACCGCATGGAAACTGTCAACCGATAATGATTTCATGAATCCCGATCTCCCTCCGAATTTTTCCGGCGTGTAGGGATAAAACATCCCGGAGTCCGGCCCAGCAATTAAAACACGTTTCCCCGATAGCATGCTACAATTCCCGAATATTTACATTTATGGAGTGTTTGTGTTCCTAAGCACAATAAAACGTTTTGTCGCGGCAATTCAGGATGGAAGTTTTCTTGGAAAGGTTCGGCGCCGCCTGTCCGGAAACAGATGGATATGGGATGACGCCGGAAATGCGTATGCTCCGAATAAATTCAAGCTCTACTGGGAAACCCTGACCCCCGTTGCAGATTATCAAAGGCAGCTAATGTCCGGGAAGGAAACCCGGAATATCCAGGAATTCTTTTTAGATATTGTACGGCGGTATTTCCCCGATGGAAACATTCGCTGCTGCATGCTCGGGTGCACGGAATGGGGCGGCCCGGAAGCTTATTTCATGAAATCCGGCCTGTTTAAAAAAATTGACGTCTTCGACATCGCCAAAGGCTTGATTGAGCGGAAGCAGGAAAGCGTTCTCCTGGAAGGCACGGACAGGATAAGTTATTTTCACGTAAACCTGAACAAGCACCTGTTTGAACATTCCGCGTACGAAATGGCATTTTCCTGGGGCACTATCCATCATATCGAAAATCTGGAGCATCTTTTTAAGCAGGTGCGGCAGGCTTTGGCGCCGGGAGGCGTTTTCATCGCCCGTGATTTTGTAGGACCGAATCGAATCCAGTTCACCGAAAAGCAGCTTAATTTGGCCAATTCTTTACTGAAGTGCATTCCGGATTCCTACCGGCGCAGGGCGGACGGTTCCTTAAAAAAGAAAGAAGTCCGCGTCAGCGAACGCCGGAGCAAAAGGTATGACCCATCGGAAGCGGTCCGATCCGGTCATATCGTATCCGCCATGAAGAAATATTTTATATTTGACTCCTTCCGCGAAACCGGCGGGGCGCTGCTTCACCCTCTCTTGAACGGAATAGCCAATAACTTCGAAAAAGATGAAAGAGGAAAAGAAATCCTGGATGCGCTGATCGAGATTGAGAAAACATTGACGAAAAGCAAACTCCTTCCGTCGGACTACGTTTTTCTCATCGCAAGGCCCAGGTAAGTTCTTTGCCCCGCGGATGGGAAACATCGAAAAAAATGAACGCCTGCATGCGGAGGTCGTTCCTTACGGATTTGTCAGAGCGTGGCCATTTTTTCTTCCGGGGAGCCGGATGAAATGAATAAGAACACAACAGGGATTTGCCAAAGCCCTGTATAATAGTCCCGGAAAAGAGGGCAAAAAATGCACCGGATAAAATTTTTGATTCCATTTTCTCTGATTGTCGCATTTCCGTGTACGGCAGTGTATGTACAACAAAGCCAGGCAAAAGGCCCGGTACCCGTAATGATGATGTTCGACTTCGGTTTCGGCGCCCTGCCGGGAGCGCCTCCTTCCCCGAATGCGAAAAAATGGAATTTCGGTCCTCCACCTGCAGGAAGCGATCCGCCCGCAACGGAGCAGCTGCTGGCTGCCGGCTGGGGATACACCTATCTCAACGCATACAGCGTTCAGGCGGACAAAGGCGCCGGCCTTACCAAAGGCATCATTGTGTTAACCAATAAGGGTCGGCCCCGGAAACCGGACGACTGGGGCTCCCTGCGGGCCTGGGGCTGGGGCGCATCCCGCGGCCTTGATTACCTGGAAACCGACAAGGCCGTCGACGCCGAACGCGTGGGCATCGAAGGAGTCTCCCGCTTCGGCAAGGCGGCTCTTGTGACGATGGCGTTCGACCAGCGGTTCGCGGTCGTCCTGGTCGGATCCTCCGGCGAAGGCGGCGCCAAGCTGCACCGGCGCAATTTCGGCGAAGCGGTTGAGAACCTGACGGGATCCGGCGAATACCACTGGATGGCCGGGAATTTTCTGAAGTACGGAGCCGCTGAAGCGGATTTCGGCAGTATGAACCCTGGAGATCTTCCCGTCGACGCCCACGAGCTGATTGCCCTGTGCGCCCCGCGCCCGACCTTCATCAGCTACGGGATTCCCGAAAAGGGTGACGCCAACTGGCTGGACCAGAAGGGAAGCTTTATGGCCGCAGTCGCGGCAGGGCCGGCTTGCCTGGAGGCAGCATGACGGAGGCCATACCGACGGGCCGAACTGGAAATATTTTATTCCCTGGGCGAACAAGTTCCTGAACTACAAACCTGCAGGACGATAGGTTCCCGCCCGTATCCGAAGAGGTGTCTATGAAGTCCGGAAGAACAGTCTTATTCCCGGCGGCGTTTGCCGGTTGTTTTCTGCTTTGCTGTGTTTTCGCTCTCGGTTTGCAGCAGCCGGTTCCCCCCGACCAGCCGGTTCCAAGAACGGATCAAAATTCCCTGACCGCCCATGCCGAGCTGCAGGAAAAGGCCAAACAGGGCCGGATCGACATCTACTTCGAGGGAGATTCCATAACGCGCCGATGGGGCGCTACGGATTACCCGAAGCTTCTGGAGAACTGGAACAAAAACTTCCACGGGTGGAACGCGGCCGACTTCGGCTGGGGCGCCGATACGGTCCGGAACATACTCTGGCGTCTCAACGATGGGGAACTGGACGGCGTGCATCCCAAAGTAATTGTCCTGCTGGCCGGCACCAACGATATCGGCTATAGATTGCCCCCGGAAGGGGACAGCGCCAAGGTTCGGGATATTACAATGGGTATTGAAGCCATCCTGAAAGTCATGCGGGCGAAGGCGCCGGACGCCGTCATTATCCTGATGGGCATTTTCCCCCGAAACGACAACATGGCCGCGCTCTCTACAATAAGGAAAATCAACCTGAACCTTTCGAAACTGGCGGACGGAAAAACTATTCGATATCTGAACATCAATGACAAACTGGCCGATGCCGACGGCGTGCTTTACGAGGGGATGATGGATCCCGACAAGCTGCACCCGGCCCTTAAGGGGTACCAGGTATGGGCGGACGCGCTGAAGCCCATTTTTCACGAACTGCTGGGCCCGCCCGCGAAGGAGGACCACGCACCTCCTCCGACCGGCAACCCCGCCGCACGCAAGCGATAGGAAACGGGAATCGGTTTACTAATTAATTTCTGCCGCGAAAATAAAACGAAGCACGGATCAGCGCGTAGGGGCGAACCTTGTGTTCGCCCTGTCACTATAAGCAGGGTTGTTTGGAGACATAAAAAGGGCAAATACAAGGTTCGCCCCTACAGCGCCGACCCTTAATCTTTAATCCCGATCGTGGTTCGGGCTTTCCGCAGGCCGTCGGATTCCGCGATTACGACAATATCCCCTCTCTGCCCGGACCTGGCCCGAACGATGGCAAGGGCCAGTCCGTTGAATGCCTTTCGATCCTGTGAAGGGAAAGCGGTCATATCCGCAGGATCACCGTTGTCCGTTGCGACGATTTCTCCGGGGCCGCTTACTTCGAAATGAATCCGGTTCATCGAACGCGGAACCATCCGGCCATCCTTGTCCGCGACGGTAAGCGTTACAAATGACAGGTCGCACCCGTCACCTGCAATTGTCGATCTGTCCGGTGTCAATATCAGCTTTTCGGCAGCGCCTGCAGTCTTTACCGAATCCGTCGCCCACTTTTTTCCCTCTTTATATGCAACGACGCGCAGTTCTCCCGGCTCGTAGACGACGTCATCCCAACGCAGGCGATATTCGAACTCCGCCTTTTTCTTTCGTCCCAGAGATTCGCCGTTGAGAAAAAGCTCGGCCTCGTCTCCCGATGTATAGACATGCACCGGCGTTACCTGGCCGGCGCGGTCCGGCCAGGTCCAGTGCGGCAGGATGTGCACCATCGGAAATTCAGGACGCCAACGGGATTGATAGAGGTAAAACCGATCTTTTTTGAATCCGGCCAGATCGATGATCCCGAAATAGGAACTTCGTGATGCGTCAAACGGCGTCGGCTCTCCAAGGTAGTCCCATCCCGTCCAGACGAATTCTCCGCCGACGTAAGGGTATTTGTCCTGCGACTCAAATTCCTTGTCCGGGGAATACGACCACGCTGCAAAGTACAGGTCATAGGAGCTGACCTGGCGGTTTTCGACTTCTTCGCCGGCATCGGCCGACGCAGGAACTCCAAAGCCCGTCACGACGGGAAACGTATAAATACCCCGGCTGCTGAGAGTGGACGCCGTTTCAGCGCCCACAATAAACTTGTCCGGAAGATTCTGATGGTATACAGGGTACTGCGGCGGCCCGCCGCGAACTCCGGTACCCTGGTAGTTCAGACCTTCGGCATCGATCGCCCTGGAAAAAGGACTCCCGGCTCGGGCGATGTTCATCCCGCTGACAGTCGGACGCGCAGGATCCTCCTCATGGCAGATGCGTACGAGTTCTCCGGCAAGGGCTGCGCCCGCATCGCCGCCGAACTGCTCGCCGACTTCGTTGCCGATGCTCCACATTATCACCGACGGATGGTTGCGATCCCTTCGGATCAGTGCCCGCAGATCCTGTTCGTGCCAGTCCGGGAAAAGCAGGTGATAATCCAGTACGGTCTTTTGGCGCTCCCAGACGTCGAACGCTTCGTCCATAACCAGAAAGCCCATTTTGTCGGCAAGGTCGAGGAGCTCCGGCGCCGGCGGGTTGTGGCTGGTTCGGACGGCATTGGCGCCCATGTCGGCCAGCACTTCCAGCTGTCTCTCAAGGGCGCGATAATTTACGGCGGCACCCAGTGCTCCCAGGTCATGGTGATTGTTGACGCCTTTGATTTCGATGGGCTCGCCGTTTAAAAAGAATCCCCTGTCGGGATCGAACCGCAGAGTACGGATGCCGAAGGGCGTTTCATAGACATCGATGAGATTGCCGTCCTGCCGGACGGTCGTGACCGCCACGTATCGATTCGGTTTATGATGCAGGCCGGTTCCCCACAGTTTCGGGGAGGAAACGTCCGCGACTGTTTCAACCACAGCGCTCCGGCCGGCTTCGACCTGCACCTCCTCGGGCATTATGGATGCGACCGAGGCGCCCGTTTTACGATCCTGTTCATCGACATCGAATATGCTTGCAGCCACGCTTACGCCTGCATCGTGTTCCGAATCGTTGTCCAGGGTAACTGCCAGATGGACGCGCGCGGAAGTCTCCGAAACCTCCGGCGTGGTGATGCAGGCGCCCCAACGGCCTACGTGCACGGGTGCTGTTTTTACCAGCCACACATTCCGATAAATCCCGGCCCCGGAATACCATCGGGATGAGCCGGATTGCCAGTTCGTATCTTTCGGAACCGGGTTGTCGAGCCGGATCGCAAGAACGTTGGCTTCTCCGAATCGAACATACGGCGTCAGGTTCAGGCGAAACGAAGCATACCCGTAGGGCCATCCCCCGGCGAAATGTCCGTTGCACCAGACGCAGCTGTAGGACATGGCGCCGTCGATATCAAGAAATATGGATTTCCCGGCATCCGCGGCCGGTATGTTCAGGCGTTTCCGATACCAGGAAACTCCCGGGGAGGGCAGCCGCCCCATGCTGCCGCCGACGTCATCGGTAAATGGGCCTTCAATGGCGTAATCGTGCGGCAAATCCACTTTCCGCCAGGAACTGTCGTCATAGTCCGATGTAACATAAGCCACATTGTTCCCAGGATTTCCGTCCGGCCGCTTGTGCCATTTTGCCGGATCGACGAGGAAATTATTCCCTGTCGGCAGGATCCAGGCTTTCACGGCATCGTAAGAAAGATCCGTTTGAATGTCCGGCGGATCTCCCTTGATAAAATGCCAGTCCCCGTTGATCGACAAACGCGCACGCGGAGAATCCGTGCCGCCCGCCGTATCATTAAAAGCACCGGAACACCCTGCCGACAGGAGGGCTGCAAGAGATAACGCGAACAAGACAAGACTGTACAGATCCGATTTGCCGAATCGGACCCTTTTCATAATATACTCCCGGTGTTATTGGACGGAATCAGGGATCCACGCAACTGAAGTTTGAAGCATCGTCGATACTGCCCTCGCCCGAATAGCGCGCCACTTTGGGATAGGGGCACAAGGGGCGCGTGCGCACAACCTTTCCCTTCTCCACCTGGCGCGCCAGGATCGATTCCGGCGCTTTTCCTTTTTCCACCCACTCGACAACGGCCGTTACGGGATCGTGCTGATCCGGACAGGCTCCGCCGCTGCAGTGCGGCATGCCCGGTATCATGAAAAGGCGGAAGAAACCGGTCGTGCCGGGACCGTTTTTTCCCAAAGCCTGTTCGTAGTAATTGACGCCCGCCATCGGCTGCAGAATCGCGTCCGCCCAACCGTAGGTCATGAGCAGCTTGCCGCTCCGCTGCCTGAACTTCGACAGATCCGGATCCTTTGCGTCTGCAAGTTTGCCCCAGTCGTCAAGCATATGGATGTCGCGGTCGAAATCGAATGTCATGCAGTCATAATCCGGTTCCGGCGGTTTGTGCACGAGATAGCGCATCGTGTTTTCCGCCAGGCTGTAATCCGCAGGTTCGGAACCGGGCCTCGAGCTGACGATCACGTTCATCCAGCCGCTTCCAGACCCGCCGCCGAACAGATTCGGCATTACGGCTTCACTGCCCGGCTCGAATCCGGGGAAGATGTGCTTCCCGTTGCTGACCGGCCCACCGTACACCTTTGCGATAGCCGCCGCCTGGGCCGCGGTAAGGCAATCCGGCCTGTCCTCGCCTTCTCCGCAGGCCGGAACGTCCCGGGCCGGGTTGAAATCACACTTGCGCGGATCGTCGATCAGCCCGTCTTTGAGACCGTCGACGGCGTCGCACTTCGCCATCACGCGGTTCGCTACAAGAACCATCTTTCCCGCCGACACCGGAGCTTCGCTGAGCGCTTTCTGGTTCCATATCGCTCCGATAGTAAAGCCCGTCTGGTCGAGCCACGGGGCATTCACCACAATTCCGTCGAAGTCTTCCGGGTAGCGCTGGGCCTCGATCAGGCCCTGTCGCCCGCCGTTGGAGCAGGAATTCCAGTAGGAATAGGAAACGGTCTTGCCGTAGTAGTCCTTTGTAATATTTTTTGCGGTTACGGCCGTCAGGTGCACCGCGCGGTAGGCATAGTCGATGGCCTTCTGCGGGTTGCTCAGCACGAAGCTCGCGCCGGGCTCTTTGCTGGAGTCATGGCCTGTGTTTGTCTGCGCGACGGCAAATCCAACCTTCAACGCATCGGTTATCTGCGAGACGCGCATGGGACTGTCCAGCGCCTCTCCCGCGTGCCCGCCGTTTCCGATCATATAGAAACGGCCGTTCCACTTTTCCGGAAGACTCACTTCAAATGCGATTTCGGGATCCAGCACGCCGGAAACCCGGCAGAATGCCGGCACTGCATTTTTAGCGGAAACCGTCTCAGCCTTGATCTGCAGGATATCGCCGGACTTGAAGCGGCCCATCGCCTCGCAGGCCTTGCCCGGCTCCAGGTCCGCTTTCGAGTAATCCACCAGCGCGGTCTTGAGATCCGCAAAAACCTGGGCACGGGCCGGAACGGACGCGCCATATGAAATAATCAATATCGCAACGGCGAGCCACAACGTCCGCAGAAGCATTTTTCGATCCTGTTTCATGCGTATTTCCCTTTTGAACGCTCAGCTTCAGTCGCTGCGCGATGCGCAGTCGGCTGCAAGCTTTTGGTATGTTTTTTTCGTATTACAGCTTCAAATTCTCAATGGTATTAAATTTAGATTCGATACTTACCTTCATATTTACTGCATTCTTAAAGCAATTGATTATTCCTTCGGCATGTCTTTCGGCAAAGGAATCTTGGGGCACCCGTTGGGGCACAGGGTGATCACGTGCACATAACGGAGCTTCCCGTTTTCCAGCCGGAACGTGTGGGCGTCCCACAGGCCGTTGGGTCCGCCGAAGTCGATCTGGCCCACGACGGCACCCATGTCGACGTCCACGATGTAGCGCCGGTTCGTCATCGGGACGCCGCCCCCCTTGGGAACCCCGACCTTACAGGAGGGATCGGGATCGTTGTTGGGGTTGGTGTAGGCGCCGCCCTCGATGCGAACACACGGAATGCCCCAGGGCACCTTATCGAAGGCGGAGTAGTCCTGGAATATGTCGAAGTAGTCGCTCGCGACCTGGATCAGCGTCTGCCGGTCGGTACGCGCGTCTGCAGGGAGAATGTCCCATTTTTCCGTCGACGAATATTTCAGGTAGTTGTCCGCGTCGAAAAGCCAGTCGTCCTCATCGCTGACCAGGCTTTCCACCTCGGCGATTTTGCCGTCCACCACCTTCAGACGGGTTCCAATGACGTAGGGGTGCGGGTTGTCCGCATCGATGATCTCCGAGAAAGTCTCGCAGATGTCGACATCGAAAAGGCTGCGCTGGAAATCAAATGCAAGGGGCTCTTTCCAGATGCCCTGGCCGAACGGCATCTCCTTCCGGTTTTCGATGTATTTGGCCCGCGGGTCCAAAGGCATCCGCGAAGGATCGCCTTTCTTCAGGGCATCAAGGTATTGGTCGACGACACCCTGAAGACCGGCGCGTGTGCATTCGGCAGCTGCAACGGTTCCCGAAGAGGCCGGAACGATACCCGCAAACAAAACAAGCACGGCAATGACTCGAAGCATACCACCTCCTTTACCTTCTTTATTATTTGAAGGCGCCTTATCCAAAATGAACCATCATTTACACTCTGCTATTTCCATTCGTCGATCAGGATTCCCCGCCTCATACCGAAATCCGTCACAAACCAGGTCGTCTGAATGTTGCCGCCTGCAACCACGACCTTGATCTGGCCGGCCCTGCCGCTGAAAGGCTTGATGAGCGTCTGCGGCGGCAGCTTCATCCAGGTCGCATAAGGCTCCAGCCCCTGAAGCGCACTCGGCATGCTACCCGTGGTATTTACTCCGTTTCCCCAGAATGTGCCGGCTTCCACCTGAACGTTCCTCGACAGATATTCGCTGAGCTCTTCCTTCGTGTTGAATCCGTGAGCATTCTTGAGCAGGCCCGCCACCGTCGGATCCATAATGACGGTTGCCGACATTCCGGCAAGAGACCGCATGTAGTCCCGCATCAGCTCCTGGGGCGGGTGGGTCAGCTGCGATTCCCCCACGCTGGATATGTAGGTCCATCCCGTGCCGATGCTGACAACGTTGTCGGTACGCTTGTAACCCATTCCCTCGCTGAGGGATTTCCACCCTTCGGGCAGCAGCTCCTCGTTCTCCGCATAGCACAGGTTATTGTATTGTATCGTGCTTCCAAGAGTCGAATAGGCGCCTGCATCGAGACGGAGATCCCCCATGATCTTGCCCGCGATCGTAAAGGTCCTGCCCAGAACCGAGTTGGCTTCGGCGAAGGGACCCAATGCATCGATACCGGAATTCATGCCCAGCTCTTTGCGGACTGGTCCGTTGACGACAATCATGTTCGCCATGGAACTTGTCGAGTTGCCGAAAGACTGCGCCTGGGTCAGGATCGCCAGAATGGTCGGGAAATATTCCGGCTTCGCGCCGGCCATAACGGCGTAAACCGCCGCCTTCTCCACGCTCATCTGCCTGGAGGAACCGAATCCCTGGCATACCACCTCATCCGGCTTACGGCTGGTTCCCTTGAGCATTGCAGCCACTCTCTCCTCAGTAGGAAGTATGATCGGATTGAAGTCCGTCCACTCCTTGTCCTTGAAGAGACGCCTCAGGTTATCTTCGGTATCCGGATCGAGAAGCCTCGGTTCGGAGACCGCCTCGGCGGGCATACCCGATTTCTTTTCCTCTTCCGTAAGAGGTTGCGTCAGCGCATCGATGATAGCCTGCATCATCGGCTTGCCGCTAAGCAGATCCTTCCCTTCAATATAGCTCTTGTGCACGGATTTCGGCTGGCCCGCAACGGGGAAGGGAAACGCTACATACCGTATGGGCATGCCGTTGGCGTATTTGACATTGTATTCCTGGAACTTCACGACATTGACGCCGGCGGATCCGACGGTAGGGATTCCGGATTCTTCTAAACCTCTTGCAAATCGACTCACGGTCGATACGCAGCCGTGTCAGCCGCCGATTCCGATGACGGCCCCTGCTGCCCCCTTCTCTACTATTTCCTTCCGGAGCTCGGGATCGTCTCCCATCCATCCGTTTCGAGTCCTTCGCAGCACCACCTTGACCGACGGCATGTTTTTGGCGAACCATTTCTGCATTTCCTCAAAAACGCTATAGCCGGCCTGGGGCCCTCCCCATTGCATGTCGACAAGGTAGATCGTTTTCCCTTCCAGCGTACCGGTTCGCGGCGCCAGCGGCACTCTTTCCACCATCGGGCTGGATATCGCCGGATTCAGGACGGTAACCAACTGTTCCTTTTGCCGGCAGCCTGCACCAGCCAAAACCAGGACAACTAAAAGTAGAAAAACGCCAAACAGAACCTTTCCCTTCATGTCTCCCTCCGCAATCAATGATGTCATCATTCAATGGCCTTTTGCGTTGACATATAGGTCATTTCATTCCATGTAGCAAGGAAAAACCGAAGGAAGATGACTGTTCTGTCAACCGCCAATTACGACGATACTATCTCCAAAGCTGTAATTGCGAACCGGAAGTGACATAATTCAGCTATCAGGGGTCAGCGGGCATGAATCAGGGGCAGGATTAGACAGGGCCGGCAATAGATAGTTTAAAAAAGGTTCCCATGATAAAGGAGGCGGCCATGAACGGCAACATTGAGATCAGGAAGGGCTGGTGCGGTCCCTGTCATGTCCGCTGCGGCATGCTGGTGCATCTTGAAAACGGGCGTGCGGTCAAGGTAAAGGGAGACCCGGATAATCCCGTGAACCGCGGCGCGCTGTGCCGGAGAGGGCAGCTCATTCTCGAACATTTATACAATCCCGCCCGTTTGAACTTTCCGCAGAAAAGAGCCGGACGGAGGGGAGAAGGAAAATGGCGGCAGATTACCTGGAAGCAGGCAATGGACGAAATCGCAGAAAAACTGGAGAAGCTGCGTGAACGCTGCGGGGCCGAAACGCTTGCGTTCTCGCGCGGCACCCACCGGACCTATGGATGGGCGATGAAGCGATTCCTCAACCTTTTCGGCAGCCCGAATATGATCGGCGCGAACCATATCTGCATGTGTCCTTCCCACACGGTTGAATGGAGCACCTATGGATCCTTCGCCAGGCAGGATATGGGCAACGCGCAATGCATCGTGGTCTGGGGATACCAACCCTCACAGTCCTACCCTATAACGGACTGGCGTGATTTGCACGCAGCCAAATCGAGGGGCGCCCGAATTATCGTGGTTGATCCCCGGCGTACCAGCGAGGCGGAACTTGCAGACCTCTGGCTGCAGGTAAGACCGGGCACCGACGCGGCGCTGATGCTCGGCTGGCTCAAAACAATCATCGAGGAGGGGCTGTACGACCGGGAATTCGTCGAAAAATGGACCGTCGGCTTCGACAGGTTGAAAAAACATCTGGACCGGTACTCCGTCGCAGAACTCGCCCGCACATGCTGGATACCTCAAGACAAACTCATCGCCGCCGCCAGAATGTATGCCGGAACCAGGCCGTCGGCGATCACATGGGGGGCATCCATCGACATGCAGGGAGTCAACGCCATGCAGTCCGTCCGTGGCCGAAGCATCCTGCGCGCCATCACGGGTAATCTCGATGTTGAAGGAGGGGAAATCCTCGGGGCCTTCGGAACAGGAGCCGGCGTGATTTCAAACTTTGAGATGGAACTGAACGACGCCATACCTCCCGAACAGAAAAAGAAACAGCTTGGTGCGCATGAATACGGCCTTTTCGGATTTCCCGGATTTGACAGGATCCGGAGCGCTTCGAACAGGCCGGGGGCCTGGTTCGGACCGCCGGCAGGGGATATGACCTGCTGTGCCCACCCGCGGCATGTCTGGCGCGCCATAACTGCCGGGCAGCCGTACCCGGTCAAAGCCTTCATCAGCCAGTCGAACAACACGCTCCTGCAGTCGGCGGAAACCAAAACCGTCCACGGGGCTCTGAGCAGCGAAAACCTGGAGCTGTCGGTTGCCATGGATTACTACATGACGCCCACGGCGGAACTTGCGGACTATGTACTGCCGGCGGCCGGCACGCTGGAGCGGAGCGATTTCCCATCCTACCCAAAAGCCATGGAACCCCTGTACCAGCGGCGGGATGACTATCAGTTCTGGCGCGAGCTCGGGATCCGGCTGGGTCAGGAGGAACACTGGTCCTGGAAAACCATGGAGGAAGTCTGCGATTACAGGTTCGCTCCCGCGGGCGTCACCTTTTCCCAGGCATTGAGCCGCGGAGGCCCCGCGCCCTCCATAAAATACAGGAAGTATGAAAAGGACGGTTTCGGCACCCCATCGGGCAAGGTGGAAATTTACTCGAGCATTTTCGAAGGCTTCGGCCTGGAGCCGCTTCCGGTGTACCGGGAGCCTGTGGAAAGTCCGGAAGGCAGTCCGGAACTGGCCCGGGACTATCCGCTCATCCTGATTGCAACGGGCGGTTTCATGCCCTTCTATCATTCGGAGCTCCGCCAGAGCCCTTCCGCCATACGGGCGCAGCCGGAACCGATTGCGGACATTCATCCGGAAACGGCCTCAAAACTGGGAATTTCCGACAACGACTGGATCTGGATCGAGAGCCCGCGCGGGAAAATAAGGCAGAGAGCGCGCCTGACGGATGAAGTGCACCCCGCCATGCTGAGAGCGCAATACGGCTGGTGGTTTCCCGACAAGCCTGCTGCAGAGCCTTCCCTGCACGGACTCTGGGAATCCAGCGCAAATATACTCTGTCCCGTCGGCGCCGAATACTGCAATCCGGAGGTAGGAGGCTGGCCGCACACGGGACTTCTGTG
Organism: uncultured Acidobacteriota bacterium; assembly: GCA_964586015.1. Taxonomy (GTDB): domain Bacteria; phylum Acidobacteriota; class UBA6911; order UBA6911; family UBA6911; genus UBA6911. Next base: position 8,627 of record CAZPHK010000029.1, on the reverse strand, counting down.
CAAGGCTTATATTGATCGGGGTCGGACGGCAAGCCATTGATAATTAATGAGATGCGTTATATCCGGCGACTTAAAACCGGCCTTACAGGCAAAAAAGGGAGGCTTTTTTTCATTCTAAGCTAAACTGCAGTCTAAATTTTTCGTGAATTAATCCATTATCCGTTAGAAGCAGAAAGAGGGCCCGAAAAATGGCTCTAAAGCCGTTTTTCTATATAAATAATTACATTATCTTCTATTTATTCAATGGCTTGCCGTGGTCCGACCCCAGATATCCCCCGGCAGCCCGAATATAGTGACTGAAAAAATCCCTAACTATGCATCAATAAAGAATTCTACTCCGAAGAATGAGGAAGTCGGGCTAGTTCCCCCGGGAATGCGCTTTCACATTTTTCAAGGATTCGATCAACTTGATGGCTTCCTTTTTCGTCAATCGATCCAGGTGTTTCCTGTGGTGATATTTCCTTAAAAAATTCCCGAAGTGGTTTGAATCCCATCCCAGATCCTGACACAGGTTCCGAATGAAATATTTCTGCCGCAGGGTGATGCCGTCCGGCCGTTGACGGTAATGCCCGCTGCGCATGAATGCATTCACGAGCTTGCGGAATTTCCGATCATCCAGGTCCTTCGCGGACTCGACACCCGTGGCGTTGCGCAGTATTTCGCGGTATTCCTCATCGCTCAGGTTCAGTTCCTTTTTTACAATGTGAATAACCGCCAGTTTCTTATTGTCGATAGCCATAATGCGAATCGCGCGGTTAACCCGCATTTCCGAAAAGGAGTGGAGGGATCCTTTCGATATGGTTTCTATTCCCCCGGCTTCCACTGCAGGATGAACCGGCGCTGTTCGGCTGTCTGGGGAGATTTCATGCGCGCCTGGGGATCCTTGCGCCGAAGCTTCCGGATGAGATCGATGGCGGCGTTTCCCCGTTCGATTCCGTGACGGACAAGCCAGCATCCGACAACGGTTCCGGTCCTCCCGAAGCCGCCGAGGCAATGAACGTAAACAGGGATGCCTCCAAGGATGGCCTCATCGATGATATCCAGAATTTCCTTCATGCGGGCGGGCGAAGGAACATCCATATCCGTAATCGGCCTGCGGCAATATCGGACTTCTAAATGCCCGGCCTCGAACGGACCGATCAAATCCCGGTAGGGCACCAGCGCTCCTCCATACAGATTCTCGTCTTCCGGAGACGTCAAATCGACAAAACACCGGATCCCGGCGTCCAGGAACAGCTGAAGCTTTTCTTCGGCCCTTTCCTCATAGGGATTGCCCGGGTAGGCGCCGGCCAGGAATTTCCCGGGAAGCACCCAGTAGGAGCGATCGAGAGGCACCGCTCCGACATCTTCCTCCGCCGCTTTACGAACTTCCGCGGCGAAATCCAGATCCCGAGCCGGCACGGGATGCAATCCCTTCTCCCGGGACAAAGCACCTTTCAACTGTCTCCCCCGGCTCTTATCTTTCATTCGCCCTCCACTCTCAGTCCGCGTCCTTTCCCTTATTGAAGAATAACAGACGATTGTTGTTATTCAGCCACATTTCCAAATTCATACGGGACGCAGGTTAGCCCATACCGCTAAGGGACACTTTACGCCGGAACTGAAAGGGCAAGTTCCGTATATTCTACCCGCCTCCGACCATAAATTCCTTCACTCAACTTAATCCGGGATTTTCCTTCTTCCCTCCGTTTCATCCGCATATAATACTGTGAGATTTCAACAAGATTTACGGAAGCAGCACATGACCGGCCTCTTCATGGAAGAACACATGCCCGAGACCGGCCAGGGAGGTATGGGTGTGGTTTACAGGGCTCAGGATATCCATCCCGACCGCAGCGTCGCGATCAAAGCGCCGCCACCCGGACCCGTTTCGGACCTCGAGCAAAAGCGTCATTTTGTGCAGGAAGCTAAATCAGCATCAGCGCTGAAGTGTTTTCTCTTCGTTCTCTTTATACTGCTTTTTTGCCCGCTTACGGACGCTGCCGGAGTCCCCTGCGTTTGGAAGGATGTTGAAAAGATCATTGTCATCGGCGATATCCACGGCGACTACGACAATTTCCTTTCTCTCCTCAAGGGACTTCATCTGGTGAGCGACGACCTCCATTGGACCGGAGAGAAGACGCACTTCGTTCAAATAGGCGATATCATGGATCGGGGGCCGGGAGCAAAGGATGTGCTGGACCTTCTCATGCGCCTCGAGAAAGAAGCCCCGGATTCCGGAGGGATGGTTCATGTGATAATCGGCAACCACGAGGAATTAAACATCACGGGAACGGCTTTTAACTATCCGGACTACGTCACGGTCGAGCAGTTCGTCTCGTTCCTTCCGGAGAGTTACCGGAAGTCTAAGGAAAGGAAATATTTGGCCGATTCCCCCGATAGGGACAGGGCGCGTGCTGCCGGCAGTCGGCCGGATACCGTTCCGGGCCTGCGGGCTTATTGGCAAAACCTGATCAGAAAAGACAAGGAGGCTCAAAGAGCCTATGTCACGAGCTTCAACAGAAAATACGGGAGATGGCTTGCTCGGAAGAACGCCGTCGTCAAAATCAACGACATTGTTTTCAGCCATGCGGGCATAAGCGAAAAATACGCCGCCTGGAAGCTGCAGGACATTAACGAAACCCTCCGTTCGGACCTACGCCTTGTTATGCAGTATCTGGAGGATCCTTCCCGGCTGACTCCCAAATTCAAGATCCTATATGACAGCCAGAGTCCACTCTGGTATCGCGGCCTGGCTACAGGGGATGAAAAAGAGACCGAGAAGGAAATCATCCGGATACTGGATGCACTCAATGCCCGCGTGATGGTTACAGGGCATAATTTTTTTCAGAACGGCAAACGTATGCCTATCCATGGCATCAAGGATATCAGCTACTATGGCGGGCGGGTTTATAACACCGATACCGGCATCAACCGCGTCTATCATGGACTTGTCGCGGCGCTGACCGTCGAGGGCGGCAAATTCGATCTGTTTGCAGTCGGTTCCGGGCAACAGCGGGTTGCCGAGGCGCCCTCGCCGAAAGAAAAGATCGCCGCCGCCGTTCGCGAGGAGACGGAACGATACCTCAAAGCTGCCGCCGTTGTCGAAATAGACAAATCCTCCGTGCCGGGCCGGACGGATCCCTGGAGGATCACTCTGGAAGAGGCAGACGTTTCCCGTCCGGCAATTTTCAAATATATCGACCGCCGCAGACCGGATCTCCTGCCGGACAGCTTTAAGTACGAACTGGCGGCTTATGCGCTCGCCCGTTATCTCGACCTCGAGTTTGTCCCGCTGATAGTGGAGCGGAAGATCGATGACATTGCGGGATCCCTCCAGCTCTTTGTCGAAAACACAATTTCGGAAGAGGAGAGGAAAGCTCTCAACATCCAGCCCGTGGATGCGAAGTCCTTCGCGCAGGATATGGACGACCTGAGAGTCTTCCAAAACCTGTCGGCGTACTCCTGCGAGAATATACAGGACGTCCTGATCGATCAGAACACCTGGAAAATCTATGCCGTCGACTTTTCACAAGCGTTTGCTCCGAAAAGCGGGACGCCTGCGGAATGCCGGATCTCACGGTGCTCCCAACAGCTATTCCGGAAACTCCTAACCTGGGACCGGGAGAAGATAAAGAGTCTTCTCGCTCCCTATCTCAATGAAGAAGAAATCCGCGCCCTCAACGCCCGCAGGGATTCGATTATCGCGACAATCAAGGTACAGTAGGCACTTCCTAAAAGAATTTGTCATTTGTCATTTTTTATTTTTTATTAAATGACAATTGATAATTAGTAAATGATAAATGACAAATTCATTTCTCTTCCGGCATCGGCAACGGCGGCGTATAATCACAATCACGCTTCACAACTTACTACACAACACCCTGTGCTTGGAGGGATGCGGATCCATGATCGGCAAGACTCTGGAACACTACGAAATTGTAAAAAAGATAGGTTCCGGCGGGATGGGAGAAGTTTACAAGGCGAAGGATCTGCACCTGTCCCGCTTCGTGGCGCTGAAAATCCTGCCCGCCGGGAAGGTCGCCGATCCAGCCCGCAAGAGACGCTTCGTGCAGGAAGCCAAAGCCGCTTCGGCCCTGAACCACCCCAACATCGTCCATATTTACGACGTCTCCTCGGATGCGGGCGTGGATTTCATTGCAATGGAATACGTGGAGGGCAAAACCCTCGATGAGCAAATCGGCCGCCGGGGGATTCCCCTAAAGGACACACTCAAGTATGCCGTCCAGATCGCCGATGCGCTGGCCAAGGCCCATTCCGCCGGAATAGTACACCGCGATTTGAAGCCTTCCAACATCATGGTGAACGAAGACGGCACAGTGAAGATTCTCGACTTCGGCCTCGCCAAACTCACGGAAAAGGCCGCAGCCGGCGAGTTTGCCGCCACGGCCACCATGGAAGCCGGAGAAAAACCTGTTACGGAAAAGGGAGTCATTGTCGGAACTGTTGCCTACCTGTCGCCGGAGCAGGCGGAAGGCAAAGAGATTGATTCCCGCTCGGACATCTTTTCCTTCGGATCGGTGTTGTACGAGATGATCACGGGCAGCCGGGCGTTTCAGGGCAACAGCAAGATTTCCACAATATCGGCGGTACTCAATAAGGAGCCTGCTCCGTTAAGCCCCGATATTCCGCACGATCTGGAAAAAGCCATCCTGCGCTGCCTGCGCAAGGACCCCGCGCGGCGCTGGCAGACCATGTCGGATTTGAAGGTCGCATTGGAGGACCTCAAGGAGGAGTCCGATTCAGGCAGGTTGTCGGCAGCCACACCGGCAGCGCCGGGGCGGAGGAGGCGTACGTGGCTTATCGCCGCGGCAGTGCTGTTTCTGTTTGCCGCCGGAGCAGCCGTCGCGTGGCGGTTAATTCACAAGCCCGCGGCTCCGACTTTCGACGAATCGGAAAAACTCACCTTCGAATCCGGCATGGTTGTCTTTCCAACGATCTCGCGGGACGGCAAATGGCTGGTCTACTCCTCGGATCGTGAAGGCCCGCTCAACCTCTACCTGCAGCAACTGAACGGAGGGGAGCCCATCCGGTTGACCAGCCATGAAGCCGGGGACTATATGGCGGATATATCGCCGGATATGTCCAAAATCGTCTTCCACTCCGACCGCGATGGGGGCGGCATCTATGAGATCGGCTTGCTGGGCGGCGACGAGCGGTGGATTGCGGACCGGGGCGTGCTTCCCCGTTTCTCTCCGGACGGCTCTACAATCGCCTACGTCGTCTCTTCGGCCCTGGTGAGGAAGGGAAAGCCGTACCTCGTCGACGCGAGGGGCGGCACCCCAAAACCTTTCCAGCCGGCCTTATCCACGGCGTCGGTGGGGCCTACGCACTCGCCGCCGGTCTGGTCGCCCGACGGCAGGTATATCCTCATCGACGGAAGCCGCGACGACGAACCGAACGGCCGGGACTGGTGGATCGCTCCGGTCGCTGGTGGAGATCCGGAGCGGACTGTCGCACCCGCCTTTGCCGAGAATTCGGTCATTCGCTTCACATTCGCCTGGCGCGGCAAATACGTGTACTGGTCGGAAGGCACGGCAATCGGCGGCATGAGTATTTACAGGGCATCGATCTCCGGACCGCCCTGGGAAGTGACCGGCAGTCCGCAGAGGATCACGTCGCCTTTGGGAACGCAGTTGGCGACCTCGATATCCGCGGACGGCCGCCTGGCATTCAGCTCCTGGGCCCCGAGCATCAATCTCTGGTCGTGGCCGCTGAGAGCGAACGACACAGCCGTATCCGGCGAGGGCCGCCAGATTACTTTTGATTCAGACGTCAAATTTTCCCTCAGTGTCGCGGCCGACGGTTCAAGACTGGCTTATAGTGCCGGCACTCGTATATCTCAAGGCCTCAAGGTTCATGTTCGGGATATCGCAACCGGGCGCGAAGAGATTGTGGCTTCCACTGATCTCTTTCAAGGGTCGCGATTGAGTACGGACGGATCGCGTCTTGCATTGCTCGATACTGCTGAGGGAAAGCAGGTAGTGCACTTATCCGAGCCCGGCGCGACCTCCACGCGCGAGGTCTGTGAAAACTGTTTCGTGCACGACTTCTTCTCGCCTCCCGCGGAAGCACTGATCTCCTATGGAAGCCGGCTCGTGCGTCAGAACCTGGAGAGCGGCGGGCAAGTGCCTCTTCTCGATATCACGGGCGGGGTGCTGTGGGAAGCGGCGCTCTCGCCCGGCGGTGGCTCGGTCGCTTTTATCGTAGCCCGGCCGGACGGCCCGGCTGCGCTGTACGTCGCCCCTGTCGGCAAGGAGCCGGCGACGCGGGATGCGTGGGTCCGGATTGCTGAAGACCCTAACTATCTCGGCAGTCCCAGCTGGTCGCCCGACGGGAAACTGCTCTACTACGCATCGAGCCGCGATGATTACTACTGCGTGTGGGCGCAAAGAATCGCCGCCGGAGGACAGCCCGACGGCGCGCCTGTCGGAACCCTGCATCTGCACAATCCGGCATCCAAAATGTTCGGCGGGATTCCGTTCGGGATCACTTCCGACAGGCTCTACATCCTGCTCGCGGAGGTCAAGGGCAACGCTTTTATGGTTAATGTGGATCGTTAGAATCCTGCGTCAGTCGTCGAAATGCGAGGAAGCGAGAAGCGGACGGCCGGCGAGTGAGTTACGAAACGTATAGAGAACGACTATCCCCAGGATGGCAAGGGCGGCATAGCCTGCCGGGGCGTACCAGGCGGAAGGGTCCAGTGTAATGGGAACTCCTCTCATGACAATCCAACAGTAAAAAAAATTTGCGATCGTTGCCAACACCCCGAAACGCATCAGCACGAACAGCAGGATGGCACTGAGAGCAAGATTTGTCGCGAAGAAACGACCGCCGAAAGTTCCTCCCTCCAGGAAAGCCCAGAATACAAAAAATACAGCAAGAGCAATCGTCTGGTTCCTCAGCACAACTCGCAGAAAGAACAAAAGAGCGACGAATGCCAAGCACAAAAAAACGGCTTGCCCTACCCCGTATAAAAACGCCCTGACAAAAAAGCGAGTCCCACTTAATGGATATAACACAGAAGAAAAAGCCATATAGGACTCAGCGCCTCCCTGCCACAACGGGAGGATATAGGCGGCGAACCTCCACAGGCACGTAGCCAATGCTCCGGACGCAAAACCGACAAATATATCCCGTGAAACGAGCGAATCCCGCCAGTCTCCTGATAAAAGGCGTGTCCAGGACACCAGCATTTGAGGCCATTTGCGCCGTACGAAAGGCTCGAACGATATATAGAGGATCCATACAATACCTGCAATGATAAGAGATATGCCTGCGATCAAAAAAACGAGCACAAACTCCCAGGCCGATAAAACATGATGAGCGCCCAGCAGCATCGTTATGAAATTTCCAATACCCATCAATACCGCCAGGCGGGTCGCATGACGGCGATCGCCGCGGCCAAGCCGCAGGTTCCTTCGGGCAAAGAAGATCGCGCCGGCGACAACAGCGAGACCGGAAAAAACCCATAAAGCCTCTCCAATACGGCCTCCCGGATTCGCCTCGGGAGAAGCCGCAGGGTCTGTTTGGTTCAATGGACCTGTGATTTCAAAATAGATTGGTTTTCCCTGAAACGCCGCCGCCTCGATCCGAAAATCAATGCCGGGCATGCCGGGGAAGGCGCCTCTCCAGGCAGCCGCCTCATCGGCATAGAAAGGCTGTCCGCCCTGAGCCTCATCCGGAGTCCATTGTGCCGGATCGAGGCCGGCTTCATCGAACAGGGTTTCCCAATCCGCTTTGGACCCGTTTCCGGCTGAGTGGGAAGCCTCCGGCGGCATGGCCCGCAATGACGCCAGATGTCCTTCCATGTCCAGCATCATCCCGATTTCTCCCGAATACGGTGAAGAAAAATCTTCGGAATAGGATGGGCCTAATTTAACGGTGCCTGCGAGCGGTCGCGGTCCCTGCCGATACCAGAAGCGGATCGCTCCGGCATTCAGGTACTTTTCCTGCTCCGCCGAGCTGTCCAGGCCTTCGATATACCTCAGGAGATCTTCGTTATAGACATACTCGTAAACGCTGTCCGCCGGCTCCGCTGAATAACCCAGATTCTTGATGATTTCATGGGACCGCTCGACAAGAGATGCCGGCGTTTTTCCAAAAGGGATCCGCCGGTGCAGCTGAACGCGGTTGTTCATCACGATCGCAGCCAGAGTGCCGAGGATTATGAACGCGAGCAGACTCCAGGCGACGGCCGGCCGGAGTCCTTCCTTCCCGCCGGAAGCCGCCACCATTTCGGGAGACGGGGTTTCTCCCGCCGCGATTGCCGCGGCCAACGGATCACCGCCCGGCAGCGCAGCGGCCAGTTGCGCGACCGATGAAGGCCGCAGATTCGGATCCCGCTCCATGCAGCGCCGGATCAGGCGCTCGACATGGGAATCCATCCCTTCGCGAATTTCCGATGCGGCGCGGGGCGTATGCGTCTCCTTTTGTTCCCGCAATTCGGCCAGCGTTTTAGCCGTGAAGGCCTTCTTGCCGGTGTAGATTTCATACAGGACGAGCCCGAGCGCGTAGATGTCGCTGCGGACGGTCGAACCCTTGCCGGCCAACTGCTCCGGCGCCATGTAGGCCGGCGTGCCGGCAACCTCTTCTGACTGGGTTTCATCCTCCTGTGCAATGGCTAG
>CAZPHK010000028.1:34898-36532 GCA_964586015.1 uncultured Acidobacteriota bacterium | reverse complement strand
GTGCTAACGAGGATCTCGGGATTTGGATATTTGATGGATAAATGGTGAAGGGGATAAGGGATCGTTGGGCCTTAATTTGCCCGTCTGAACTTGTGAACAAAACGTTTTATCGCTACTCTGCGATAGCGTAGCGACGCAGGTTCAGTGTATTAGGGTTCTTAGACGACTTTCCATAAAGTTCCTGGATGACCTCTAAAATGAGTCGATATAACCTCGGTTCTGCGGTCTCCCATTCAAGGAAGTTGGGTGGAATTTCCGGTGGTTTTGCATCTTCGTGGAATACGCGTTGCGCACTGTCGAAGTAGAAGATGAAGAAAGCCTTTACTTCTTGATCTTCCCTATCTCTGAGAACCGCACGTGCTCTAGAAGTGAAGAGATCAGTCATGTAGTGCTTCAGATAGTTCACTGCATCTGCGTCCCAATGCCCGCCAATGCAGAGGGAAATTAATTTCTCATCAAACTCTCGGCGTGGAATCGCAGATAGGGAGAAAAACGCATCAATGTACTCAATAGAGTCAGAATACAATGGCCCGCCACGGCCAGAACCGTCGAGTCCACCAGTCCAATTCCAACCGAAGATAGCATCGAAGTCATCAAAAGTCCCCGGGAACCTGTCGAAATATTGACGCTGCCACGTTTCAGCCCGGCGGTTAGAGCTTGGCATATCCATCTGCGTTTTTAACCGATTCGCCATGACCTGGATGCGATCCGGCTGAGCGTAAAGGTAACTATGGAAACCAGTGAGGGCGAATCCGGCAACCATCACAACAATCAGGTGCTTGAGAGTGTTTAGTCGCATCATTGTTTGCCTTCAGTTTCGCCGGTAATAATTTGCTATTTGTTACGAGTTTACCATAAAAATCATAGATCGTAACATTCCCCACTGAACCCTCCCTTTATCCATCATAGGGTCGCACTCCATCGGCGAAGGCTTTTCACAGCACGTTGGTACGTTCACGCGAATGTTATTGATCAGCTATCCACCACGCCTGGTCCATCTATTCGTCTGAACGTAGAAACATTGCATCAGTGTTGAGGTTCAGAGTCTTGCGAAGTATCCTCCAATACCTGGTTGGATTCCTTTCGAGCCTGATTCTGCTTCAAATACTCACACTTATGTCTGGGACCAGGTTTCCAGAGCTGCCAGGTTCCGTAAAACGTGTTGTACCAAAGGTGGAGATGATCCGAACCTTTGTCTTTGAACGAGAACCAGAACGAGGCGTATGGCTTGCCGTCCATTGTGATCTTCACAATGTGTTTCGCATTCACATTCAGGTTAGTGAATGCGCCACAGGAATCGATGGAAATGGTTTGCGGCGGCAGATCGTCAATCCGGATTGTGAACACGCTGGCTGGTGTGGCGCCTGTATCGTTTCCTTCCCACGGTCCACTGGTAGGGATTGAGTCAATACAAACGATTCCATCCGCAAAGGCGGTGGCCGTTACCAGAACAAAAAGCGTGAGTGCCGTGAAAAAGACCTTCGTCATCTATGCGTCCAACAATACTATACAGTCTGTATAAACCGGCGAAAGCAGACGTAATATATTCCTGTAATATTTCGCTATTATTTTGGTACGAGATTACCATAAAAATCATAAATCGTAACATCTTCCATCGGACCTTCCATTCATCC
>CAZPHK010000028.1:0-34798 GCA_964586015.1 uncultured Acidobacteriota bacterium | reverse complement strand
GTGACGGGAATATTCAGACGTTCAATACTTTGAGCAAGCCCCGTTTTTTCATCAATCTCGATAACCCCGCCGCAGATTTTCAGGTTGCCCGATGCGGGTTCCAGGCGGTTCGGCATCTGCCTCAGGAACCGGTCGATGGAAAGATCCGGGATGGATCCGATAACGGAATCGTGCGGTCCTGTCATGCCGATGTCCGTAATGAACGCCGTTCCGTTGGGCAGGATTCTTTCATCGGCAGTCTGTACATGGGTGTGCGTACCGACTACGGCGCTGACGCGCCCGTCGAGATACCAGCCGAACGCCTGTTTTTCCGAGGTCGCTTCGGCGTGGAAATCCACAATAATAATTGGAGTCTGCAGGCGGATCTTTTCGATCGCCGCCAGCCCTGTAGTGAAGGGACAGTCGATATCCGGCATGAAAACGCGGCCCTGAAGGTTAATGACGCCGATCCTTACGCCGCACCGGGTGTCCCCGATGTATATCCCGGTTCCCGGGGTTTTAAGCGGATAGTTGTGGGGACGCAACAGCCGGGGTTGTTCCGCAAGGTAGGGTATGATGCCGCGCTTGTCCCAGATGTGGTTTCCCGATGTCAGTAAGTCTATTTCGGAATCCAGGAACTCGTCGGCGATCTTGGGCGTTATGCCGAATCCTGCGGCGGCGTTTTCGATGTTCGCAATGCAGAAGTCTATGCGGTGCGCCTGTAGGAGCCCGTGCAGCTTTTCCTTGACCGCTCTTCTGCCGGGCTTGCCGAATATATCCCCAATAAATAAAACTCTCATTTGTCCTTCACATTTCCGGATTCAACAGAAATCCAGTCAATATCCCTTCTATGAGGGCACGCGTCAAGCCCTTTTTCCTTCGCGCCAGCCGGGTCTCTTATTCTCCGGGCTTCGGGATTATGCTCCTACGCGTTTTCTTTTTTATTGAAAAAAGTTTCGATGAATTGCGATCCGGTGAGCATTCCCAGGGATCCTGTCTTGACGCTTTCCTCGTCATACCGATCAACGGGATCGGCCTTGTGGTCCGGAGAAAAGATCGCTACCGGAACCGGTTCCCGCGTGTGGTTGCCGTTGGCGATCGGGGTCGGATGATCGGGCAACACCGCAAGCGTCGTTTCCCATCCTTTTTTCTCAATTCCATCCAGAACCTTTTGAATCAGCCTCCGGTCCAGGTCTTCAATACAGCGGATTTTCAGGGCCAAATCCTTCTCGTGCCCGGCTTCATCCGGCGCTTCGACATGGATGTACACAAAATCGACTTCCTCGAGAGCCTTCAATGCGGCATCCGCCTTTCCCTCATAGTCTGTGTCATACAGCCCGGTGGCGCCCGGAACGTTTATGGGTTTCATCCCGGCATAGATGGCCAGCCCCTTGATCAGGTCCACGGCGGTGATGGCGGCTCCGCTTATCCCGAACCGTTCCGGAATGGTTTTCATGCTGGGCTTCTTCCCGGGCGCCCAGGGCCAGAGCGAATTGGCCGGCTGCTGTCCGTTTTCCCGGCGTTTTTGATTGACGGGATGATTTTCAAGCAGAGCCCGGGATTCTTCCACAAACCGGTTCAGCAGATCGGCCGTTTCCTTCCCCCCGGGAGTCATCGGCCTTATGGCCAGATCCCGCCAGGGAGTGCCGACATAGTCGTGGGGAGGGAAGCACTCCAAACGGAATTCTCCTCCGGGAAATACCAGCACATGACGGTAACTGAGACCCGGGTGAAGATGAAGGCCCCAGCTTCGGAATCGGGAGTCAGCGTCCAGGATCAATTCGTGCGCCTCCTCGTTGGATATGTGCCCGGAGGAATGGCTTCGAATTTTTCCGTCTTCTATGCAGATCAGGTTGATCCGCAAGGCCAGGTCGTTATCCTCCAGGTCGATGCCCAGGCTGGCCGCTTCCAGAACTCCGCGTCCTTCCGTGCCGTGGAAGAGTTCCGCGGCGTTATAGCCCAGGACCGACATGTTGGCTATAGCGGATCCGGTCATCATGTTCGCCTCGATTGTTCGAAACAGACCGGTTCGCCCCCGGCGCGCGATCCAGTCCATCGCGGGCTTTTTCGACGCCATCAGGGGGGTTTTCCCGTTCAGCTCCGGGATGGGATAATCCGCCATGCCGTCTCCAAGGAAAATGACGTATTTCATAGAATGAGTCCCAGGGTTTTTTAATAGCAGTGGGATCTGTCGCCGGCCCGCTGTCTACCAAAGGAAAACAAGAAACCGGAAGCCGGCCAAGCCTCCGGTTTTGCTTTTAGCTAAGCCGGATTGAACGTCTGTGACTCGGGAGCCCGTATGCCGTTCATAGTTTATCAGGTTCACAGGTTGCCGAGTTCTGTTAACAAGTTGCGGGTTCAGCGCCGAGGCCAAGGAAATCTGTAACTTATAACCCGTAAACAGAACCTGTCAACCTGCCAACCTATAAACTTGCCAACGTCCTGGCGTCCCGGGCCGACAGGCTCTTTATGAGCCGTATCTTTCCAGGATCAGTTCCTGAAACGATCGGTAATCGGCCGGCATGGTCAAATAGCTCTCTTTTTTTTGCTCTACCTTGGCCAGACTGGACGGGGCTTCGGGAGAGAAGCCCAAAAGCTTTCCTATCTCCTCCGGAAATTTTGCCGGATGGGCGGTTTCAATGGAAACCGCGGTCGAGGAATCCGGATTTTCGTCGAAGTATCGCTGCAGTCCGAGCCATCCGGTGGCTCCGTGCGGTTCCAGCAACAGACGATCTTTCTGCCACGCGCTTTTTATCGTCCGGCGTGTGTCGTCATCGTTGACGCTCGTGGCCCACAACTCGTTTTTCAACCGCGCCATGTCGGGCATCTTCCGGATCATGCCGGTTTCATCCATCCATCCGCCGTAAAGGGCCAGCACACGCGCAAAGTTGCTGGGATGTCCCACGTTCATGGCATTGGACAGGCAGTGCCGGGAAGGCACGATTTTTCGGTACACGCCTGTTTCGAAAAACTTCGGCACCTCGTCGTTGGTGTTGGTCGCAATGACGATTTTTTTGATGGGAATGCCCATGCGCAAAGCCAGCAGCGCGCCCATCATGTTGCCGAAGTTGCCCGAAGGAACGGATATGATAATGGGATCTTTTTCCGGCGCCACGTGGACCGCGGCATAGACATAATAAACTATCTGCGGCAAAAGACGGCCGATGTTGATGGAGTTGGCCGAGGTCAGTTGAACGCCGCGCAGATTGCTGTCCGCAAAAGCCTGCTTTACCAGGGCCTGGCAATCGTCGAATTTGCCCTCCACCGCGATCGGGGTGATGTTTCCTCCCAGTGTGGTCATCTGTTTTCTCTGCCGTTCGCTGACTTCGGCGGGAGGGAACAGAACCGCAACTTCGATATTGGGTATCCGGTAGAAAGCATGGGCCACCGCACTGCCGGTGTCTCCGCTCGTCGCCGTGAGAATGACCAGGCGGTTTGAAGCGTTTTCACGCAGTTTTCCGAACATGCGTCCCATCATTCTTCCGGCAAAATCTTTAAACGAAGCAGTGGGACCGTGATCCAGGCGCATGATGTGTCGCTGGGAATCCACCTGTTCCAGCGGCACTTCAAAATTGTATGCCTGGCGGCACATGGCATCCACGGCATCGTCCGGAAAGGTGCCGCGGGTGAATTTTCTCAGAACGATCGAGGCAATCTCGGGATAGGGCCGGTCGCGCATGGCGGCGAAGTCTTCCCGGGTAAACAGGGGAATGGTCACCGGGAGATAGAGTCCCCTGTCCGGAGCCTGTCCCTGCAACAGGGCCTCGGCAAGGGTCACTTCCGGCGCCTGTCGGTTGGTGCTTGCGAAAAGCATCGAATCCATTCCCGGTTCCTTTCCGTTAAGATATTTTAAGGGCACGGGATACCGTGCCCCGGGTTCATTATTATACATGAGGTTTTTTAAAGTGCACCAAGGGGAATGATTCTTCCGGCAAGATTGTTGTTTATTCCAACGGCCGGAAGTTTACGGAACCACCGGCCTTGCGAATTGCGGCTCTTTCCAGCGTCTCTCCCACATCCTGCCAACCGTGACAATAATTCCGCCCGGAATGGCCCCGCCAGAAGTTTATGAGGCCCTTGCACTTTGCATAGAATTTGAAGAAGAGAAGAATCAGGAACCGTTTCAGTACTCCGACGGGCCTGCTGCTGCATAGGATCTTGTCGTCGGGCAAACCGCGGTCGGTTATTCGGATGGCGCCTACAGCCGGGACGGTCAGGCGCGTGCCCCGACGAAGGCGCGGCCCCAGAACCGCCGCGTCCAATAAATCGTTATCGGGGCCGGGCAGGGAATCGATCGATCCGTAATTGAAGGGGCAGGGAATCGGAGAAATAAAGTCCAACCGGCCGGAGGAGCGGCGTTTTACGATGCTTCCTTTCGGGACCTCTATCACGACTTCAACCAGCGGCGCTTTTCCCATACAACAATTCTATTCGGCTTTTACGGGGAATTCATGCTGGAATTTACGCAGATATTGTATGGGGCAATGTAGGGGCGAACACCAACTTGTCCGGCGTAGCTAGACCGAAGCCGGAAGGTTCGCCCCTACAAACATTGTCGCCGTTTTGGAACAGTTCTATTGAATCCGAATGCTCAAATCCCGGCTCAGCGTGAAATCAAAAGGATGCTCCGGCTCGAAATCCAGTTCATCGCCTTTTGTGGCCAATACCGTGGCCGTTCCGGCACCGGCTCCCGCCGCGGCTCCAATGGCGGCACCCTTGCCGCCGCCCGCGATGGCGCCGATGACCGCTCCAAGACCGGCGCCGATGCCTACTTTCGTAGCGTCCTTTTTCTTGGTCGGTTCCGCTTCCAGTGAGAGGATCTCCGTCTCAATCGGGTACGACTTTCCGCCTATCTCGAGAGAAATGAGCTGCATCGAAATTGCGGCGCGGCCCTGGACTCTTCCGGACTTTGCCACAGAGGTCAACTTGCCTTCCACGATGCTTCCTTTGGGTACTACTATCGTATTCCCTGACAGCAGATCCTGATCGACTATTGCATGGAAAATGTCCCCGCTTTGATTCACTCCCGAATTCAACGGATCCTGCAACCGAACCGGAATAATGGTGCCGCCGGTCAGAGAGGCATATTGAGGCTCGGGAGCCGGAGGCGCCGGTTGTGCTGGAGGAGCCGGCGGTGGTGGCGGCGGTGCCGCGGCCTCGGTTTTCGGAGTGCTTTTTTCCGCGGGAACAGGTTGTGCGGTCTCCGGGGATTTTGTCGCAGGCTTAGACGGTTGCGGTGCGGCCTGATCGGCCGGGGCCGCAGCCTCCGGGGCGGATTGGATTTCCTGCGTCTGCTCTTCGGCCCCTTGCTTGTTCATTGTTCCGCAAGCGGCGGCGGCAAGAAGAATCGCCCCCAAAACAAAATAACGTACGCGTGACATAAACTTCTCCTTTTTTACTGTTTGGATCTCTGGGTTTTTTCAAGTCCCAAGTGACGTTGAATTCGCATAAAACCCATATCTGTCGTACAGGTGCTCCTGAATATAACCATGCCTTACCAAAATCGAATGCTTCAATTTTATTCCATTCCGCGCGCCAAGTACAGGGGCCGATAGAAAGGACAAACAGGAGTTTTCACCTTTGCAAACCACGTTTTGCTGGTGATTATGGCATTATTGGCCGGTATACTGGAATTTACCCTTGGAATACCGTGACTTGAACGGAAACAGGGACGTCGGAATTTCCAAGAGGCATGGAATACGGAGTCGGAATATGCGCGCCGGAAACAGTTTTTTATTTCTCTATCTCTTCACTGCAGCCTCGTTGCCGTTGTTCTCTCAGGATTGGCCGATGTGGGGCGGTACGATACAACGCAACATGGCATCCCCCATGAAGAACCTTCCTGAATCCTGGAATATCGACACCGGGAAAAATATTAAATGGAAGGTGCCAATAGGCTTGACCTCCTACGGTAATCCGGTCGTTGCCGGCGGGAGGATTTTCCTCGGCACCAACAATCAAAATCCCCGGGATCCGGCAATTACAGGCGACAAGGGCGTGCTTATGTGTTTCCGGGAATCCGACGGCGAATTTCTGTGGCAGGCCGTGACGGACAAGCTGGATTCCGGGTGGGAAAACGACTTTGCCGATCAGGGGGTCTGCTCGTCTCCTGCCGTGGAAGAGAAACGGATTTATTACGTGAGCAACCGTGCGGAACTGGTTTGTCTCGACGCGGAGGGATTCATGGACGGCGAAAATGACGGTCCGTTTCAGGATGAGGCCTATAAAGGTCCGGGCGAGGCCGACATTATCTGGAAGCTCGACATGATAAAAGAATTGGGCGTGTTCCCCCTGTTCATGGCCAATTCATCACCCGTCATCTGGGAGGATCTGGTCTTTATCGGGACCTCCAACGGACGGGACAGCAACGACGAGAAGGTTCCCGCGCCTAAAGCCCCCAGTTTTCTTGCCGTCAACAAAGACACCGGCAAGGTCGTCTGGCAGGATAATTCTCCCGGTGAAAATATCCTTCACGGCCAATGGTCTTCTCCTGCTCTCGGCATAGTGAATGGAGTTCAGCAGGTGTTTTTCGCGGGAGGGGACGGCTGGCTTTACGGCTTCAACGCGCGAACAGGTGAAAATATCTGGAAGTTCGATTTGAATCCCAAAGACGCCGAGTGGCCCAAAACGCGTAACTACGGCGTCGCCACGCCCGTATTCTACGAAGGCAAGGTGTTCATGAGTGTGGGGCAGGATCCCGACAGCGGCGTAGGCATCGGACATGCCTATTGCATCGATCCCGCACAGCGGGGCGATATATCCGAGACAGGACTGGTCTGGCGGTATGACAAAATCAACCGTTCCATTTCGACAGCGGCGGTTGCCGGCGGCCTGGTTTATTTCTCCGACATTAATGGATTTTTGCACTGCCTGGATGCCGGAACCGGAAAACCCTATTGGACTTTCGACGCGATGGCTTCGGTCTGGGGTTCTCCCCTGGTTGCCGACGGCAACGTCTACCTGGGGGACGAGGACGGGGATGTCGCCGTCCTCAAGGCCGGAAGGGAGATGATGCAGATCTCTGAGAACCGAATGGGCTACGCAATCTACGGAACTCCTGTACCGGCGAATGGAGTTCTGTACATCATGACAAGCCAGCATCTCTATGCAATCACGGGGAGCGCCGGCGGATCTGAAAAGTAACTTTGTCCGTCGTATAAACGTTGACGCATTCATAAAGAAACCCGTGAGCGGGATGTGTTCTGCATCAACAGAAAAGGAGTCTGACGATGAAAGCCAAGGCAAAACTCATAACGGCAATAATTTCATTATCCGCGGCCTGTGCCTCTGCTGCGGATTGGCCGCAATATCTTGGGCCCGACAGGGACGCTAAGTCTACGGAGAAGGGCATACTGCGAACCTGGCCCGAAGAAGGGCCGAAAGTTCTCTGGACGGTTGCTGTCGGCGTCGGCTACGGCGGCCCGGCGGTCAGAGACGGCAAGGTTTATCTGCTCGACAGAGACGAAAAAGTCGGGGACAATTTACGGTGTTTCGATTTTTCCAGCGGCAAAGAGTTGTGGAACTTTGCCTATGCCGCCCCGAACATCTTTCACCATCCGGGCTCCCGTACTACTCCCACTGTCGACGGCGACAACGTTTATACGTGCGGACCGCTGGGGGATCTGTACTGCCTCAACACAGGTACCCACAAGCCCGTATGGAACAAGAATATATGGAAGGATTTCGGCGGCGATCAATTGCCCCGGTGGGGAATAACCCAGAATCCCCTGATTTATCGCGATTTGCTGATCGTGGCGCCGCAAACATCTCAGACGGGCGTCGTCGCATATGACAAGCTGACGGGCAAACTGAAATGGAAGTCGCCCGCTCTGTCCGGCAACGCCGGATATGTCACGCCGTCAATAGTAAAAGTGAACGGCGAGGATCACCTGATAATGATAACGGCCTCCATGGGAAGAGGCCGCAGCGCCAGCGGGGGCACCGTCTACGGTCTCGATCCGCTTAGCGGGAAAATTTTGTGGAGCTACGGCAACTGGCAGTGCGGAATTCCCATTCCTGACGCGGTGGGCGCCGGTGAGGGACGGATTCTCATCACCGGAGGATACAGTGCGGGCGCCGCCATGATAAAGGTTCAAAAGAAAGAAGGCAGCGGCTACGAAGTTGCGGAACTGTACAAAAATCCAGATTTCGGCTCCCACACGCAGCCGCCGATTCTGTACAAGGGTTATTTTTACGCCCAGTACACGATCAACGAGCGAAGCGACGGGCTTGTATGCATGAGTATGGACGGCAAGGTCCAGTGGAAGACGGGCGAGGATCCGCTTTTCAATAAAGGGGGATCCGTACTCGCCGACGGCTTGCTGTTGAGTGTTGACGGCAGCACGATGTTGTATCTTATCGAACCGGATCCGTCCGGTTTCAAGCCGTTGGCCAGCGCCGTACTGCTGGAGCCGGGCGAGAACTGGGCTCCCATAGCCCTTGTTGACGGCAAGCTGCTGATACGCGATCAGGAAAATCTGAAATGCGTTCTGGTCGGGCAATAGCAGTTATTCCGCCTGTAGTGAAACCGACAGAAGGTAGCCGGGCGGCGCCATAGTGCTTTCGGGATTCAATACCTTCCTGAGCATCCTGTGCTCTACTGCTCCGCATGGGCTTCGGCCAGCACCACCATTGAATCAGCCGAAGACGCTTCGAAATAGCCCGTAAAGCGCCTGGGTTCGTAGGCATCGTAGTTTTTCAGATTCGCTGCCCAACGATAGCCTATCGGCTGATAGCACAACTCTGCTTTGATCCGGAAGGGGCCCCGCGCGTTCCCCGGATCGATCGAGTATCTTATATGGTCGACGCCGCCGCCGAAATCGGCGTCGTCCAATGCTCCGCCCGCAACGGCAATGTCCGCATCGGCGGTTTTCTTGTCGAATCCAAGCGGGAGCAGACGGTTGTCTTTTATGTAACGGACCGCGTGGAGCAGCCCGGTGGTCACGCTGCCGCTGCTGTCGGCCATGATTGCCTCATAGATCTGCACTTGTCCCGCGCTGCGGATTTCTGCATAGTGCGGTTCAAATTTTGTCGCATCCGTGTCGTTGTCGTTATCCGGAATGGCGCCCGAAGGATTTATCGCCCCCGATTCGAACACGACGCTGTCGTTGCGGTCCTGCACCGTCAGGTGCAGCCAGACTCTCCGCGAGGGATACGCTGTAGGAAGTTTATGGCCGCCGAGGTTCCGTACAGTCACATCGGCCTCCAGTCGCCCGTTTCTCACCGCCAGGCTTTCGATGGAGATTCGCGCCGCTTCCGACCGGAGATGCTCTTTTGTTCTTCCGACGTTGTCCGTAAGCCCGTCCGGCGACGCCTGCACGCTCAACTCGTAGCGGTTGCGGTTCAGGATTCCGATTATAAGAAAATTGCCGCCGGGGAACCGGTGGCGCGAGACACCCGAACGGGGCACGCCCCGCACGCTGGTAATGGCAGTATCTTCCTCGACCACGGGCATATGGCAGGACTGGCAGCTGCGTTTATCGCTGTACCCGCTGTGCAGCCACTCCTGGTAGGGGACCTGCTCGGGCAGCTCGCCGATCGTCTTGCCTCCCGGTCCGAGGGCTTTGGTGATAAGAGTGTGGCAGGTGGCGCATACTTCGCTTTGGCGGATGTGGGACGATTCCACGGGCTGGAAACCGCCGGTCGAACTCCTCATAATCCTGGCGTGGCCGGAATCTGGGGCATAAGGGCCGTATTCGATCCTGTTTCCCTGGACATCCGGGCCGCCGATTACGAAGTTGCCCACGAAACTCTCTCTCGTTCCGAGTTTATCCCGGCTGATCTGATGGCACAGCGAACACGAAACGCCGTCTGCCGCCAGCCGGTCCCCGCGGACATCCGGAAGAAAACCGAGATGCGAAAAAACAGAGCCTTCGCTGTTGCCGAGATGCGACTCGAAACGGGCCATCGGCATATGACAGATGGAACACTCGTCCTCTATCGCCGCGCCCGACTCGGGATGGTCGATGGTTTCGCGTCGGACGCCGGCTTGCCAGTAGGGATCCCGGCCGGAGTTTGCCATCATGGTGGGCTGCCATGAAAGGCCTATGGAAATGTCTTCGCCTGTGCGTGTCGACAATCCGTTGTGGCACGCCACACACCGGTCGGATGTTTGGAAGTGCGGCACCGGCGATTTGACGGGATTTTCGGAACTCCATGCGGATGTCCCCAGCCACGCAACCGCCGGTATCAAGAGGAAGAATAAGCCGGGTTTTCCCGGCAGTTTTTTACCATCCATCGCTCAGGCCTCCATCGAACCAGTCCCACATCAGGTAAAAAAGCACCTGCGTGGGTCTGGGTCCAAAATCGTTTACCGGAAGACGTACACCTACATTCGCCCGAATGTGCTGGCGCCGGCTCAGGGTTACCTGGAACTGGGGCAGGATATCCCAGTTGATCCGCTCTCCGGAGGCGATTTCGCGGTCCGCCAGAATTTCGACCATAGGGGACCACTGCCGCCCCAATCCCTTGTCGGGGGCAAAGGTCTTGCCAAGGACCGTCCGCCAGAATACGGCCCGGTTTGCTCTCTCAGTGTCGACCGGGAGTTCGACTCCCGTCTGAAAATGGATGAAGGAGCTTTTAGGCAGAAGCTGGCCGTAACTGCCGAAGAGCTCGAACACAGTCACACCTTTACCCATGTCGCGCGCGGCATCCCCGGTTGCGAATACGGTTTCCCCGGAAACGCTGAGTATGGAACCGGTGCGGAGGTTGCTCAGCATGACGTGCTTGTAGCCGGCGACGATATCTCCGACGCCGTTTTGCCATTCGCTCCCCTCCGGCTTCTGGAACTCGAAGGGCACGACAATGTCAAGCTGCCCCCTGGGCCCCAATCTTTTTTCATAAACGACCCGGCTGGTAATGGAGGGATCCCCTTCCGTGTTGAATGCCGAATCCAGCACCATTTCATCCTCGGGAAAGGCTTTTTCGGTAACCAGGGCTCTCGGAAGATTCAACTCGCCGCGGGGGAAAGCGGGCTCCCGACAGAATCCCCTTACATATTTCAGGACTTGCGTGATTTCATCGTCCGAAAGCGCTTCGCGGAAAGAGGGCATGATCTCCGAGAATCCTCTGCCCGGTCCGCCGTTATGCACGATGGCACTCCAGAAAGTGTCGGCTTCCCGAGCTGTGGCAATACAGTCCGTGAAGTCCGGGAAAGTGTCCGGTTTTTCGAAACCGCGCAAATTGTCGGCCGCGCCCTTTCCGTCGGCTCCGTGGCAGGCTGCGCATGTGGAGCGGAAAATGTCCCTGCCGCTTTCCTTTCTTTCGGCTTGGTTTTGGCCCAGGAGTATCCCGGCGACCAGGAGGATATATAAAGCTGCGAATGCAGAGCGTTTCACGATAGAAATTCCTCCGGCATTGAAATTGCAAACTATAAAAATCCCGCACGTTGACATGCACCCGTCCAGCATATTCAGGATTTCCGGCCTAGTGTATATCAAGTCGACCGAAAAAGAATAGGAGCATGAATCGTTTAATTTTCCGGCATATTCCCGACAGGCTGCACCGGGAATAATCATTACCCAGAAGATGGAGGGATCGATGGCGGCGATTCACGGGATCATGTATAATGAGGCGGCTTGGTGTTTCCCGGGGATGTATTGCGAAATTACGAAATATAAAATTCGTTGCGGTGGGCGAGCACACTTGTCCGCCGTAGCCCGGCCGAAGCGAAGCTTCGGCTAGAGAGAAGGCGGAAGGTTCGCTCTTACATTGTCGACGAGGCCGGAACAAGGGCGAACACAAGGTTCGCCCCTACGGAATAACCTGTCGAAAAGTCGTCGCGTTTCTGTGAGGTCCGGAATGAATCCAGTCAGGTTTATTAAGAGGATACTGAAAATAGGCGGCCCCCGAATAGATCTTGCCACCCTGGATTCCGCGTATTACCCATCCGAATCGATTCAAGGCGAGCTGTTGATAACAGCTCCGGATTACAGGCAAAGTGTCGGGTCCATCACCATAAACCTGAAGGAATTTTGGGTTGAGAATTTGTCGGGCGCTGGAAATAGGGCCGGTAGAGCCAGCCGGCATCGTCAGCACGGCAGTATTGCCGTCGTCAATGATCTGGTACTGTTGCCCGGGATGAAATGCCAATTTCCTTTCCAAATTCAGCTTCCCGCCAACTGCAGTGTTTCGACGGGAGAGTCCGGCTGGCGGCTGGGTGTTGCCGTCAATACTTCCGGATCGTCCGTCACAAGGGCGGATTTCAATATTAATGTGCAGTTGTCTAAAGTGCTGCAAAAAATTATTGAGGCTGTTGAAGAAGACACAAAATTTATTGAGGTTCCCGAGGGAAGAAAATACATCCCGGATGTCTCGGCGACGCGTTTTGTATTTCGGCCGCCGGAGACTCTTCAGTCAAAGCTTCAATATTTCATGCTGGATGTTTCATTGACCGAAGAAGGCGGTATAAAAGGGAACATGCGGTTTAACAGGAGTGAGACGGATACGGGCGAAAACAGCCCGCATGAATTTCAAATCGGACCGCCTCAGTCATTTGATTCGACCCGTCGTGTCGAAACGGGGGCCTTAATAAAAATTATATCGGATAAATTGAAGGAGGCACTTGGCGGCAAAAACCGTTCATAAAGAACTGAACAGGTTTGTCTCTGTTATAAAGCAGGAATTTACAATGACGCCTGTTTATATGGGAAGGAAGGAGTCGTGTAAATGTCAAAAGCTGTTTTTTTGATTGCTCTCATTGTTCTTTGCGTCCCGTTGGGAGTGAACTCGGCAGATGACTGTAAAAAGGACGTGAATGATCCCAGGGGCAAAATGAAGCCATGGGAACAGGGAGCATGGGAAACAGGCAGATACCGCAACGTATTTCTGGAGGCCGGGTATACACGGAAAGAAATCGACGCCAAACTGGCCAAGGCCTACCGGGATCTCTTCGAAAGTCCCGACGGGATTTATTTTGAAGTAGGCGATTCCATGGCTTACGTATCCGACCTGAAAAATCACGACGCCCGGACGGAAGGCCTTTCCTACGCGATGATGGTAGCGGTCCAGTTCAATAAAAAAGACGTCTTTGACCGACTGTGGCGATGGACTCAAAAATACATGCAGCATCAGGGCGGTCCCCGGGACGGTTACTTTGCATGGTCCGTGAATCCCGAGACGGGCAAACACAATTCCGAAGGAACCGCTTCCGACGGCGAATTATATTTTGTAACCGACTTATTGTTTGCGTCGAATCGTTGGGGCAATGAGACAGGCATCAATTATTATGCCGAGGCCAGGCGCATCCTGGATGCGATGTGGAGCAAGGACGGATCGGAGGGGATAAATAACATACTCAATGTAGAACACAAGCAAATCAGTTTCGTCCCCGAGTCGGAAAGGTACAACACGACGGATCCCTCCTACTATGTACCTGCGTTCTTTGAAATCTGGGCGGAGTACGCCCGGGACGGCCACGAACAGTTTTACCGTGATTGCGCCGATAAAGCCCGCGCATTTCTGCACGTGGTCTGCCATCCGGAAACCGGCCTCAATCCGGACATTACCGAATACAGCGGGAAGCTTCCGACAGGCGGTTTTATCCCGCCCGCTTTCCGCTTTGATTCGTGGCGGGTGCCGATGAACATCGCGATGGACTACTCGTGGTATGCCAGGGACAGGGAATGGCAGAAGGATTACTGCAACAGGATTCAAAACTTTCTTTACTGCAGAGGGCTCGATACTTTTGAAGACCAGTACAACATTGACGGAACGCTTCCGGAGTGGATACTTCCGGCGGGCGGGTACCGGAAATTGCGGCATTCGCTCGGACTGGTTTCCACTTCAGCCGCGGCTTCCATCATGGGAACCCAGGCCAAGAGCTGGAAATTTGTCGACGCGGTCTGGAACGCCAAACTTGAACCCTATGAGGACGGATACTTTGATCCATACTATGACGGTTTCCTGTATTTATTCAGCCTGATGCACCTGAGCGGAAATTATCAAATTATCAAACCGGCAGCTGTCGAATAACACTGATCCGGCACCGGTAAGATCGCCTGAATGCTCTTTCCAATAAAGAATCCATCTCCAACATTGACAATCATTTTTATAAATGATACTTCATGATAGATATGGAGGTGACGATATGGCCAGGCCTGTTGAAACGGTCAATTTTTCCACTACGTTAACGAAACCCACCAAAGATCTTCTTGAACGTTTCTGTAAAAAGAGAGGGCTGCGGATGAATCATCTGGTGGAACGCGCAATTGTCGAGTTGCTGGAAGATGAGATGGACAAAGAGATTATTGAAGAACGTGAGCTGGAAGAAACCGTCGAGTGGAAAAAACGTGCCTAAATCCCGTTATAAAATCCTGTTCCAGAAATCAGCCTATAAAGAATACAAACTACTGCCGAAATCTGTGCGGTTAAGAGTAGATCAAGCCCTGGAGATTCTGAGCATAGATCCTCTTTCGGAAGTGCTCCTGTTCAAGAAGATCAGAGGTAAGGAGAACCACTATCGTATCCGGGTGGGGGATTATCGGATTATCTACTCCCCCCAAACCACAACGCTTATTGTTCGCGTCATTCGCATCGGTCACCGCAAGGACGTTTATCGTCACTTCTGAATATTACCTGCTCGCTCCTGTCTGCAGACATCACGTTTCTTTATTCAGTTGTAGGGGCGAAGCCGGACAAGTGTGTCCGCCCGGGATTTTAAGAATTTATGATGTTCCGGGTCGTGCGGATAAAGAAAGTTTTCATTAAAAAATCATCTGCAGCAGCACAACTCAGGGAAAAAACCCTCTGGAAAAGTCGGTACGTTTCAGTAAGAATTACCGATTGAAGTGCGGCCGGGAAGCGCCGGAAGAAGCCCGTCAGTTATCGTATACACGCGGAAGAGAAGGGGGCGCAGCAAACAGCCTGTCTATATGATCGAATCTTTTTTCTCACATCCAATTGCCAACCTGTTCCTGATTATCGCCATAGGCACCGCCATCGGAAAAATCAAAGTCGCCAACATCTCGCTGGGGGCATCCGGAGTTCTATTTGTCGGCCTGTTATTCGGACACTTCGGGATCGGCATTCCCGGGGAAGTTCAGGAGTTGGGGATTGTGCTCTTCGTCTATGCAATCGGCCTTCAGGGAGGTTCGCGCTTTTTCAATCAGTTTAAAAAGCGGGGTGTCGTTTTTGCGAAGATCGGCATCGGTGTAATCGTCACAGGGTCATTTATCACCTGGTTGATCACGGTTCTTTTTAAAATCGATCCCGCCCTGGCGCTTGGAATGTATGCGGGAGCCATGACCAGCACTCCCGGACTGGCCGCCGCCATGGATGCTGCCGGCGACACGTCGGTTGTTGCCGGATTCGGGATTGCCTACCCGTTGGGCGTTATCGGCGTCGTGCTCCTGGTTCAAATCGTGCCCCGCATCCTGCGTATCGACATAAGGAAAGAAGAAGAGCGGCTCAGGACCACTGAAAAGCAGAACCTACGGCTCCGGAAGCGTCAGTTCAAGGTGACAAATCCCGGATGCGCCGGTAAAACGCTGGCGCAGCTTCAAATTCACCTGTTTACAGAAGTGAACGTGACCCGGATCGGTCGGAACAACAGAGTTCTGCCGGCACATCGGGACTTCGAACTGCAGCTGAACGATGTCGTGGCTGCCGTTGGGCGCGAGGAGGAGCTCAACAAGCTGGCTGTCTTTCTCGGAGAGGAAACACGTTGCGATTATCTCGTCGAGGCAACCGATGTCATTGCCCGTGACGTGGCTCTTTCAAGCGACGAATTTGCCGGCAAGAGCCTGCTTGAACTCCAGGTCACACAAAGGTACGGGGTTGTCATCAGTCGTGTTTTCCGGGAGGATCTCGATTTTGTGCCGACGGGGAACTACGTCATGGAGGTGGGAGACGTTATCCGGGTAACCGGCGCGCGGCCCGAATGCGAGCAATTCGTCAAACTGGCCGGACAGCAGGAAAAACGGATTCATGAAACGAGCATACTGGCGCTGGCGGTAGGACTTTATCTCGGCCTGCTGCTCGCCTACAAGCAGTTCGACCTTCCGGGTGGGGCTTCCTTCAAGTTTGGACTGGCCGGCGGGCCTCTCCTGGTCAGCCTGATTCTGTCTCATTTCGGACGTATCGGCCCCTTTAATATCCGAACCCCGAAAGGGGCCCAGTATATACTTCAGCAGCTGGGACTGGTCCTTTGCCTGGCCGGTTTGGGATCCGGGGCGGGAGGTTCTATAATCAAAATCCTAACAGAATCCGGCCCGACAATCCTGATCGCCGGGGCTGCCGTTACCATTGTGTCGGCGGCGAGCGGCCTGATATTGGCCCACTTCATATTCAAGCAGGATATTCTCACAACCCTCGGATCCATATCGGGCGCGATGACCAGCACTCCCGCTCTCGGCGCCATAACGGATATGAGCGACAGAAGCGAATGTGTTCTGGCCTATACCGGGGTTTATCCCGTCGCTCTCATTTTGATGGCCGTAGTCTGTCAATTCCTGTTTTATCTGCTTTAATACTTCTAAAACGACTTTTTAAGAATTTATGATGTGCGCGGCTGCTTCGAGCCCGGCTTCCGTCTTCGCTTAAAACCGAATCGAAGATTTGCACAGGCTGCAGCGGATAAACCGACCGAAATCGAAACCGTATCCTATCCTACAGAATCAGTCGCTTTCGTATTTATCCTTGATGAACGCTTTTGAACGAAGGCGTGGTTCTTTAATGTCTCAAAGGGGGGAAATGGATCTAAATATGCCTGTCAGTGTAACGTGAGCGAAACATTCTTTGTGGTCAACGTATTCATCTTATATACACGCGTACCGATCCGCATTCTCGCTGGGGGTGCATTCCGGTGCGTATTGAAAATTCGGGCCTGGCAAAGGGGATACTAAATGGCTGATGAACAATGGACCTGGGTAATGCCGGAATCCAGTGAAAGTAAAAAGAGCAAGATGACTCGTCAGGATGCCCATGACAGGGTGTCGGGAAATGGGATTTATACCAGAGATGTATCCCTGCCCGGAATGTTATATGCAAAAGTCTTCACTTCACCGTACTCCGCAGCAAAAATTGTCGGCATGGATACCAGCGAGGCAAAAAAGCTTGTGGGTGTCAGGGATATTCTGACCTACCAGGATCAGGATATTTCGGAAGATGACGCACCCGGCAGTGAAATCTCCATGGGCTTTAATATTCACACCCTTGCAGGCACAAGCGATTTTTATCAGCACCCAATGGGAGTCGTCGTGGTGGCGGACAGCGAGGAGATCTGCGATAGAGCGCTCAAACTCATTAAAATAGAGTGGGAGGAACTGCCCTTCATCCTGGACATGGAAGAAGCCGCTCGTACGGATGCCCAAAAGATCATGCCCGAAGTAACCCGCATGAGTATGGGAATGGGCAGAGGCGGCTGGATGGGAGGCTTTGGAGGGGAAAACAGTGGCGGACCGAATGTCATTTCATCGCAGGACAGGGAATTCGGCAATGTCGAAAAGGGATTTGCGGAGGCGGACAAGGTTATTGAATACAAGATCATACGAGGCATGAACTCCGTCGCGGGCACTGAAGCCATGGTTTGTGTGGCTCAGTGGAAGAACGATTCCATCGATCTTTATGTGCACCACCAGTCCAATCCCCGAAACAGCATCGATTCCGGCAGCGGCACGCCTTTCGGAGGCTTTGGCGGCCCCAGGGGACCGGGCGGTTTCGGCAGCCGCGGAGGTGCGGGAGGATTTACCCGGCCGCCCGGCCCGGGCAATCCGTCGCCTGACCGGGCAGCCTATGTGAGCGACTCTCTATCCCCGCAATGGCGCAGGATTAACGTGACCTTCCCCTATCAGGGCTCGTGGTTTGGAGGTCTGGCCTGGCTCGGCTATTCCACCGCATTTGTTCGCATGGCGGCTATCCTGGCACGGAGAGCCGCCGGCAGGCCGGTGAAGCTGCTCTACGATGAAAGCGGCTTCTACTGCGGCGGTGATGAATTCGGGACCTACGCCTGCAAAGTGGGCGCCAGGAAGGACGGCACCATCACGGCATATCACTGGAATGTCACCGGGCAGAGAAATCCCGGCATCGACAAGACCTTTGAATGCACAAAAATACCCAATATTCGCGGTACCCAGACATGGGCTCTCACCAACAAGGGCTTTACGGAATGCTTCCGGCATGGGGCCGCCTGCTGCGTTCCCCACAATATAATGTTCGACCTGGTTTCGGCGGAGTTCGGACTCGATCCAACCGAAGTGGCTCTGATCAATGACGGCTGCCAGGGGCACGACTGGGAGTGGATTACCGAATATCAGAAGAAGAACGGGTTCCCGCAGCGGCACAGTCTGAAGGAAGTTATAGAAACAGGGAGGAAGGTTATTGAATGGGACCGGAAATGGCATGCGCCGGGCACAAGGAAACTGGCCAATGGAAGAATGCACGGGATGGGATTTACTTCCATTAATGAATGGAACTGGGGCGTCGGAATGCCTTTGCCTTCAAGCGCCGGGCTGATGCTGTGCGACGGGAAGTTGACGATTCTCGGGCTGCGCTGTGATATGGGGGTCGATACCGAATCCAGTTATCGCCGTTGTGTCGCGGCCGAGTCGGGAATGAAATACGAGGATGTCCGGATACAGGTGCAGCATGTCGAAAACAGCACCTACTGCCTGGCCCAGCCGGCGAGTTCGGCGGGCACCGTCTCGGCAATGCCGCAGCTTATACAGGCCGCACGGGAGATGAAAAAGAAGATCCTGGAACATTTCGTCGGTTCGGCGTCCTCCGGCATGCCCATGATGCCCGGGTTCATGTTCGGAGGGAGAGGCAGGGGATTCCCCGATTCTTCTTCAGACCGGAATCAAAGCCGTGACATTGAAGATTTTGATATCCAGGACAGCATGATTTTCGAAAAGGCTGATCCCGACAACAAAACGGCCGTGAGTGAAATCATTGGCGGAGGTATGGGTTTCATGGGCGCCGGCGGTAGTTCCATCATAGTCCATCCTGATTCCAGCGGCTCTGGGGGAATGATGGGCGGCATGATGCGCATGATGATGGGGGAGACCTACATAATGAGCCGACAGGCGCATTTCATCGAGACCGAGGTCGATGTCGAAACCGGGATGGTGTTTGTTACGAACATCGTTTGCGTAAACGACGTTGGACACATTTTCAATCGCCGCGGGTGCGAGGGGCAACAGTACGGTGGCGCGGTCATGGGACTGGGCAAGAGCGCCACGGAGGAAAAAATCTATTGTCCCCAAACCGGAGTGGGACTTAATTTCGACCACATCAATTATCATCTTGGAACGATGAACGATTATCCGACTGTTCAATGCTTCCTTAACGAGAGCCATCTCGGATACGGCCCGTACGGCTCGAACGGGATTGGAGAAAACATCGGCGCCGCCATGGCGGGCATCACGTCTTCCGCCATATACAATGCAACGGGAAAATGGATCCTCGATTTTCCTATAACGCCCGACAAGGTTCTTAAGGCACTGGAGAAGATATAGATGCGGGACGGCACCGGCCTTCGTCAAAACTCCGGCTTGCCAGCCGAAGCCTTGGCGAAGGCTGGTGGAGGTGGCGGGAATCGAAACTGTGGCGGGCCCTTTAGAATCAACATTTTACAGCTAGCTGACATCATCTTGACACCATCGGGTAATTCTGAAAATACTTCGGTAATCGCATATATCCAGCTCTCAATACACAGAATGCAAGCTCTTTATATCCGTCGTAAAGACTTCTCCATAAATGAAAGTGCTGCTGAAGGGACATTTGTTAAGTCATATTTGCATTTCTCATTAGAATTTTCCGGTAACTCCGCAACATTTATCTCTAAAAGAAGCAATCGTTTGTAATATTTATCCAGCCATAAATTCTCGATATGGTTTCGTGCGTAAATTTTCTTTTCTTCTTTTGCCCTCAGATGTACCAATTATAATAGCGATAAAAATTTATAAAGATTTGCCAAGCAGGAAATAGCATGTAACAAGCTTTTACCTGGATTGTCGCATGCCCGAGATGGGCCAAGTTGACTTTGAACAAAAAATATTCTAATCCAGAAATTCTACAAAATTTATGCATAAATTAACGACATGAAATTACTGGTTATAGAAGACGAACCCGAAATGCTCAGCAGCATCACATCATATCTGGCTAAATCCGGTTACGTGTGCGAGATCGCCGATACATACGCCGGCGCTGAAGAAAAACTATGGTTGTATGATTATGACTGCATCCTGCTGGATATTTCTCTTCCGGATGGGAATGGGTTGGATATTCTTCGCGAAATCAAAACAAGAAAAAAACAGGCAGGCGTCATCGTAGTTTCTGCTAAAAACTCTCTTGACGATAAAATTGAAGGATTGAATCTGGGAGCGGATGATTACCTTCCTAAGCCGTTTCATCTCAGCGAATTGCAGGCAAGAGTGAATGCGGTTATTCGCAGAAGGCATTTTTCTGGGAATAATGTGATCACGCTGGAAAATATGTGCATTGATCTTGACAGTAAAACTGTGCGGATTAATGAACGTTCAATCACGCTCACCCGCAAGGAATACGAAATTCTTTTATATTTCATATCCAATAAAAACAGGGTCATCAGTAAATCGTCCCTGGCGGAACACATCTGGGGAGATGATATCGATCAGGCGGATAGCTACGATTTTATTTATTCCCAGATCAAGAATCTTCGAAAAAAGTTAAAAGATTTCAATTCGACCTACAACCTTCAGGTCGTTTACGGGTTGGGCTATAAGTTGATTGAGTCATGAAACTACTCAACATTTCAATAAAATACTTCTTAATATCTTTTTTGATTATTCTGTTTTTGTGGACGATCGCTTTTTATTTCATCATCAAGGGCATTATTTATCACAATATAGATGAATTTCTTTACTCTAGAAAGATTCAGATTTTAGAGGCGGTCCAACAGAACCCCAAATTACTGGAGCAGGATTTCGATGCTCAAGCTGACTATGTAATAGAAAAATTGCCATTCGGCCAGCCTTTGGATAATTCGCGGCACTATGAGGATATACGGATACAGGACCCGGTGGAAAAAGATTGGGAGCCTCAGCGCCAACTCATAACGACTTTTTCAACCAAAGCGGGAAATTTCAAACTGACAATCCGGACTTCATTGATTAACGGAATGGAACTGGCGCAGATTGTTCTGTTTAATGTAATAATGCCTTCTTTGGTCCTTTTTATTTGCGTCGTTTATACGAATAAGAAGCTGCTGCAAAAATTATGGCGCCCATTTTATGCAACACTGGACCTGGCTGGAAAATATCGCCTGGATCAGCCACATGAAATTTATTTCCCCGATACAAATATAACCGAGTTCAGAGAATTAAACGAAACCTTAGACTGCTTAATCAAAAATAGCCTTCGATCATTTCAGGATCAAAAGCACTTTACCGAAAACGCTTCTCACGAAATTCAGACACCGTTGGCAATAGCCAGAAATAAAGCGGAATTGCTGATGCAGGACCCCGATCTCACTGCTGCACAGGCGGAACTGGTACATTCTCTGGAGGAAAATCTGAGTCGATTATCGAAATTGAACAAAAGCCTGCTTTTGCTTTCAAAAATCCCGAACAATCAATTCCCGTCGACTCAAAAAATCTGCGTTTCAGAGAGCCTGGAAAAACTGATAGACGATTTAAAGGACTTGATGGCTTTCAAGAATATTTCAATTGAAAAAATCATCAAAGGAAACGCCGCGGTTGAAATGAATCCGGAACTGGCCGAAATACTCTTCAGCAATTTGGTCGGGAATGCGATTCATCACAACACCCAAAACGGAATGATTACGCTAATCGTGGAGGAAAACAGCATCTGCATAGAAAACACGGGCATGCCTTTCAGCGGCGACACGGAAAAACTCTTCCAGAGGTTTAAAAAAATCTCAACTCGCCAGGACTCATACGGACTTGGTCTCTCAATAGTGAAAAGCATCTGTGATTTCTACCGGTTTTCGATATCCTATTCCGTTCAGGGAAATACTCATAAATTTTCCATTCATTTCTAAAATTCCAGAAATTTTACAGATTTACCCCATAAACTCAGACCAGGATTTCTGATGGAACCCTGTATGGATACTCTTAAAAAGGAAAGGATTCAAACATGAAAAGAAAAGTTTTCTTTATTCTGTTTATTGTTCTGTTCAGTGAGTTCGTCTTTCCGCAAATAAAAGTGCCTGAAAAAGTAATTGCAACTTTCAATGCCATGTTTCCTGGTGCACGCGAAATCGATTGGGGCAAAGAATCGGATATGGAATACGAAGCGGAATTTGAGATGAACGGCAGGGATATATCCGCCAACTTCGATTCAGACGGCATATGGCTAGTAACGGAAACGGTGCTTTCCGCAGACGATCTGCCCGAGCCTGTCCTGAAAACCATTAAATCGCAATTCAACGGCAGCGATATCGTGAAAGTTGAAAGCGTGGAAAAAGCCAGCGAACCGATTCAATATGAAGTGCTTCTTGAAAAGGATGAAAATAAAAGGGAAGTGATGCTGGATGCCGTCGGCGGTTTTCTGAGGCAGAATATTGTCAATAAAGAAGAAGACGAAGAGGACGAAGACTGACTGCCCGTCAAATAAATTTACTTTGCCTGCTGTCGCATAATACATCAGGTGAATATGCTAAGATGAAATGAAAGTTCACACACGGATGCTTACAGATGTGGAGTCATTTTCTGTTGCTGAACCAAAACTAACGGGAAAGTAAAAGATTTGACCGATTCGATAATCAAACGCGTTTTCGCGTTAAGTTCAATTATGCTTTTCGGTTCTGAATATTCAGATGCGAAACTAGAATAGAAACAAACGCTGAAACGCCTTGTATCTCATTTTGACGCAGGTTCCGCTTCAGAGATCGGGACCGAATGAAGCGAAATCCCCGTTGCTCCCCTCACCGCAAAGGGTAAGCACATGAAACAAACCCAGATTCTGCTCGGAGTGATCTTTCTTGCCGCCCTTAGCGGTTGCGCCCGGTATCACACCGCCCCCCTGAGCCCCGCTGTGACCCAGCGCGTCCTGGGTCCGCCGGACATGGATGCTGTCAGGATACACGCCTCCGAGATCAAGCATCCCCTGCTCGCGCCACTGGCCCTGGACGACCGGGACGGCCTGTCGCCCGATGAGGCAGCCGTGATGGCCGTGATCGTCAATCCGGTTCTCCGGGCGGCCAGGGACCGCCGGCAGGTGGCAACCGCGCAGGTGTTCCAGGCCGGGCTCCTGCCCGATCCTCAATTCTTGTCCAGTATGGACTTTCCCACCAGCGGCGCTACCACCGGCACGTTCAACGCATTCGGCCTGGGGTTCGACTGGGACGCCAGTACTCTGTTGACCCGAAACGCCGAGCGGGATGCAGCCCGGTACGAGGCCGGGGCCATCGAACTGGACGTGGCGTGGGAGGAGTGGCAGGTCGCCCAGGCCGCCCGTCTGCACACCTACCGTTTGATTTTTCTGGAGCGGATGCAAGCTCTGGCCCAAAAGGAGGCGGAGGGGCTGAAGACCAATTATGACTCTATCAAAGCGGCCTACTCCGTTGGCAATATGACGGTGATGGATCTCGACGCTGCGGAAGCGTCCTGGCACCAGGCACAGACCGTGATCCAGACCATTAAGCAATCCCGGGAGCAGGAGCGCCTGGCGCTGAACCAAACCCTGGGGGTGCCGCCGGACATCAGTATACGCCTGCAATCCGGCATCGAGCCGCCTCAATCGGACAATCTCCCTACCCTTGAGACCTTCATGACTCATATCGAGGATCGGCGTCTCGATCTACTTGCTTTGCGCAAGGGGTATGCCAGCCAGGAAGCCCGGGTTCGGGCCGCCATCCGGGCCCAGTTTCCTAAGATCAGCTTCGGGTTCACCGAGCTGCGGGATACTGGTAACACCGGCACTACTGGCTTCAGCCTTAGCATCAGCCTGCCCATTTTCGACCGCAACCGGGGTGCCATCGCCATGGAGCGGGCCACCCGGCAGCAACTTTTCGACGAGTACAATGCCCGGGTATTTGAAACCCGGGCCGATATAGCTCGCCTGCTGGCCAACCTGGTATCGCTCCGCCGGCAAATTGAGACTGTGGATATTTCCATTACCACCCAGGAGCGACTGGTCCGGATCTCCTACCAGAGCCTTCTGGAAGGCAACGTGGACGTCTTGAGTTACTACAACGAGAAAGACAAACTCCTTTTCATGCAGATCGACGAGCTGAACCTGAAACAGGCATTGACCGACAACTTCGTAGGCCTGGAAACGGCAGCTGCTATGTCACTCATGAACCCCCCGGCTGGCAAGGAGGCATCGTATTGAGAAAAAACATTGGACGGATAATTCAGCTCATCGTATTCCTGGCTATTGCCGGAGCCATTGCCTGGTGGTACTTCTCCGTCACTCCCTCCGAGAGCGCCCGCTCCACGGCTCCGGAGCGGAGTTTATCCACCCCGGCCCCCGTGGCCATTGTAAAGACAGCCGAGGTACAGTCCGGGGCCCTCACGGAGGACATCTCGGTTTACGGCCAGATCATCCCCGCCCCGGGCGCCGTTCACACCGTCTCGGTTCCTTACGAATGCAAGGTTTTGAAGATCATGGTCAATAGCGGCCAGAAAATATCTCTGAAAGATCCTCTCTTGGAAATCGAACCGAGCCCCGATTCACAATTAAAACTCCGGCAGGCTCGGAACATAGTGAGGCTGACACGAGAGCGCTATCAGCACGTCCAAGAACTTTTCAAACTGCAACTGGCCACCAACGCCCAAATGCTCCAGGCCGAACAGGACTTCCGCCAGGCGGAGCTCGAGGTGAACAGTCTGACCGTTCGGGGCATCGACGGCCAGACCACTCTCACTCCCGACGTGGCCGGCTTGATTGATACTGTTCATGTCCAGGAAGGGGCCATTGTTCCAGCGGGCGATTCCCTGATGGACATCGTAGCCGGCAACCTGATGGAAGCGCGTTTGGGCGTCGAGGCCGAGGATATCGACAAGATCCGGCTACGGCAGCCGGTGGCTATTTCTTACGTCAATGTTCCGGGCACTCGGACCTTTCACGGCCGAATCCGCCAGATTTCCCGATCGGTATCTTCCGTCACGCGGCTGGTGTCGGTATTTGTTACCATTCCGGCGACCGCTGACTTTTTGTTAGGCGAATATGTGCAGGGACAGATCACCATTGCTTCCTCTCAAGGGATTATTGTTCCCCGCAGCGCTGTGCTACCCAAGGACGGCCGCTACCATCTATTTAGCATCCAAAACAATCGGGCTGTGGAGCACGTGGTGTCCATTGGCCTGGAAAATCAGCAGAATATTGAGGTGCTGGATTCCGGACTCCATCCCGGTGATCAAGTGGTTATCCTGGGCAATTATGAGCTCAAGGACGGCATGGCCGTGAACGTTGAGGTTTTCCAATGAGTATGATCGATTGGATGCAGGCCCACCGGCGTTCCATTCTTTTCCTGCTGGTTGTGATGATTATCGGCGGCGTCTTCAGCGGCCTTAAGCTGCCGGTGGCCCTGTTTCCCAACGTTAGCTTTCCCCGCATCTCTGTTTCCCTCGACGCCGGCGACCGACCAGCCGAACGGATGGCGATTGAGGTCACTTGGCCGGTGGAGGAAGCGGTCCGGGCTGTGCCCGGAGTCCGGAGCGTCCGCTCCACTACCAGTCGGGGCAGTGCTGACATTTCTATCAATTTCGAATGGGGGGAGGACATGGTCGCGGCCATGCTGCAGGTAGAATCGGCTATCAACCGGATCGTTCCCGACCTGCCGGTCGGGATGACGTTCAATGTCCGCCGTATGGATCCCACGGTTTTCCCTGTGCTGGGCTACAGCCTGACCTCCGAAACCCATTCGCTCATCGAACTGCGTGACCTTGCTATGTACCAGCTGCGCCCGTTGCTATCCACTGTAGAAGGAGTAGCAAAGGTGGGAGTACTGGGCGGCGAGCAGGAAGAATACAGGGTCACTGTGGATCCAGCCAAGCTCGAATCATTCGGTTTGACCCTGGCCGACTTGGCCTCCGCCCTGTCGGCGGCTAATATCGTCACCGCAGTCGGCCGCCAAGAGGACTACTACAAGCTCTACTTGGTCATGTCGGACACACGCCTGACCAATCTCGACGAAATCGGCCGGACTGTCCTGCGCTCGGGCAGAGACGGGCTGGTCCTCCTCAATGACATCTCCACAGTCGAGCAGGATGTCTCTCCTAACTGGACCCGGGTTACCGCCGATGGTCAGGATGCCGTCATCTTCCAGATCTACCAGCAGCCGGGCGGTAATACCGTTCAGATTGCCCGGGAACTCAAGACCAAACTTCATGACTTCCACGACAAGATCCCTTCTGGAATCCACATCGCCAACTGGTACGACCAGACCCAGCTCATCCTTGCTTCGGCGGCCAGCGTTCGGGATGCCGTCATTATTGGAGTCGGCCTGGCAGCCCTTATTCTTTTACTGTTTCTGCGCAACCTGAAGATCACCTTCATAGGTATCATCGCCGTTCCCAGTGTGCTTGCCGCCACTATGCTGCTATTGCATGTGCTGAACATGAGCTTCAACATCATGACCCTGGGGGGGATGGCAGCCGCAGTAGGTCTGATCATCGACGACACCATCGTCATGGTGGAGCATATCATCCGCCGTCTGCGACAACATCCACAGGACCATCACGGCCGGGTAATGCACGCTGTGCGGGAATTCACCCGTCCCCTGGAGGGATCGTCGGCCTCCACCATCATTATCTTCCTGCCCCTGGCATTCCTGTCGGGAGTGACAGGAGCTTTCTTTAAGGCCCTCTCTCTCACAATGGCGGCCAGCCTGTTCATCTCCTTTTTCGTGGCCTGGCTGGCCGTTCCCCTGCTGGCGGACCACATGCTCAGCGCGGCGGACGCAGCCCAGGAGGAAGGCGGTTTCCTGACACGGATCATCCATCAGGGTTACGCCTGGGGCATGCACAAACTGCTGGTTTTTCCATGGCTATTCATCCTCGTCGTCGGTCCTCTGCTGGCTGGCGGATGGTACGCCTACCACCGGGTAGGATCAGGGTTTATGCCTTCCATGGACGAAGGCGGATTCATTCTCGACTACCGGGCCCAAGCTGGTACATCCCTTACTGAAACCGACCGCTTGCTGCGGCAGGTGGAAGCTATCCTACAGGCCAATTCGGCTGTGGAGACCTACTCGCGTCGTTCCGGAATCCAGCTGGGTGGCGGCATCACCGAGGCCAACGAGGGTGACTACTTCATTCGGCTCAAACCTTTCCCCCGTCCTCCCATAGATGCAGTTATGGAACAGGTCCGTAGCCAGGTGGAACAGACGGTTCCAGGTTTGGACGTCGAAATGGCCCAGTTGATGGAAGACCTGATCGGCGACCTGACGGCGGTGCCCCAGCCCATCGAGGTCAAAATCTATTCCGACGACGGTGCCCTGCTGCAGCAGCTGGGCCCGAAGGTGGCGGATGCCATCGGCGCCATCCCCGGTGTGGTCGACGTCCAGGACGGCATCATCCTGGCCGGCGATGCTCTGGAGATCCAGGTCGACCGGGTCAAAGCCTCGCTGGCCGGCGTGGATCCTGAATCGGTCACCCGGGTGATCACAGACATGATGAGTGGGGTGGTTACAACCTATATCCAGGAGGGTCCCAAAATGGTGGGGGTACGGGTCTGGATCCCGCCCGATGTCCGGGCTACCATGCGCGATGTGAACCGATTGCGGATTCCCGCTCCCGACGGGCAGATCATACCCCTCAAACGCATCGCCACCCTGCGAACCATCACCGGCCAGCCCCAGATCATGCGCGATAACCTCAAGCGGATGGTTGCTGTCACAGGTCGCATCAGCGGCCGTGACCTGGGCTCGGTGATCCGGGACGTCAAGAAAGTAATGTCCCGGCCAGACCTCCTACCCGGCACGGTTTATTTCTCCCTCGGCGGGTTGTACGCCCAGCAGCAGATCGCCTTCACCGGACTGCTCACGGTCATGGTGGCTGCCGTATTACTGGTGTTTCTGCTGCTGCTGTTTATGTACGAGAGTTTCCGGGTGGCCTTGGCGATCCTGTTCACTACCCTGTCGGCCCTGGCGGCGGTTTTCATCGGTCTCTGGCTGACGGGAACTGAACTCAACATCACTGCCATGATGGGCATGACTATGATCGTGGGCATCGTGACCGAAGTCGGCATCTTCTATGTTTCGGAATTTTTCGACCTGCCTCCCAGCCGGGATCGGGCCGATACTCTAGTCATCTCCGGCCTAAACCGGATGCGGCCTATCGCCATGACTACCTTCGCAGCTATCCTGGCCCTCATGCCCCTGGCTCTGGGCATCGGCCAGGGCTCGGCCATGCAGCAACCGCTGGCCATCGCCATTATTTCCGGTCTGGTGGTCCAACTGCCGTTGGTTCTGATGGTCCTACCGGCCCTGCTTGCATCCCTTGGCGTCCGCCGTCTGCAATGAAGGCAAGATATTCGGTAAAAGATATTCTACAAATGGTGGAAAAAGGGCTGCGATGAACTCAATATCAAAGCAGCGCGGACCTATACAGAGGAACCAGGCACAGCTCAGCAATAGCTCTAAGGAAATACCGCTCTCCAGAGGAGATCAAGAGAGCTATCATGGGCTCAACGAACAAAGCCTTCGATAGATACTTCAGAACCGTAGCTGATAACTGCGGGATATCTATAAGGATGGTAGAAGAGCTGATCCACGGTTTGGGTGTCAGGTGAAAAGAACTAAAGCATTGGAAATAAATAAGTTAGATGGTGGAGGTGGCGGGAATCGAACCCGCGTCCGAAGGACTTCAGCGAGTAGAGCCTACATGTGTATCCGATCCGTTTTAGTTTCGCGGGCGCAGCGTTCGGACCGGCAGGGGCGCCGAACCCGCTAGCCCCTTGGTTTCGGTCGAAATCCCAGGGCCGAGAATTCCAACCTAGCCTGCTGCGTGACGCCCCGGCCCGATCACGCAGGCAAGACCGGCGGGACGTAGCCGTCTTAGGCGGCTAGAGCTAACTGATTGTCAGCAATTATGTTTATTTCCACGATTTTTACGAGTCGCGGGCAACTCGACATGCCTCTACAGCCTCTTGACCCCCGTCGAATCCAGTTCACCCCCAATTCTTCCTGGTTATATATAAATTATAATATTTTTCCCTATGAATTGCCATGTGGAATGAACAGGTGGGGCGAACCTAAAAGATATTAAAGCGTCGTTGCACGTTTCGGACTGACCGGCAGGTCCCTATGGCATGTTTCGGCGTATTTAACGATTGGAATAAGAGTTAGCTTCTTTTATAAATTTTATGTTTGAACGTTCAACGATCTTTTTGTTTTTAACGTGCAACGTGTAAACGTTCAACATGCAACGGTTTTTTTACGGGGCGAACCCGAGTTTCGCCTAGGATAGATCCGTATATCTTGAAATAAGTTTGAAAACGAAACGCTAAATGACTTGACTGCGAAAGTCGGGCGAACACAACTTGTCCGGCGCAGCTGAAAGCGAAGCCGGAAGGTTCGCCCCTTCTACCAATCCCATTCAGTCGGAGTCCGAAATTCTGTCACGTTCTGCCGACCGCTGACTGCGGACTGTTGGTTCGCCCCTACCGCAGCACTTCCATCAGGGTCATGACCTTCTGGGGGCGTTTCAGCCGCGTAAGATTGTCCAGCAACTGGAACTCGCACCCAGGGCACGCCGTGACTACGATGTCCGCGCCGCTGGCATCGATGCTGTCGATTTTCTTTTCCGCGATCTTCTGGGAAAGTTCGTAGTAAAGCAGGTTGAACTGTCCGGCCATCCCGCAGCAGCGGCCGGCGTCCGGCATTTCAATATACTGAACGCCGTCAAGCGACTGCAGCATCTGCCTCGGCTGCTTTGTCAGACCGAGATGCCGGTTCAGGTGGCAGGGATCGTGCCACGTGATCTTTTTTCCTTTTAACGCGGCAGGGGTCTGAAAGGACGAAGCCGGGATTTCCAGGACTTCCGTTATGAACTGGGAAACGTGCCTTATCTTTGCCAGGAAGCGGGAATAGGCGTCGTGCCTTTCAGGAGTGTCGGCGAGGAAACGGTGGTATTCCTCGAATGCACAGGCACAGGTGGCGCAATCCGTTACAACATAATCGAACGGCTCGAACGCGGCAACGTTGTAATCCGCTATTTTTCTTCCCGTTTCAAAATCGCCCCCGCCCAGAAATACCGGGGCGCCGCAGCAGCTCTGCTCCCTGGGCATTACGACCTCCACGTTCCTGCGCGTAAGAAATTCGATCGTCTTTATGGCGAGATGCGGCGTAACGTATTCGTTCATGCAGCCCGGGAAGTAGCCGATCCTCAATTCGGATTTTTCCCCCCCCGTGGGCTTGTTCACAACCGGCACCTGACGGCGCAGGAATTTGCCCGCGATCGACGGTATCTGGCGTCCATGGCTCAAGCCCGACAGGAAGTTCGGCATGTGCCGGATGGTGCCGTTTGTCTTCGGCATGAACAGGGACTGTACGACGGACGTGGCCTTCAGCACGTTTCCGAAAAGCCTGCGATTGGGCAGCAGGTTCCTGTAGACGAAGCCGTAGGGAAATTTCACCCCCTTGTTGCGCGCCATATCGGCCCTTGCGGCGACAACAAGACGGGGAATATGGGCCTTGGCCGGACAGCTTTCCGTGCAGGCCCCGCAGGCGGCGCACTTGTACAGGCGGTCGGCCAATTCGCTGTTCAGTTCCAGTTCGCCGCGGAGCATTCCTTTAATCAGTTCGTTTTTGCCCCGTGCCACGCTCGATTCTATTCTTTCTTCCTGGTATACAGGGCAGACAAAGGAACAGAATCCGCATTTCATGCACTGTTCCGTTTCATCCTCGAATTGCCTTAGTTCCTTTAAAAGATCGTCGCTCATTCCCGTTCCCAAATTTTGTCCGGATTCATGATGTTTTCAGGATCCAGTACGGCTTTGATGCTTTTCATAATTTCGATCGCCCTGGGATCGAGGGCCCTGGCAAGCAGCCGTTGCTTTTCAAGCCCGATCCCGTGTTCCCCGGAAAGCGTGCCGCCCAGTTCGAGAGCCGCCTCAAAGATCTTCGTCAGAGTATCGTGCAGGCGGTCCAGGTCGTCTTTTTCACGGCTGTTGGTGAAAACACTCGGATGAATGTTTCCGTCTCCTGCGTGCCCTATAAGAACGATTTCAAAACCCGACTCCCTGGAAATTTCGTCGAGTTTCCTGATGAAATCGGACAGACGGTCGCGCGGAACCGTGACGTCTTCCGCAATGACCGTTTTTGCGGCGCTGTATATTGCCGCAAAGCCGGCGCTGCGCGCCTTCCAGAACATATTGGCTTCATTCTCGTCTTCGGCAAGTCGGGCGACCTTCGCGCCGCCGTCATTGAGCAGCTTTAAAATCTTTTCGGCTTCGTTTTCGACGGCTGCCTGAGATCCGTCGACATCGATCAGAAGCATGGTTTTGGCTTCCACCGGCAGGCCGAGTTTCATTTTCTCTTCTATCCGGCGGATTACGAAATTATCGACGAACTCCACTTTCGCCGGCACGATGCCGTTGGCCAGGATATCGGATACGACAGCCCCCGCCAGGGTCATGTCGTCAAAGATCGCCATCATGGTTTTCCTTGCGGCCGGCTTCGGTATCAGGCGCAGGGTGATCCTGGTAATAATTCCGAGAGTTCCTTCGGATCCCGTAAAAAGCGGCAAAAGATCGTATCCCGTCCGGTTCTTTACGGTAGTCCCTCCGATGTTCAGAACATAGCCGTCCGGCAGGACGACCTCAAGCCCCAGGACATACTGCTTGGTCACGCCATACTTAATGCATAGAGGGCCTCCCGAATTTTCCGCGACGGTCCCGCCGAGAGTGCAGCTTAAAAAACTTTGGGGATCCGGAGGATAAAAGAGGTTTTCCTTGGCCACCCTGATATTGAGGTCCTGCAGGACGACCCCCGGTTCGACGGTCGCCGTCAGGTTGGCCTTGTTTATGTCCAGGATGCGGTTCATCCTGGTGGTGCACAGTACGATCCCTCCCCTGACCGGAATAGAACCCCCGCTTATGTTTGTGCCCGACCCGCGCGGCGTAACCGGTATCTTTTCTGCGTGCGCCAGTTTTAAAATCCCTGAAACCTGTTCGGTTGCATTGGGAAGAACCACAACATCCGGAGCGTGGGACCAGGTTGTCGTGCCGTCATACGCATAAGTCGCCAGATCTTCTTTGGCCGTGAGCACATTTTCTTTGCCGACGATGTTTTCCAGCTGTTTAATAATGTTGGGTTGCAGCATCAATCCCCCTATGACTCCATTTTGAAATAGTGTTAGGTGGAGCGGCCTACGCGATTAATAAATTGTCGGGTAATAATAAAAAGCTCTGACAGACAACAAGCGGGTGTTGAGTGACGGGTAAAGGATCGATTCTTTTACCTGCAGAAGAAGCTTCTTCATAACTCTCTATTATACAACGGATTGATAAACCGGCAAGAAAGTTAATGCATATATAAATTTTTTTCCGGCCCTGCTGCCGAACCTCTTGAGAAACGCGGGATAGGTCTGAAACCTGTTTGCGGAATTTTTCCGCCGAAACGGACCTGATAAGGGAAAATCCTTTCCGATTTACCTGTAACTTATTGTAGGATGATCGCTTAATTAAATATTGAATCAAGTATGAGGTGAACAATGAGAGGCTTGTCGCGGTCGAGGGTACTGGTGACGGGGGCGGGCGGATTTATCGGCAGCCATCTATGCGAACTTTGCCTCGCTGAAGGCGCCGTCGTGCGTGCGTTCGTTCATTATAACTCGCGAAGCGATTGGGGAATGCTGGAGGACTTGAATAAAAAAAGCCTTGAAAAAATCCAGATAGTGGCCGGCGACCTTCGCGACGCTCACTCGGTGCGAAAGGCCGTCCGGGATTGCGAATATGTTTTCCACCTGGGAGCCCTTATCGGAATTCCCTATTCCTACTCAAATCCGGAAGATGTGATCCGGACCAATGTGCTGGGCACCATGAACGTTCTCAATGCCTGCCTCGAATATGGAGTCGGAAGGGTGGTACACACTTCAACGAGTGAAGTCTACGGAACGGCCCGCTACGTGCCGATGGACGAAAAGCACCCCCTGAATCCGCAGTCTCCCTACGCAGCTTCCAAGGTCGGAGGCGACAAGATCGCCGAAAGCTATTATCGGACTTACGGTCTTCCTGTGATTATCCTGAGGCCTTTCAACACTTACGGTCCGAGACAGTCCCCGCGTGCGGTTATCCCGACCATTATTATTCAGGCCCTGCAATCCCGGTCGATCCGGCTGGGCAGTCTCAGTCCGCGACGGGATTTGACTTTCGTGAAGGATACGGCAAGGGGATTCCTTGCCGCCGCATCCGCCCCGAAAGTCGAAGGCCGGACGATTCAGATCGGTTCCCAGCAGGAACACTCCGTGGCTGATCTTGTTGCGCTTACGGAAAAAATCCTGGGGAAAAAGCTCAGGATTACGCAGGATACGGGACGCCGCCGCCCTGAATCGAGCGAGGTCGAGCGACTGTTCGCCTCGAATGAAAACGCCAGGATTCTTTTGAAATGGCAGCCTAAGGTTAAGCTGGAGAACGGATTGGAGCAAACGATACGGTGGTTCCGCAGGCACGCGGATCGATATAAAAGCAGCCTTTATCACGTATAGACCCGGCCCGCGCATCTGGCTTTAACCGATAATATCGCGGAGCAATCCCTCACTTTTTTTGAATTAAACGCGTAAATTAAAAGCAGAGCAGGATTTACGGGAATGAAACCGATGGAAAGTTCCCGAGACACTACATCCGGCACCCTGAAGTTTGGCGATTCCGATTCTTCGACTACGACCGTCCGACATTATTATAAATGCCGTCGTGATGAAATATTTTCTGCAGCAATTGACTAAACCCCGAATATCTGGAAAAATACTCCACCCCGTTCAGTGCATGGATTTACGGAATGACCCGGGGTGTTTGAAGTTTTATTGGCGTAATTTTTCCAAAATTGGGGGAAATGCGGAGGGGAAACAGAGCCCGGATTTTTGGAGGTTTCCGAGAGGCGATATACGGCTACCTTATTCTTTTATTTTTAGTTGCAGAGATAATAAGTG
The DNA here is from genome assembly GCA_964586015.1 of uncultured Acidobacteriota bacterium. Taxonomy (GTDB): domain Bacteria; phylum Acidobacteriota; class UBA6911; order UBA6911; family UBA6911; genus UBA6911. The sequence goes on along the minus strand of CAZPHK010000028.1, from coordinate 788 downwards.
CATGCTAGACTAAAAACTTTGCCAATGCTGGCGTAGCTCAGCTGGTAGAGCAGCTGATTTGTAATCAGCGGGTCGGGGGTTCAAATCCTCTCGCCAGCTCCAATTTTAAGGGCGCGTTAGATAGTAGGACTTTAGATTCGCGGAACCTGATTTGCGTCAATTTAACGGCACATGAAACGAGTCGGTTCTGACTCACCTGTAAGCTCCCTGGACTCCATTTGGGCGGATGGCCAAAGCATTGCAGACGGAACATATGCTTTGCAGAGATTCGGAGAGGTGGTCGAGTGGTTAATGGCACTGGGCTGTAAACCCAGCGTTCTTAGGAACTACGGAGGTTCGAATCCTCCCCTCTCCACCATTTATAATCAGAGGGCGGGAGTAACTCAGTTGGTAGAGTCATAGCCTTCCAAGCTATTGGTCGCGGGTTCGAGTCCCGTCTCCCGCTCCAGGATTCAGCCGGCCTTGGCTAAAGCTACGGCTGGCAAGCTTACCTGCCTGCCGAAGGAAAACGAAGGCGTAAGGGCCTGTCCGCCGTAGCCTTGGCGAAGGCGGAGATTCAGCCCACGTAGCTCAGTCGGTAGAGCGCGTCCTTGGTAAGGACGAGGTCACCAGTTCAATCCTGGTCGTGGGCTCCAGGAACAAGAATACCGGGGCAGTAACGATCGGGTATTTAAGGAATTAGGAAATTTAATTAGGACAATAAACACCTTGCAGATAAGCCGGGGGAAGCTAGTATGGCCAAGGAGAAATTTGATCGCAGCAAGACGCACGTAAATATCGGAACCATA
>CAZPHK010000027.1:25001-36882 GCA_964586015.1 uncultured Acidobacteriota bacterium | reverse complement strand
GCCCCTGCGGCGCTCGGAACGCGGCCCGCTGTACTTTTACCACGGGCTGCTAAGGGAAAATTCTATTTATTCGCCTTCGATGCTCAGCAATTCCACTTCAAAAATCAGGGCCGAATTCGGACCTATTACATTTCCTCCGGCTCCGCGGGCGCCGTATGCCAGCTCCGGAGGCATGTAGAATTTATATTTAGCTCCGGGTGTCATGAGTTGAATGCCTTCGGTCCATCCCGGGATTATTTCGTTGAGGCGGAATGTTTCGGGTTCGCCCCTGCTGTAGGAGGAATCGAATTCCTTTCCGTCCAGCAACGTACCCCGATAATGCACTTTCACGTTGTCGGTTGCCTTGGGACTGGCGCCGGATCCTTCCTGGAGTACTTCATACTGCAGACCGCTTTCAGTAACGTTCACACCATCCCTGAGTTTGTTTTTTTCCAAAAATTCGGTGGCTGCTTTCTGGTTGATTTCTGCTTCCGCATTCCGTCGATCCACCGCCGCTTTCTGCAGTACCTCGTTATATTCCTGTAAAGCTTCCAATGCAGCCTGACCGTCGACCAACGGGGATTTTCCGGCAAGCGTGTCTTTTATTCCCTGTATCAGGGACGATTGGTCAATTTCGGGCGCAACAACAACAAGATTACTCACCAACTGCTGTCCCATCGCGTAACTGGCCTTCTCTTTAACGGTTTTCAATTCCGTTTTTTCATGATTGCAGGCCGTCAGAAACAGACCGGTTGCAGTAAAAAGCGCCAATAGAATTCTAAGTTTCATCGTTTCCTCATAGGTATTTCAGAACGGGTCCGAAAGTTTGTAATGACAGTACCATCGGCCGACTTCGGAAGTGCCCGAAGCGGCGGCTAAGCATAACCGGACTACCCGGGCTTTTCCAGGTTAAAAAACGGAAACGTTCTCACCCCTACTACCGACGGAAAATACATTTGTGTCCTGAGGGACAACGGGACCATGAATTGTATCGAAACGTTGACCGGTAATGTAGTGTGCTGATAAAAGCAACCGGCCCGATAATCCATAATAAGACCTGAGAGTGCGATAAAGAGGCGGCTCTGCTTTGTAGATGCATGTTTTCAGCCGGACTGAAGTTTGAATGGTGGTTCTTCGAAGTATTTGTTCTACAATAGGAGCTGTCTGTTCCTACACAGGTATAAATAAATTTGGATTTAGTCAGCTTTTACGCAGGAGGCGGAACTTATGAAAACCAAGACCATAAGCGCGCTGGTCGCTGTACTAATTGCTGCGTTCGCTCTTTCCTTTGGATGGAGCGCAGACGAAGCAAAAATTGTCGTAATGAACCCGCGGGGCATTATGCCTGAAATACGGAAGATTCCCATGGCTCCGCGTCCGGCCACACTGGACGGCAGGACCGTCTACATCGTGGACACGAAATATCCGAACACGAAACCATTTGTCCAGGCACTCTTCGATGCGTTGAAAGCCAAGTATCCAAAAACGACCTGGATTCTGCGGGACAAGTATGCCGGGTATATGGACGACGACCCGAAACTCTGGGCGGAAATAAAGGAAAAGAATGCCTGCGCCATTGTTCTGTTGGGCCATTGAAGCAGCTGCTCGCCGGCGGTCGTCGGCCATGCTGTTACCCTCGAAAGAATGGGAGTGCCTGCGGTACCGATGATTACTCAGAGGTTCCAGGAACTGGTGACAACAATCGCCTACAAAAAGGGAATCCCGCATATGCGGATTACCTATACGCCTCACCCGATCACGGACAGGCCGGCGGAGCTCTGCCGAAAATATGTTGCGGGCAATGATCCGCTTACCGGCCGGCCGATGCTCGAAGAGATCTATGACAGTCTGACCCGGCCGCTGTCGGCCGAAGACGCCAAGGGCGGATTTCTAAAACGGGAACCGCGCCCGAGGCTGCTGCCGCCCGATACTCCCGATAAACTTATGGAGTATTTCCATGAACAGGGATTCACCGACGGCAATCCGGTTATTCTTCCCACGGAAGAGAAGGTTGACGAAATGCTGAAGGCCACCAGCCGCGAACGGGACGAATGGGTGGGCCAGATGCGCCCGTCGCCGCCGCACGAAGCCTGGTATTACACGGTTGAAATGGTGGCGGTCAACGCGGTCATGGCCGGCGCCAAGCCGGAATATTTCCCGACTATCCTGGCCATAGCATCCAAAGGCGTCACGTCCCTGTTCAGTTCCACTTCCTCCTTTGCAAGAATGGTGGTGGTCAACGGTCCCGTTGTCGAGGAAATAGGCATGAACACAAGCATCGGCGCCCTGGGGCCGATGAGCCGCGCCAATTCCTCCATCGGCAGGTGCTGGACCCTGATCTCCAAAAACCTGGGAGGATCGGGAAAACCCGGAGAAACATACCTGGGCAGCCAGGGGAACCAGCTGAATTACAACAATCTCTGCTTCCCGGAAACGGAAAGCGGGCTGCCCGCGGGCTGGAAGCCCCTGCATGTGCAGAAGGGATTCGACAAGTCCGACAGTGTCGTCAGCATCTTCAGCGGCTGGAGCATCAATGACATTGCGTGGTACTCCCCGCTGCCGATCCATGAGGTTGTCCGGGGATGGCTGGAGCATTTCTTCTCCTTCGGAGTTTCCCAGGCTACGCTTATTCTCGACCCGATCGTCGCGGCGGATGTGGCGTCCAAGGGCTTCCCGACGAAGGAAGCCTACGCCAGGTACCTCGCCGACAATACCGGGACGCCGGGCTGGCTGTACTGGTCGGAAAATCCGAATGCGCTGAAGCAGGCCGAGGCGGGTGTGGAGCCTTACGCAGGCTGGCTGAAGCGGGGCAAGGATGCGGTAGTGCCCGTGTCGAGGTATAAGGGGCGCAGAAGAGGCAGTTCGAGCTTCATGGCATCCCAGGACAACAACGAACCCACGACTTCCATAGAAATCGTTGTGACCGGAGGCGGCACGAATACGTTCTGGTCCGGTGGAGATTTCGGCTATGTGGGCAGCGCTTCCGTGGACCAATGGAGATAGGAGAAGAGTCCGTATGAAAAACAAACTTGCTGCGTTTATGGTAATCCTGCTGACGGCGGCGATCGCCGCCTCTCTCCACCCCGCGATTGCGCAGGATAATTCTTCAACCAACCCGGCCGCTATCGGTTCCCGAGTGCGGTCCATGGTAGAACTCGGGTCGGTCTATTCGAACATTTACGACATCGCCATTACCGTCCTCGAAACGGTTCGCGGGGATGAGGCGATGAAGCGTCTGAAAGCCGCCAGCGCGTCCAATCCGGCGCCGGCGGCCGGTTTCGAATATATCCTGGCACGCGTCAAATTCGAGCTGAAGGGGCGATCCGTGTCCGACAACCTTACGTTTACTCTGGGGAATGAGCCGCTTCAATGGGTGGCGCTGGCATCGGACCTGACCGAATATCCCGGAGTGTCGGATAAGGTAAAGGCCCCCGAACCTGTGCTGGCCGGTACGGTAAAGCCGGGCGGCTCGATGGAAGGCTGGCTTGCATTCGCGGTGGAAAAGAGCGACAGCAAACCCGTCATGGTGTTCGATCCGGATGCGGGAGGCGCCACCGGGCGAGGCAGGACGCTGTTCTTCAAGCTTTATTAACGTCTACAGCAGGTTAATGCACGGTTGTGGTTGGATAAGGCTGTATTCCCAGCCACAACCGCGATTAACCGACCACGTCTGGAAGACGCTGCTTTACCTGTGCCCCGTAAAACGGGGTGAAAGTGTATTTGTAACTTTTTTTCCCCCGTTTCCGTTCCCTGTGACGGCTTTCAACGGGAAACGGAATGGAACTCTTCACCAAGATTCTCCCAGAATCGGGATAGCCTTTCAGGGTCGCATGGCCTGAGGCTGTGGATTTGAGCGGGGAGTAAAAATCACTCCTCCCACTGGTATACAACTTCTCCTAAACCCAGCCCGCCTGTCATGGAACCCTCGATGATGCGCATCTTCGCTCCGAGCACTTCGGCAGGACCGAAGAAGGTCAGGAGGTCGTGCGGTCCGTCGAAGAACTGAACGGTCGCGGTACCTTCCGTGTCTTTCGCTTCCGCTGTCTCCGCCGGCAACGGGAAATCCTCCTGGGGAGCGTTGCAGCCGACACAAACAAGCCGGGTCAGGGGCGGGACACCGGGCGAGGCGTTGGGAATGCGTTTGACCAGGTAGGTCGGCATCATTGCCGGCCACTCGACGGAAGGATTGGAACCGTCGATGATGTACTCTACCTTCATCAGCGGAATGCCGCCCTGGTCCCTCTGCTTGTAGCATTCGACAGTCCAGCCGTTATCGGTTTCGGTCCATACTATATCCGCCATTTTTTTCGGCCATCCCCAGATTTCACGCCCGGCAATCAGGCCCATATCACTGTCAATATACTCGATCAGTGTCGTGGAGCCGATGCTGTCCTTCCATTTGACCGGGGCGTTGATCTGGATCTCGTGGACATTGAATCCTTCACAATCCGGGCTCCAACCCATCTGAAGCACAAACAGGTCCTCATCGCCGTTCTGCTCGAGAGGCCGTGCCAGAGCCCGCTGGATGGCTCCTTTCGGAGCGCGGCACAGGATCTGAATATTATGACTGTCGTTGAAATGGTGCGGCAACGGAGGGTAAGGAGGCGAGAACTCGGGGGAGGGAACAAAACCTGTCCATTCCCGGTTCGCGGCCCTATCCGCGGTGTTGCATGCCGGCAAAGAAAACAGGAGAACGGTACATGTAACAACCACAAGAAACGACAACGCATTCTTTTTCATTGTGCAATCCTTTCCACGTCACTAAGCTTCATATATCCTGTTTCGAGATTAGAAGGAATTCAGGATGGAATGGCTATTTCTCCACTATGGACGTACATTCAAACCTTTTTTTAATACCGATATTCACCCGGAATGCGTGGGATTATTATATGTATCCGATACTATCTGCGGAAGGCAAATCCTGGGAACAATATTGATTTGAGGGCGGCGATAGGATAGAAGGTTTTTTAACGGGTGAATCTATGGTTGAAACCGAAGAAGTCAAAAGAACGGTGCTCTTTGAGCGGCACAGCCGGTGGGGTGCACGGATGGCTCCTTTCGGCGGTTACTTAATGCCGATTCAATACAAGGGTATACTTTGGGAGCATAAGGCAGCAAGGACGTCAATCGCGGTTTTCGATACCTGCCACATGGGAGAATTCCTGGTGTCCGGAGAAAAGGCGCTTTCGGACCTGGAAAACCTTGTCAGCTGCGACCTGTTCACTCTTGCGCCGGGTCGTTGCCGCTACGGCCTGATGTGCAATCCTGCCGGCGGCGTCCTGGACGATCTGCTCGTCTATCGTCTGGAAGAAGCCGATTTCATGCTGGTAGTCAATGCCGGCACGCAGGATGCCGATTTTGGGTGGATCGCCGATCACGTGTCGGAGAGTACGGCCCTGCGCAACATATCCGGATCGACCGCCAAAGTGGACGTCCAGGGGCCCGGGTCGCCGCGACTAATCCGGGATGTTATGGAAGAGCCGATCGACGGCCTGAAATATTACGGATTTCAACACAATACATTCAGGGGGCAGAAGGTTCTGGTCAGCCGGACGGGTTATACGGGTGAGGTAGGATTTGAGATATACTCGGAACCGTCCATTATGGGTGCGTTCTGGGATACGTGTATTGACAGAGGCGCCGTGCCTGCGGGTCTCGGGGCGCGGGATACGCTGCGGCTTGAAATGGGCATGCCGCTTTACGGGCATGAGCTGACGGAAGAAAGGAATGCGGCCGCTGCAGGACAGGGGACGTTCCTGTCAAGGACAAAGGACTATATCGGTTCCGACGCGATCCGAAAGAGTCCCGAACCGAAAGAGCGCCTGGTCGGCCTGGCGTTTGAAGGAAGACAGGCGGCGAGGCAGGGGAACCGTATCCAGTCCGAAAAAGGGGAGATGGTGGGAACGGTTACCAGCGGAAGTTTTGCTCCGTCGCTGGGCCATGCCGTCGCGCTCGGGTATGTTCATCCCGAGTTTACTGCAGAAGGCACACGCATCGCGGTTGCGGCGCACCATAAGCTGCACGGTAGGATTGTCGAGACGCCGTTTTTCAGGGAAGGGACCGCCCGGAAACCGTTGTCGGATTTCCTGTAGCGCTTAGTCCGCGGTGACGGATCAGGATCGAAAGGAACACTCTATGAATTACATCGCCAATACGGAAGCGCAGCGCAAAGAGATGCTCGATGCCTGCGGCCTGTCCTCCATGGAGGAGCTGTTTTCCGCAATTCCTGAAGGCCTGCGTCCGAAGTCTTTCGATCTTCCCGCGGGCAGGTCGGAACTGGAAGTGCAGCAATACCTATCCGGTCTGGCGCGACGCAACTATTCGCACCTTGTGTATTTTCTGGGGGGCGGAATCTACGACCATTTTATACCTGCGGCCGTGGATGCGCTGGCCGGCCGCGGCGAGTTCTATACCTCCTATACCCCTTATCAACCGGAGTGCTCGCAGGGGACCCTGCAGGCTATTTACGAATACCAGACCCAGATCTGTCGCCTGACCGGAATGGAAGCGGCGAACGCTTCGCTATACGACGGCGGATCGGCCATGTATGAAGGGTGCAGCATGGCTCTGGCTGCAACCGGACGCGGACGAATTGTGATGGACAGCGGCATCAATCCCGTGTACCGGAAGATGATTCGCACCTACACGGCCAATCTGGCGATCGATTTCGAGGAGGTTCCTTTTGTCCTGGGTCAAAGCGACCGGACGAATCTGTTCAATGTTCTGAATGAAGATACTGCAGCCGTGATTCTGCAGAATCCCAATTTCTTCGGCATAGTGGACGATCATTCCGATATTGTGCGGCATTGCCGCGAAAAGGGCATTCTGGTGATCCAGTCGGTCTATCCCATTGCCATGGCGCTGCTGAAAACGCCCGGCGAGATCGGAGCGGACATCGTTACCGGGGAAGGCCAGTCATTGGGATTGCCTCTGGGCTTCGGCGGTCCTTATCTCGGGTTCCTGGCGACAACCCGCAAGCTGGTCCGTAAAATGCCGGGCCGGGTTGTCGGGAGAACGGTCGACCGCAACGGGTGCGAATCATTCGTTTTAACCCTTCAGGCGAGGGAACAGCATATCCGGAGAGAGAAGGCCACTTCCAATATCTGCACCAATCAGGCGCTGTGTGCGCTGCGCGCGCATATTTACCTGTCTCTTATGGGCAGAGAAGGGCTCAGGGAAACCGCTAACCTGTGCCTGGCAAAGACGGCCTATGCCAAAGAGCGGCTCCGGTCGATTCCCGGTGTGGAGGTTGTGGAAAAGGGACCGACTTTCAACGAATTCGTCGTACGGTTGCCCGTCCATGCCGCGGACCTTATAGGACGCCTGGTGGAACGCGGTATCGCTCCCGGTTTGCCGCTGGGACGATTTTATCCGGATATGGACGATTACATGCTGGTTGCGGTTACTGAAAAACGGACAAAATTTGAAATTGGCCGGTTGGCTGAAAATGTGGAGGCCGTCTTATGTCAGTGATTTTCGAGAAATCAGTGCCGGGACGCCGGGGCGTCCGACTCCCGAAATGCGATGTCCCCTGCACCGGGGACATCCCGGAGACGTACAGGCGCGGCCGGGACGCGGAGCTGTGCGAGCTGTCCGAACTGGATGTCGTTCGCCATTTTTCGGAACTTTCCCGCAGGAATATCGGAGTGGATAACGCATTCTACCCCCTGGGTTCCTGTACGATGAAATACAATCCGAAGGTGAATGAGGCTGTTGCGAGCCTCGACGGTTTCCTCAACCTGCACCCGTTTCTGCCTCAGCTGGACATGGGAGGGATGTTTACGCAGGGAGCCTTTCAGGTCATGTACGAACTGGAGCGCCTGCTTTGTGAGATTTCCGGAATGTCCGCCTTCACCCTGCATCCCATGGCCGGAGCGCACGGAGAATTGACCGGGATGATGTGCATCGCGGCCTACCACCGGGACAAAGGGAACCGCAAGACCGAAGTGCTGATTCCGGACGAAGCGCACGGCACCAATCCGTCCAGCGCGACAATCGCCGGCTACAAGACGCGGTCGATGCCGACCGATAAAACAACCGGCATGCTGGACGTGACGGAGCTTCAGAAGCTGATTTCAGAAGAAACCGCCGCCATCATGCTGACGAATCCCAACACGCTCGGGATTTTCAACGAGAATATTCAAAAGATCGCCGAGATTGCGCACCGGCACGATGCCATGATCTATTACGACGGGGCCAATCTGAATGCCGTACTGGGCAAATTCCGGCCGGGAGACGCCGGAGTCGACGTGATGCACATAAATCTGCACAAAACATTCTCGACTCCACACGGAGGCGGCGGCCCCGGCGCCGGCCCCGTCGGCGTTCGGGAGGCACTGGAACCCTACCTGCCTATTTCCCGCGTCGTGAAGCGCTCGGACGCCACCTATGTGCTCAATTATCAGTACCCGAAATCAATCGGATATATGGCGCCCTTTTACGGGAACTTTCTCGTTTACCTGCGGGCCCTTGCCTATATTCTGATAAACGGGAAGGAGGGACTGATCGAGGTCAGCGAGAACGCCGTCCTGAATGCAAATTACGTGATGCACAGGCTGAAAGACGTGTACGCGCTTCCCTACGACCGGCCGTGTATGCACGAATTCGTGCTTTCGGCCGAACGCCAGGCGGAAAAAGGCATTCGTGCTCTGGACATTGCCAAGGCCCTGATCGATTACGGATTCCATCCTCCGACCGTCTATTTTCCACTGATAGTGAAGGAGGCCCTGATGATCGAACCCACCGAAACCGAGAGCAAGGAAACTCTCGATGCGTTCATTCGGGCAATGCGTGAAATTGCGGAAAAAACCGGGACCGCCCCGGACGATATCCGTGCTGCTCCAGTGAAAACTTCAGTCAGCCGTCCCGATGAGGTAAAAGCAGCCCGGGAAATGGATTTGTGTTATTAATCCCGGGTTGTTTCAGTCGGCTATCCTGTCGTAATATTCCGCGACCACGGGTCCGTCCAGAAAGGATGAAAAATCAACGCCGAGTTCGCGCAGATGCCGGCCATGGGCCTGGACCGCCGCCTGGTCGGCGTACTCTTCGAAGAAAAGAAAAACCCGCGGATTGTCCTTGGAACGGCACATGGTATAGGCCAGATTTCCCTCTTCCTGCCGGACTTTCGGTACGATTTCCTTCATAAGAGTTTCGAATTCCTTTTCCTTGCCCGCTTTGATCGTCAGTTTGGCCGTCAGGGTGATGATGCCGGTTCCTTCCTCAGCGGAAGCCGGGATAAGATTCGCGCTCATCGTGAAACAAAGGATCACGATCATTCCCATTATTCTTCGACGAATCACGTACCTTTCTCCTTTCAGGACTTCTTGTTTGCTTGAGCCATCCGGGCTTCTCTCTCGCGCGTGAGGTGTGGAACGATGCCGACGAGGCGCTCGATCAGCATCAGCTGGCCCCTGTGGTGCATCTCATGCTCCTTGACCGACAGGATCATTTCAAAACGGCTCTTTGTCGGGGGCGTGGAATCCTGCGGCATGTTGACGATCTGTGAAAGTAAGTCCTCGGAAAGCCCCTCAACCCAGGCGGCCCATTTTTCGCCCTCATTTTTCAAAAGGTCAATTATCTGGGCCTTGTCCCGGGGCCGGTTCTCTTCAGCTGTGATGGTTTTCATAAACGAAGGAAAATCGAATCCCTCGAAAGAATTTCTTTGTTCCACGGCATGGAATTGATATTGGAACCTGTATGCGAACGCAATATGCGTCAGCAGCTGGGCGACGCTGCGGTATTCCGGTACCGGTTTGAAATCGTATTTGTCTTCGGGAATCTCCTGCGCAATGATCAGGGTGTTTTTGCGGACGGTCCTGCTGCCGAAGGCCAGTTCTTTGGGTCCATAGTAGAGCATGGTAGCCACTCCTTTCCTTTTTCATTAATTTTAAGGGAGAAGTGAATTGTTTTGTAGACCGGAATTTCAATCCTTTTCATGATCCCCTTACTGAGCAATAAAATAGGGGATTCTAATTTATTCCAGCCTGGCTCCCGGGAAGCGTGTTCTCCTTCTGGCTTTAATCGAATTCCCTCTTAAAATATCGATGCAAGCAGGGAAGCGGTATGTGCAGCTTATAATATGTTAAAGCAAAATAGCCTCTCATGACTTTGAGAAGTCAGGAGAGGCTATTCCAAGTACTAAAACCGATGTTGGGATACGAGACTCCATACAAGTTACTGATTGCGGCTCCATTCGCGGATATCCTGAATCTCCGGAGCTTCAATTCCAAGCGACTCCAGAAATTCCTGATGCGCTTCCGGCTCCATCTTTTCGAACTGGATGTGCCAGTTGTGCATATCCTCGTCGGTCAAGCCTGCCGCCCGCATAATGTCGACCCATCGTTCCTTATTCAGCATTTCGACTCCTTTTTGCAGTTGTTTCTGTTTCAGCAGTTCCACAATGGTGTGCTGCTGCCGGCGGAAATTCGCAATTTCGCGGTCGAGCCTGCGAAGCCGTCGCTGAAGGATTTCCAGTGTCACGGTTGCTCCTGATGTATCCAGAAGCTCCTTGATTTCTCCCAGGGGGATTCCGATTTGCCGGTACAGGCAGATCTCTTCCAGTCGTTCGACATCGGAGGGCGCGTACAGGCGATATCCCGCGCCGCTTCGTACCGAGGGCTTGAGCAGCCCCAGCCGGTCGTAATAAAGAAGCGTGCTGCGCGCCAATCCGGAAGCCTTTGCCAGGGATGAAATTGTTACCATGCCGGTTCCTTTCGTTTCTGGAAATCAGCCTTTGATTCCACCGGATAAAGGAAGCTTAAAGTGTGAAGCTTTAGACAGGTCAATACATAAAATTGCCTATTTTCATAAAATTATCTATTTAAAAAAAGAAAAGGGAAAATGTTTTGGTATTTAGAAGCCGGAAGCCGGAAGTTCGATTTGACTCACCTCAAGAAGCCGAAAGCCGGGATGCCTGATCGGGGACGGCATCCGCAGTTCTTGGGGAATGAAAGAATTTAACGATCCCTTCCACCGTGATCCAGATTACGATGAGGACAATAATCCCGTTGACCGAGAAAAGTAACCACTGCAGTTTCTCAAAGAAACCGGCCTGGTTCATAAGGGTGGCCCAAAATGTCATGAAGGCCATAAACAAGGCCGGCAGTCCTCCAACGAGCCAGTAAAGAGAACCTCTGCGGCGCAGATAGAGGGTGACGGTGATCAGGGCCAATGCAGAGAGAGTCTGGTTTACCGCGCCGAACATGGGCCACAGGGTCAGGGCGCCGTTCCCGTCTGCGCCGGTGGCGAATGCCAGCATGGCTGCAGTCACTACAACGAACAGGGTTGAGATATAACGATTACGGAAGACGTTGATTTTCATATCGGAGGCGAGTTCACTGACAACATATCGCTGAATGCGCGTTGCCGTATCCAGAGTGGTTCCCGCGAAGGAGGCGACGAAAACTCCCATGATGATTACGGCAATCTGATGCGGAATGCCGATTGAGGCGATCATGTTGGCTGCACCGATCACAAAGGCGCTGATTTTCGATCCCAGCCCTTCCGCAGCGGTCCAGGAGGCATAGTGCGTGGTCCACGCATGCACTCCCGTGATCGTTTCTCCCGATGCCGCGGTATATCCCATGCCGATTCCCGCGGCTACGGCCGCTATTACCAATATTGCCAGGATTCCTTCGATAAGCATGGAACCGTATCCTACAAACAGCGCGTCCTTTTCATTGCTCACCTGCTTTGCGGATGTACCCGATGAGACGAGCGAATGAAATCCCGATATGGCGCCGCAGGCGACAGTAATAAAAAGAAAGGGCCACATGGAAGGCGCCGCTTCCGGATTCATCTGAAGAGGCGGAGCGACTAATTCCAGATTTCCTCCCAGTGAACTGAAGAAAACGCCGGCGACTAGAAGAACCATGGCTATCAGCAGCTGATAGGCATTGATGAA
>CAZPHK010000027.1:0-24991 GCA_964586015.1 uncultured Acidobacteriota bacterium | reverse complement strand
ATCCCTAGGCTGAAGAAGCGTGGTTACCGGCAGAACGGAAGCGAAGTACGCGTAAACCAGCAGCAGGATGGTCCAGATCCCGGTGGCCGGAAGGCCGAGAAGGGAAGGCATCTCCAGGGGCATGTAGCGCCCGACGATCATGACGCCGTACATAAGAAGCACGGCGACGATAGTGGCAATAGTTATATTGACTCTTTTTTTGTAAATGAGATACCCAAGCACCAGGGAAATCGGGATCTGCAGCCAGACGGCGGCTACGGATTCCTTATACATGCTGAAGATAATAGCAATAATAAGGCCGAATATGGCGATAACGATCCAGAGAGTTATAAATACAATAATAAAGAAAAGAAAGCGCGTACGGCGGTTAATGTACTTGGCGGTGAATTCCGATAGGGATTTTCCTTCGTTTCGCATCGAAATGATCAGGGTGCCGAAGTCGTGTACGGCGCCCATGAAGATCGATCCGACAAACACCCACAACAGGGCCGGGACCCAGCCCCAGATTATGGCAATGGCAGGTCCGACAATCGGACCGGTGCCCGCGATGGACGTGAAGTGATGCCCGAATATGATGCCTTTCCGGGTCGGCACGTAGTCGATGCCGTCTTCCAGCTCTTTTGAGGGAACGGCGGCCGAAGGGGATATTTTAAAGATCTTTCTGGCGACGAAACGTCCGTAGGTCCAGTACATCACGATGTAACCGAAAAATGTTGCAACCAGTAAAAGAAACGTTTCCATAATGTTCAAATCCTGTAAAATCGCCGGGTATGCGGCTGACGCTCTTCAAGTGCTTAATTCTAGGTAAAATATGGTGTTTGTCAAGGTGATGGGACTCGGTGGGCATGATTGACCGATGGTGGGCGGTGGCCGGAAGCATTCAGGCTTCTGTTCCGACCACACAAGAGGTAATGTTCGCAGATACCTTAAATTAGAATTACTGTTCATCCGTTACGGGTTCGAACATGTCCTTCGAGACCTGGCATATGGGGCAGACCCAGTCTTCCGGGATGTCTTCAAAAGGAGTGCCTGCAGCGATGCCGCCGTCGGGATCCCCCTTTTCAGGATCGTAGACGTATTGACACACGGTACAAACATATTTCTGCATTGTTTTGGTTTTTTCCTCCGACAATTTTGAGGGTTTAACGAGCCGGTCCCGGAAAGCATCCGCAAGCGTATTCAGAGCGGCAAAGTCCTTGTCTCCGGGGAGTCCCTTGGATAAAACGGGGGGGATGACCTCGACCTTCAGGCTGGGAACAAGCGACTGCAGCATTTCGGTGAGCTGACCGCCCCAGCCGAAGGATCCGATAATAGACAGGTATCGGGCCTTCGGTTTCAATGCGTTTGCCAGAAGCGCGGCATAGGCGACTTTCGGGTGCGGACCAGCCAGCACCATGGGAGATCCCAGAACAATCCCGGAAGCGTCGACGAGGGACATGGCGAGTTTTCCTATGTCCGGATTGTTGAGGTTGAACTGCTCCGCATGGACGCCACGATCGGCGCATGCATCGATAAAATGTTCGACCATGATTCGCGTGCTGTCATGCATGGAAATATAGGGGACCACGACGAGGTTTTTCGGATCTCCGGAGGCCCATTCGCGGTAGGCGTTGACGATAGCCTCCGGGCGCCGGTGAACCGGACCGTGACTGGGAGCGATGACTTCGACCCCGAGTTTTTCCACCTTCTTAAGATTGGATGAGATCAGTCTTCTGAAGGGCATCATAATTTCAGCGTAATATCTCTTGGCAGCCGGCAGAACAGCGCCCTCATCGGCGACGAACAGGTCCGCGCAGGCTATGTGGGAGCCGAACAGGTCGCAGGGCATGAGAATCTTCTGTTCGGGAATCCAGGTAATCATCGTTTCGGGCCAGTGGACCCAGGGAAAGTTGATGAACTGCAGTGTTTTTCCTCCGAGATCGACAGTGTCGTAATCGTTCACCGTCACAATTCGCTCGGCTGCAACCGCCAGCATATCCATGATCATGGCCTTGCCTATCTGGCTTGTGACCACCTTGGCCATGGGAAATGCTTCGAGTATGTCCGGGATGGTCCCGGAATGGTCCTGTTCGGCATGATTGGCCACGACGTAATCGATGGCGTCCACATTCAGGCTTTTGAGCCTTTCGAAAAGGATATTTTTCTTTGCAGGATCGACGGTGTCGACAAGAGCGGTCTTACGGGAGCCCTTTATCAGATATGCGTTATAACTGGTGCCGTCAGGCAAAGGGATCAGGCTGTCAAACAGCCTCCGGTCCCAGTCCATGGCTCCCACCCACCAGACACCTTCATCAATCTTTCGTGCTTGCATAATACAGAAATTCCTCCCTCAATTCGGTTGTCCGGCGACAGATGTGGCTGTAGCATCGATCCGGCGCCGGGCGGTTCTCGTGATACACTTTCCGTGCTCAATTGTCCCATCATATTCTACCAAGCACACGGGCCGGAAGCCTGATGATAGAAGCGATCAATTCCAGGATTCCACCCACCGCTATTCCGATAACCCTGAACGGCAGAAGAATCAGCCAAACGAGGGGGTAGATTACCAGTGCCAGCAGCGCCAGCGGCCAGCACAGAACAAACAGGATACACCAAAGCAGAAATTTCGTCATTTTAGCCTCGGCAGTTTATAGGCGATAATTTGATGACAGCGGATACAGCAAAAAATCGAAACTTCAAAACATATCTTCCCGGGATGCCTACTAACTCCAAACGATGTCCGGCCATCATATGTTCCCCAAAAAGGCTAATGATTTCTTGCCATGATGTGGGCGCCCGACTGCCGACCGCGGACTGCCGACGGATTAAAAGGCGAACACAAGGTTCGCTCCTGTGGCCTGTTGTATTCGTTAAAATGTTGAACACAAGGTTCGCCCCTACGGTCCATAATCCAGAAATTGAACGGTTTGGGGGACGCTAATAAAAATACCTTACAAGGGCGAACACAAGGTTCGCCCCTACATTCAGCCAATTCCATCCCTACCAGAATTCGAATACCAACCGGCATCCCGCCGACTGCGGACTGTTGACTGCCGACTGCTTGGGCGAAGCCGGAAGGTTCGCCCCTTACTGTTTACTGCCTGCCTTTTTGAAGTCGCCGGCCTGGACAATGGAGATTTTGTCCATGTCCAGATTGCGGCGCATTGCGGACAAAATCCGATCCTGTGTCAGATCCTTGATCTTTTCCTCCAGGCCCTTGTCCCATTGCAGAGTACGATCCAGGAACAGGTACGAAACAAGTCTTCCGCTAAGCGAATCGTCCTGCGCCCGGCCGACCTGGCGGGATTGCAGGTAACCTTCTTTTGCCGCTTCAATCTCTTCCGGAGTAAACCCGTCTTTGAGCGCCCGGGCCATTTCCTCTCTGAAATCCGTTTCTATTTTCCCGATATTCTGGGGAGCGGCCATGGCATACATCAGAAAGGTTCCGGTCTTGTCCATGGAACTGGCGGAGAACTGGGAACCGACTCCATAGCTGAGCCCGTCTTTTTGACGAATCCTGACGGCAAGGCGCGAATTCAGGAATCCCCCGCCCATCATGTAATTTGCAAGCACCAGTGCAGGGTAGTCGGGGTCGTCGTCGCGCATTTCAAGGTTTAACCCCGCAAGAAACATGGCGTTCTGTTTGTCCGGCGTTTCTATGGAACGGTGTATGGGCGGAACGTCAAAATAGAGGCTGGGAATCCTTGTATAGGGACCGGGGCTTTTCCACGAGCCGAACAGCTCCCCGACCAGCTGACTTATGGCTTTTTCATCAAAATCTCCTACAAGCGAAACCTCCATTTTCGATCCGCCGTAAAAATCGTCGTAAAATTTGCGGATGCTTTCGAGCGTCAACTCCTGGATGGCGGCAGCCTCTTCGTCCAAAGTCGGTATATAGCGGATGTCCCCCTTGGGGTAGGGGTTCATGTGTCTTTGAAACTCAAGTACCGCAAGGGTCTGCGGATCGTTGCGCTGCTGTTCCAGTCCCGCCAGCCACTCCTGGCGCATCGGTTCGAATTCCGATTCGGGAAAGGCAGGCTCCTTAAGAATTTCCGCTACGAGCGTCAGTACCTCCGCCAGGTTTTCCCGCTTTGTTTCCAGTGATGCGGACGCTCCGGTTGCCGACCCCGACACGCCGACTCTGGCCTGCAGCCGGTCGAATGTGTCCTTAATTTCCTGGCGTGAGTGTTTTTGGGTCCCGCGCATCAGCATCTGCCCGAGAGCACTCGCCACAAAATCCAGGTTTTCTAGGCTTTTTTCCTCCCCGAAGTGAATCGAGATCCGGGCGTTCACCGTTGCGCCGCGTGTTTTCTTTGGAAGAAGCGCCATTTTCAATCCGGAAGACAGGGTGGAACGCGTGGTCCGGGATTCGATGTTGTCGATGGAAGGATCGAACGCTTCACCCACCGACAGTTCGGCGGATCCCTTGTAGTCTTTCACCATGGCCTGTATATCCGGCGGCGGCGGGATTTCTGCCCGCTTGGGAGGATTCTTTGTCGGGTAGAACAATCCAAGCGTTCTGTTGGATGCCAGAAGATACCTGGCGGCGGACTCCTGGACTTCTTCCAGAGTCAGGTTTTTTAATTTGTCGCGCTGAATAAAGAAAAGCCTCCAGTCGCCCCGGGAGATCGATTCGCTCAGGGACAGGGCAAATTGCTCGGTGTCGTTCAGCGTCATCTCGATGTTTTTCAGCATTGCGGTGCGCGCCCGCTCCATTTCTTCTTCCATGAAAGGGGAATCAACGGCTTTTTCTACGGTTTCCAGCAATATATCCCGGGCTTCTTCAAGAGAACTGCCCTCGCGCACCTCCGCGATAAAGGCCGCAACGCCCGGATCGTGAAGGGATAATACACCACCGTAAACGGAACTAGCCTTCTGTGTTTCGACCAGGGCTTTATAAAGGCGCCCGGAGGGGGTATCGCTCAGAATCCGGGCCAGGATGGAGACGGCTTCAATGCCGGGATCGGCGCCTGAAGGAGTATGGTAAACCACAAAAATCAACTGTGTGTCCCCTACGCGGCGGAGTGTGACCGTTCTTTCCCCGTCCTGGGTCGGTTCGGCCGTATAGAGCTTCTCAAGGGACCGGGTCGGTTTAGGGATTGTACCGAATTTTTCAACGACAAGATCGAGTGTTTTGGCTTCGTCTATTTTACCGGCTACAATCAGAACCGCATTGTCGGGCTGGTAAAATTTCCGGTAAAAAGCCTGGAGGCGTTCAATCGGAACGTTTTCAATATCGGAACGGGCCCCGATGGGGGAGTGTCCGTAGTTGTGCCACAGGTAGGCGGTCGATAGAACACGCTCCTGCAGGACACCCATAGGGTCGTTTTCGCCTATTTCAAATTCGTTGCGAACAACGGTCATTTCGCTGTCCAGATCTTTTTTCGCGATGAAGGAGTTGACCATGCGGTCGGCTTCCAGATCGAGCGCCCATTCCAGGTTATCGGCGGTAGCCTGAAATGTCTCGTAGTAGTTCGTACGGTCGTAAGATGTGCTTCCATTAGGCCGCGCGCCATGTTCGCTCAATTCCTGTGGAATATTCGTATGTTTCGGAGAACCTTTAAACATGAGATGTTCCAGCAGATGTGCCATGCCTGTTTCGCCATAGCTTTCTGAGACGGACCCTACCAGATAGGTGACGTTGACGGTGACGGTGGGCTTCGAAGGCTCCGGAAACAGAAGAACGCGCAGCCCGTTGGAGAGCCTGTATTCCGTAATCCCTTCAACCGAAGTTACCTTTTCAACCCCTTCGGGCAGGGATGCTCCCTGTGTTTCGGTTTGCGCCGACGCCTGAGCCGGGAAACAATTCGTTCCGGCACAGATATGCAGGCTTAAAGCCAGGGTCAGCAGAATCAGCATTTTCGATAAAAAGCGTGTCCGATGGAACATTTCATTCCTCCGATCCGGTAAAGAACTGAACGGCGATGCTCAAAATATACCATGTAAGCCCCGTATCGCGGGACGGCACGGGTAATTCGGATTAATAATTCATATCCATTGAATCTACACAATCCAATATCCGATGGCAAACTTTTCTCAAGAGTCAATCATGAGCCCAAAACTCATTCTATGACGCTTAAATGGCTAAGGTCTAAAGTCGAAGGTTGAAAGGTCTAACGTCGAAGGTCCAGGGTTAAAAGTTGGGAAAAAGACCGAACTATATATTGATGAAAATTCGTCCCGGTTGATTGCCATCATGGCTTTTGGACGTTAGACCTTAGACTCTGGACCCGGGACCTATTTTTCATCCTGTGATTTCTTCACGAGATCGCCGAGAATGGTTCCGAACTCTGAAAGATACTCCTCTCTGCTGTTATGAGACGGCAGATGCCACGGCATTTCGGCGAGATTGTGCGCCATCGTCGGCAGCCAGTTATAAGGTATGGATATCAGGACGGAGCCGGCCGGGAAAAGCTCCCTTCCTTTCATGCCGTGAATCATTTCAGGGAGGATGAAATTTACATGGCCGCTCTGAAACGGGTAAATGAATGTCCATGCGCATCCCATTACGGGCGTCGTTCTGGAGGTGTACAGCTCTCCGGTAGAATAGGTCATCGAACGCATGACAATTTCGGCCTGACCGGGGTCGGCGCTCAGGATCAACACGTCCGGTTCGAACGTCATCCGGTCCAGAGGCGCAAACACGACATAATTCACGATATTCCTGTCGAATTTCGGGACATGTTTGTAAAAGGCATAGTTGGCCCGAGCTTCCTGGAATATCTGCAGTTTTTCACCTATTTGCCCGCTTTCCGCGAAGGCTTCCATATCCTGCATTCCCAGAAGAATTTTCCCGACGCAGGTTTCCCGGTGGTCTTTCCCTAAAAAAAATTGATTTTTCGATATCTGGGCTTCCCGGAGTATCTCACACAGCGACAGTTCTTTGTCGGCGGCGAGAGGTTCTATTCCATCCGGCCGGAAAAACTGGAATTTGATTCCTATGGGGGATCGCTCGAATTCGAATCCGGCAAATCCCGATAAATCAGTCTGAAGCTTCCTCATTTTTAACCTCCAGAAAAAGATGGCGGATTCTTTTTAACACGGTTTCACCGTCCGAAACAATCCTGCAACCGGAATGAAATTTTCAGGGAAACGTCCATCCTATTTCCGTGCTTGTGTCCCAATAGGGAATGTGTAAAAATCCTCGACGCAATGAAAAAATGGACGGCAGCCCGTGGTGGAAGTCAGAATTTGGCACGGGCCCCGCAGTTTTTGAATGATTCGAATTCGGCTCTGTTAATTGATTAATGAGGAGAAAAAATATGAAACTTGAAGGAAAGGTAGCACTCATTACCGGAGGCAGCAGGGGCATAGGCGCTGCGATTGCAAAACGTTTTCTCGATGACGGCGCCAAGATTGTTGTCAGCGATATACTGGCCGAGCAGTTGGAGGAAACCGTAAAATCATTCAATTCCGATAAAGTGGCCGCATGCGCGGGTGACGTAACGAAATTTGAGGACGTCCAGAAGATGGTTGCGGAAACCGTCAAGTTCGGCGGCAAGATCGATGTTCTCGTCAATAACGCCGGAATCGATCCCCCGGGGAACATTGTCGATATCGAGATCGATTTGTGGAAAAAGATCCTCGATGTAAACCTTAACGGTCCATTTCTCTGCATGAAGGCCGCCATTCCCGAAATGATCAAGCAGGGAAAGGGATCGATTATAAACATCGCTTCGCTGGCGGGTGTACGAGTCATCCCCGCAATGCCCGGCTACTGCGCATCCAAAGGCGGGCTTATCCAGCTGTCGAGACAGGCGGCGCTGGATTACGGGCCCAAGGGAATCCGGAGCAACGTCGTCGCGCCCGGCGCCACGAAAACGGATATGCTGATCACCGCAATGGAGGGGCTGTCCAAAGCAATAAACCGGGATGCATTTGAGGTGCTCGCCGAAAGCGTTCCGCTACGCAGGGCCGCATTGCCGGCTGAGATGGCCGGCGCCTGCTCTTTCCTGGCCAGCGATGATTCCTCGTTCATTACGGGAGACGTGATAATGGTGGATGGCGGCGCCGCGATCGTAGACGTTTCCGGAGCGTCCGTGTCCCGCCTCGGCATGGCCTGGGGGGATTAATCCCCGTTCCGATCCACGGTCTTCAGTCGAAGCATTGTGAAAGGCCGAGCTTATTTTGGAGTATCTAGAATAATGGATTCCCCGTTTCCCGTTAAACAGTCAACGGGAAACGGGGAATCAGCAGACTGATCTCCAAACGAATCAAATTTCTGCTGTGTATGATTGAATCGGATTGCTTCTGAGTTTATGGCTCGCAATAAGCGACGGGAAAGCTTGTAGCCTTCCCGTCGCTTATTTGTTTCGGGCAGGATATGTGCGATTAAAGCTTTACCATGGGGTATTTCATTTCAACCCAGCGGAGCGAACCGCCGCTTAAAACTCTCAACTTGTCCAGGTCGTATCCCAGGTCATACAGCTCCTGTATGACATTGGCACTGTTCGCGTCGTCCGTGCAGTCACAATACGTTACGATCAGCTTATCCATGGGCAGGGCAATCAGCATCATCTGGCGTTGCATGGGGTCCGATGTAACATCGTATTGAATGTTAATGGCCCCTTTTATGTGACCGGCAGCATAGCTTCCGCCGTCCCGGGTATCCACAATCACGATATCCGAATTTTTGTCGATCATTTGTTTCAATTCTTCCACGGAGATACGGGGCAGATCGGGAAGAACGACGTCCTCGCTGGCGAAAAGCGTGAAGGATATTCCCAGCAGTAGAATGATGGGCAGAATTCGCAGCAGGCATGAAAATCGTTCAGTCTTCATTTGTCCTCACTTTTTCATTTTTTAATAATATCCAGGGGAAAATCCAGCCGATCTTTCCCTCTATTTAAGGTAATCCGATGCCCCGTAAGAGTCAACTCCTCAACCTCTTCGGACTTCTGACTCTTTTTTGTTCGAAGGGCGAACACAAGGTTCGGCCCTACGCTGTTGCCAAGGCCGGTAAAAGGGCGAACACAAGGTTCGCCCCTACGATCAATATAACGTAACGACAAAAACAGTCAAAGCACCGCCTCAAAATCAACCCTAATCTTCAATCGGAAAGAGAACGCCAACTTGTCCGCCGAAGCCCGGCCGAATCTTTGATTCGGCTAGGGGCGAAGGCGGGAGGTTCGCTCCTGCCGTCCCCAATCATCCTTGAATCCTTATGTTTATTTTTCCAGTTTCGTAACGATATCTCCAGGGAGTTCGCAAATAGAGCATGTGTCTAAAATTCAAGGCTTGTGTCCGGTGGAAGAATGTCCTATAAGTTAAGATCGCCGCTCGTTTAATGCCGGGAAAAAGATATCAACAGACATTTATATGCCCGACAATTGCGGCCGTGAAATATTAACTGAATCGGAGGTTTATGATGAAGATCAAAGCAGCCGTAGTACGCGAAGCGGGGGGGGCGTTCAATTTCGAGGAGATTGAACTTGAGGATCCCAGAGCCGATGAAGTTTTAGTGAAGATCGTGAGCACGGGGCTGTGCCATACAGACCTTGTAGCTCGTATGCAATACCTGCCGATACCGCTTCCGGGTGTGTTCGGGCACGAGGGCGCCGGAATAGTCGAGAAGGTAGGATCCCAGGTAACCAAGGTAAAACCCGGAGATCATGTGGCGACAAGTTTCCTTTCGTGCGGATCCTGCGAATCCTGCAAAAAAGGGATACCGGCCTGGTGTCCGGACTTCAAGAGACTGAACTTCGGCGGCAGACGGGCTGACGGTTCCACCACCATGAAGAAGGGCGACGAGACGATTTACGGCTCCTTTTTCGGCCAGTCTACGTTTGCGACATACTCCCTTGTTTCCGAACGCAGCGTAGTAAAAGTGCCGTCGGATGTTCCACTGGAAATCCTCAGCCCGATGGGTTGCGGGATTCAAACCGGAGCCGGCGGCGTTATAAACTCCCTCAGCCCGAAGCCGGGTTCCTCGATAGCGGTGTTCGGTATTGGATCCGTGGGATTGAGCGCCATAATGGCGGCTGCCGTTTGCGGTTGCACGCAAATAATCGGCGTCGATGTCGTGGAGAGCCGGCTGCAACTGGCCAAAGATTTCGGGGTGACACATACTATAGATTCCGGCAAGACCGATGCCGTTGAGGAAATCAGGAAGATTACCGGCGGAGGAATCGCCTATACGTTGGAGTGTACCGGTATACCGGCGGTTTTACGCCAGGCGGTGGATTGCCTGATGATGGGTGGCGTCTGCGGGTTGATCGGAGTGGCCCCCGCCGGAGCGGAAGTGAGTCTGGAAATGCAGCATCTCCTGGACGGGCGCACGGTAAAAGGTATTGTCGAAGGGGACTGTATTCCCGAAATCTTCATACCGCAGCTGATCGATCTTTATAAACAGGGGAAATTCCCGTTCGATCGCCTGATAAAGTTCTACTCCCTGGATCAGATCAACGAAGCAGCCGAGGATTCGGAAAAGGGCAAAACCCTGAAGGCGGTGCTGAAACCGTAGGCTATACTGATAGTGAACGTTCGAACGTTGAACGTCAGACGTCTAACGTCCAACGTTCGAGCGTTATAAAATTTCTGGACTTCATACAGGCTTCATTTTTAACACTCATTTTCACGCATTTTTATTCTCTGCGTACCTCTACGCTCGCCCGATCGGGCCGAGCCTCTGCGGTGAGCTTCTGTTACGGCTCGGATTTTTCCACCTGCAGCGGCTTCAACCGCCCGTTTCGTAAAGCCTCGCTGGTCGGTTTGCCGGTCACAGGATGCGTGAAATGGAACGGCAGAATATATCCGGTAACGTAACGCAGATCCTTGGGATCCATTGGAATATCCGGGGCCATCGGCCGGTCATCCGTTCCCGTCGAGTTCCGCAGCATCGGACCGGCAATATCCTCCGGCATGATCCATCCGTCGTATATCCGCACGCCATAGGGGATGGTCCATTTGACGGTCAGCATCTTCCATATGCCGCTTTCCTTGATATAGCCGATTTCGTAAATCCCGTTGATAAACGAACGGCTGACGGTCGGTTTGCCGTCCTCCTGTGGCTGCGAAGGCATCATAACGCCGCCGAAAGCGTACCATCTGCCCTGAGCCGTTTTCCCGTCAGGCGCGACGGTTATGAGGCCCGCTGAAGGAATGAGTTGATGCAGGAAATTTGAAGGGGGCACCTGATTGACGTCGAAGTACTTCTTGACGCCCTCCTTGCCTTCCCACTTGCCCTCAAGCCAGTCCAGCAGAACGTCGGGACTGTCGGCAAAACAATCGATTATTTCCTGCTTCATCATATGCTCGACATAATAGTTATATGCGTATTGCAGTCGTTCGATCGCCTGGACGTCTTCGGTCTGCTGAAGGCGTTTTTCCAGTGCGTTCATCCTGGAATTGAAGAAAAGGAAAGCGGTGATAATGCCCAATACCGCTATTCCCGCAACTATTATTTTAAGATTTCCTTTTGGAGGTGCTATTTCCATTTCCTTATTGCTCATGCGTGATCCTCCTTAGCCCGCGTTTCTAGCACACAACCGTTATTGCTACAAGCGGAAAGGGATCGGTTCAGCCTTCAGAAGGATTGACGGCGAAAAGATCCTGTTGGGCCGGATCCTGGGCCAGGGCATCGCGCACGGGGGCGAAGCTTTTCCGATGAACGGGCAGGGGGCCTTGTTGTTTAAGAACTTTTAGATGCTCCGGAGTCGGATAGCCCTTATGATCCGCAAATCCATAACCCGGATAAAGGCGGTCCAGTTCCATCATTTGCGCGTCTCTTGTAGTTTTGGCGATGAGGGATGCCGCGGCTATGGCGGCACACAATGCGTCTCCATGAACTATGGACTTTTGAGGACAGTTGCAGTGGGGAATTGTTCGGGCGTCGACAAGCACGTATTCCGGGTTTGGATCGAGGCTTTCAACCGCGCGTTTCATGGCCAGAAGACCCGAACGATACACATTAAGACGATCGATTTCATCGACCTCGGCACTGCCCGTGGCCCAGCAGACCGCATCCTGTTTGATTTGTTGCGCCAGCATTTCCCGTTTCCGACGGTTGAGGATTTTTTTCGAGTCGTTCAGGCCGGGCAATTTGTAGTTCCGGGGCAGAATGACGGCCGCAGCTACGACCGGCCCCGCAAGCGGAGCCACACCGGCTTCGTCCACTCCCGCAATCAAACGGTATCCCTGTTGATAGAGCTCCTGTTCGAAATGCAGCAGGTTTTGAAGACGCTCGTCTTCGCGCAGATCCTGCAGCCTTTTTTTCTGAATCCGATCGGCTAATCGCCTTGCGGTCTTCCTCGGATCCCGGGCCAGGGCCTGGAGCAGTTTCTCCGTTTTTTCCGCCTCCAGGTCATTCAGGTATTCTTTCAGTTCGCGGACGGGTTTTGACAAGGTGTTTTGAATATCCATGCCCAGATAGTCAGCTCCGGTGAATTATCCGACGCGGTGATTCATGAAAAATCACGCTGAATTATTGAGAACCGTCGGGTTTTGCATGCGCGGCTTGGTTTTCCGCATTCTCCTCTTTACGGAGCAGAAGATCGAACGGTTTGCTCGCTTCTCCGAAATATACGCTTCGGTGCGGGAAGGGGATTTCAATCCCCCTTGCGTCGAAAGTGTTTTTGATGCGGCGCCGGAGTTCCCGTCCCACGGCCCACTGCTTCAGCGGCAGGGTTTTAACACGGATTTTAATCGTAACCTGGGAATCGGCGAAATCGTCCACGCCCAGAATCTCAAGCGGCTCCATCAGGAGGTTGCTGAAATCAGAATTCTGTCGAAGGTCTTCGCCGACGCTTTTCAATACTTCCATTACATCGTCGACATTTTCCTTATAGGCGACACCCACATCGATGACGGCGTAGGAAAATTCTTTCGTCATATTGGAAACCTGCTTGATCTCGCCGTTGGGGAAAATATGGACCGTACCCTGGAGGTCCCGTAAAACCGTCGTTCGCAGCTTGATCGCTTCCACTACGCCCCCGGTGCCGTTGATCTGGGCTACATCCCCAACCCGGATCTGGTCTTCCAGGATAAGGAAAAATCCGCTGATAACGTCCCGGACAAGGTTCTGGGCGCCAAAACCGATCGCCAGGCCCGCAATGCCGGCCCCGGTAATGATCGGCATGATGTTCATATTGAATTCGCTCAGGACCATCATGAGGGAGATACCGATGATTAAAACGAAACCTGCGCTGTTGATGATTTTTCCGAGAGTGCGGGTGCGCTTTTCCGCTTCGGACATTGTCAGGGCGTCTTTGTCCTCCACCATGTGCACCATCTGGGCTACGGCGAGATTTAGGATACGAAGACAGACATAGGCGCCGATGAGGATGCCGACAATGCGGACGATGCGGGCGCCCTGATTGTACATATTGATATCGAAGATCTTCAGCGACAGGAAAACAGCCAGAAGCGCGAATGTTACCTTCGCCAGCGTGTGCAGGGGCTGCAGATATCTCTTCATTGAATCCGAACGGGTTTCGATGGATTTTAAGACGGAGACGGAGAGCCTGGCGGAATGAAATGCCAGAAGACATACCGCAGCGACCAGTATGCCGTTTCGCGCATACCGGATTACGAGGGGCGTCAGCGGCAACAGAGCCGCAAGGTAGTAGAGAACGAAAAGAAGCAGAACCGGAGTTACGAGCGATTCCAGATATGTTACAACACGGTCGTCGATGTCGGTTCGGGTTCTGAGAGTCCATTTGCGCAGAATGCGCAGAAATACAAATCGTACAATCAAGGCGGCGAGCAGGGCTATAACCGGATATACGACGTAACGTGCATCGAAATTCAGCATATCCGAAAGCGTTTCCATTGGCGGCCTCCTGGAATGAAATAAGGGCGGATTTACAGAACGTTATTATGGCATCTCTCTCTGCTTTTTCAGAAACAAAATCCGGTTTTCACAGGTTTGCGACGTTGTATTGTCAGGCAGGTTGTTTACATACAAGGAGACAGAAGCCAACCCAGCCTCCGGCCGGAACCGGATTAAACAACCAGTGACTCGGAAGATTAGGTACAGTTAGCAGGTTGTCAGGTTTACAGGTTACAGGTTCTGTTAACAAGTTCCGGGTTCAAAGTTAAAATCCCGAACCCGGAAAATACGGATATTGGCGGACCGATAGTAAACACCGCTCAAAGTATAATAGGTTGAAGATTTACAGGAATCTGAAACTTGTAACCTGACAACAGAACCTGCGAACTTGCCAACGTGTGAACTTGCTAACGTTCTGTAGTCGCAGGCGAGAAGCCAGAAGGAAAAGAAGACTTTCGCCTGAAAACGGGCCAACTTGACAGCCCGAAGCACACCGGATATATTCAAACGCGGCTTTGTGTATGCCTGTTCGGGAATATTCAGAGCCCGGATAAATAAACTTTTACTTCTCGATAGCAAAGAAATTTGATGATGGAAAAGCCTGATTTTGCCTATGAAGAGGACGGCGCCTTAAAGCATGGACCCGGCAGAGAAATTCTCGCAGAACCGCAATGGTATGCCCTGTACACGCGCAGCCGGTTTGAGAAGAAAATGCTGGGCGAGTTGACGGACAGGAATATAGATGTATTCCTTCCAATGCGGGAGGTCTTAAGCCGGTGGAAGGATCGGAGAAAGAAAATCTGGATTCCTCTCTTTCCCGGATACATCTTCGTTCATCATGTGAATACGCCGGAAAACAGGTACCGTGTTCTCAATATCCCGGGTGCGGTTCGATTTGTCGGTCTGGAGGGCAGGGCGGAGCCGGTTCCCGAGGAGCAGATTGAACATGTCCGGCGCTTTCTCGAAGCAAGCATCGCGATTGATTCTTATCCCTATATTCGAGTCGGCAGCCGTGTGGAAGTCATCGCGGGGCCGCTGAAGGGAATCCAGGGCATCCTGGTGCAAAAACGGGGCAAGTTTCGCTTCGTCGTTCAGGTTGATCTTATCCAGCGGGCGATCTCGGTTGAAATCGACGCTTCGGATGTCCGGCCCCTCTAACCAGCCTCAGCCGGCCGAAGCTTTCCATTGACAGGCTGGGCTGAAACGGCTTATCAGGAATATCTCTCATACTCAATCCGTGATGAAAAAACGGACGCTTTCCCATATCATTGAAGACTATTCCAGACATGGACGCGACACGGCGTTTGTTCAACGCCGCGGTTACAGGATTCAGCGCTGGACCTATCGACAGGTCGTGGAGGCTTCCCGGCAATTTGCCAGGGAACTGGAAGCCCGGGGCATCCAGCCTGGAAACCGTGTATTCCTGTGGGGGGAGAACTGCGCCGAATGGGTTGTGGCCTTTTTCGGGTCGGTTTTGCGCGGCGCCGTAGTGGTGCCGATGGACTGGGCCGCATCCCCGGAGTTTTCAGGGAAGGTCTGCCGCCAGGTGGATGCGAGGATATGCGTCTGTTCGCAAGACCTGCCGCCGGTATGCGGGGAAGTGCCGGCTATTCCGCTGGAATGCCTGGGAGAAGCTGTCGCCTCCCGTTCCAAAGAGCCTCTGCCACCTCCTGAAATCGAGCCCGAGGACACGGTCGAGATAGTTTTTACATCCGGAACCACTGCGGACCCGAAGGGCGTAGTTCTCTCCCACAGGAATATCCTGGCCAATCTCGGTCCTCTGGAAAATGAAATCGGGAAATATCTGAAATACGAGCGGGTCGTTCATCCGCTGCGTTTTCTGAACCTGCTGCCGCTCAGCCACATGTTCGGCCAGTATCTGGGTGTTTTCATTCCCCGCATTTTCGGGGGAACCGTCATTTTTCATCATACGCTCAATCCTTCGGAAATATTGCGGACCATTCGACGGGAACGGATATCGGTGCTTGTAACGGTACCGAAAATTCTGGAGACCCTCAAAGAAAAGGTGGAACGGGATATGGAGTCCGAAGGCGGATTGACCCGGTTTCAAAAACAGTTTGAAAAAGCGCGGGGCAGGCATTTTCTTAAACGATGGTGGATATTCCGCCGAATTCACCGGAAGTTCGGCTGGAAGTTCTGGGCTTTCATCTGCGGGGGCGCGAGACTCGATGAAGACACGGAGGAGTTCTGGGGAAGACTCGGCTTTGCATTGATTCAGGGCTATGGCCTGACGGAAACCACCTCCTTAATCAGCGTGAATCATCCCCTGAAGATAAGCCGCGGCACGATCGGCAAGGTGCTCGCGGGCCGCGAGATCAAACTGGCCGAAAACGGGGAGATCCTGGTTCGGGGGGAGAGCGTCGCGGACGGATATTTTAACGGAAAGTCAATCACTGCGGTACGCAGTGAAGACGGCTGGTTTTCAACCGGCGATATCGGCGCCATGGATAAAGAGGGAAACCTTTACTTCAAGGGTCGAAGTAAAAACGTCATTGTCACCGCAGAAGGGATGAATATCTACCCGGAAGACCTCGAAGCGGCCCTGCGGCGGCAGCCGGAGATCCGGGATTGCGTTGTCGTCGGCATTGAGAATCAGGGGAATCCGGAGGTGTGCACGGTGCTGCTGATACAGTCCGGTGTGCCGGAGCCGGAAGCTGTCATCCGGCGTGCGAACGAAGCGCTTGAGGAGTATCAGCACATACGCCGCTGGTATGTATGGCCGGACGACGATTTTCCCCGCACTTCCACCCGGAAGCCCCAGACCGGGCAAATAAGGGATTTTGCTGCTTCGAAATTACATGAGGCTTTGGATGAACCGTCCGAGAGTAAATCCCATGGCGGCATTCTTGCGGACCTGATCCAACAGGTGACGGGAAGAAGGATTGAGAAACTGCGGCCGGGCAGCAGTCTTTCGACGGATCTGGACTTGAGTTCGATTGAACGGGTGCAATTGCTCGGAGCGATGGAAGACAGATTCTGTGTGGAGCTGAACGAAAGCGGTTTCACCGAGGCCAGCACGGTCGGCGATCTCGAAGCGATGCTCCGGCAGCCCTCTTCAGTCCGGTCCGATTACGCCTATCCTTACTGGGCCCAGAGGAAACCGGCGGCTTTCCTGCGAAATTTCCTGTATTACCTGCTGGCATATCCTGCGACTTCATTCATGGCCCGTCCTCGTGTGAAGGGCAGGGAAAACCTGGCGGGACTGCAGGGGCCCGCGCTCTTTGTCTCGAACCATATTACCCAGGTGGACGTTGCGTTTGTTCTGGCCGCTCTACCGCCGCGTTTCCGTCATCACCTGTCCGTGGCCATGATGGGAGAGCTGCTTCAGGATATGCGGCATCCGAATTCCGATACAGTCTTTTTTAAACAGTGGGTGTCCATAATTAAATACGGCCTGGTTGTAGCACTGTTCAATGCATTCGCGCTGCCCCAGAAATCCGGTTTCCGTTCCAGCTTCAGCTTCGCGGGCGAGTCGGCGGACCGGGGATACTCAATCCTGGTGTTTCCCGAAGGGGGGCGCACCCCGGACGGGAAGATGCAGCGTTTTCAGGCCGGGATCGGAATCCTGGCAACGAACCTGGATCTGCCCGTGGTTCCCGTGCGGATTGACGGGCTGTATGCATTGAAGAAAGCCGGGAAAAAATTCGCGCGTCCCGGAACAATCAGGGTCACGATAGGGTCGGCAATACGTTTTAAACCTGAAACGGATCCGGCTGAGATTGCCAAAGATCTGGAATCAATAGTGGCTGGATTGTGACTCCTTATCCCTTATTTAAAAAAACTTAACGCCCTTGTTTCTTTGCTTTGTCGTTATTGATTCCATCCATTATCGATTGGACGATTTTTTCATATGCTCCTTCAATGACTTTATCTTCAGGCGGTTTTATTGCAAGTGCCTCCAAAACGATAAAAAGTTGCTTCTGGGGATCGATCCAGAGGAAATGACCCGCGTCATCCATAAGGCCGAAGGATCCGCGCGAAAAGTAACGTCCTGTCCAGTCGGTTTTAACCGGATTCATCCAGCCCAGGGCCTGTCCGGTATTCCTGCGGGATTGTGTAAATATTGTTATCGTATCCGGCTTGAAGATGCGTTGGTGATTGTAGATGCCGTTATTCAGCAGCATTTGTGAAAATACCGCGACATCTTTATCCGTGTATGAATTCCGCCATCCGGGGCCGGTAATTTTTGGTGCTAAATCTCCCGGCAAGCTTGTCATCATCCGCTCGGTTGAACCGGATGCACGGGATACGATCTCATCAATCAAGATGCGATTGGGAATTTCTTTTCCGGGTGCTGTTTGGCTCTTTCCATGAATATCGGTTAACAGGTCGGAAACAGGGATTTTGCCAAGATCCGTATCTTGTTGCTCCGGAAGATAGTCCTGAACGGGGGCATTCAGTAGAAGCCCGCCGGATTCCGTTGCAGTCATCGCTGTGAAAATGGTGCCAAAACTGCCACTACTCCAAACGTATGATAGAGGCAACTGTATTCCTGAAGAATCATTTTCAATATGGAAAGGCGGCAAATCCTTATGGTAATTGACATCCAGTATTGTATAACCTTTATATCCGACTATAAGTTGAGCATCGGATAATATCTCAGATTTAATATAATTGAATATTACTTGTCTAGTATTCTCTAATGTATTACTTAAAGAATCTGCGATTGCATTCGGCATTGGTTGCAGTACAATTTCAAGCTTGGGGATCTCCAGTCCGTCGCCGACTGCTGCATACCTGGGAATGGAAACCGGCATTTTCCCGGTAATCGGAATAGCCCCTGATATGGCTTTTACCGCGGCGCGCTGGGAAACGTCCGAATAGCTGAAGGTGCACATGTAGGTTCCGACTTTAGGGAAACGCTCGAGCACATAGGGATTGCCGAAGGCGATCCAGACAAAAGGTTTTTTCGTTTTCAGAAGTTTTTCGATGATCTCCTGCTGCCTTTCGGGAATGGAGATGATGTTACGCCCGGAAACTACGCGTGCAAATGTGGCGCAGACAATCAGGTCGGAGTTTCTGGCAATTTTTAGAATACCGTCAATCTGGTCTTCCGATACACGCTGGTTTGCCCATTCCGTCAGAAGGGAAGGATAGACCTTTCGCATTTCCGACTGGAAGATATCGCCCGGGTCGGTCGCCAGACCGGAGTCGAGCACCAGGCTGAATATCTTCGGATTTTCGACGGGATTAACAGGCAGCAGGGAATCGTCGTTTTTGACTGTCGTCATCGAATAATCGGCGATTTTCTGAGCGAAAGCTTCATTTTCCGGGGAAGCGACACATTCTTCCAGGCGATCGATGGGAACCGTTCTCTTCCTGGGCAGCCCCAGGCTGCTTTTCGCCCGGAGGATCCTGGTGACGGACGCATCAATGTGTTCAGCCGGAATTAGCCCCATTTCGAAAGCGCGTTCGATTTCGTTGACGGCGGCGGCCACATTCGTGGGAAGCAGGACGACATCCGCGCCTGCCTGAACGGCCCGAACGGCGGCCAGTCCGGACCAGTATTTGTTACGGATGCCTCCCATTTCCATCGCGTCGGTGACGACAATCCCCTTGAATTGAAGCTTGTCGCGCAGCAGGCCGGTCAGGATTTTCCTGGACAAGGTTGCCGGGACTGCAGGATCTCCGGTTACTTCAGGGACGGCGACATGAGCCGTCATTACGGCATCGACGCCTGCTTCGATGGCGCTCCTAAAGGGCACCAGTTCCACGGAATCCAGGCGCTCGATATCCGAAGGCACCACCGCCAGGCCGATATGCGTGTCGGTCGCCGTATCCCCGTGCCCGGGAAAATGCTTCGCCGTTGTCAAAGCTCCGCCCGCCCGTGCGCCGCGGATAAAGGCCGAACCCAACCGCGCTACAAGCTGCGGGTCTTCTCCGTAGGACCGGATGTTTATGACGGGATTATCGGGATTGTTGTTGACGTCCACTACGGGGGCGAAGAGCCAGTGAACACCGAGCGCCCGCGATTCCCGCGCCGTAATCACTCCCTGTTCATAGGCGAATTCTTCGTTTCCCGTCGCTCCGACCGCCATGTTCCAGGGAAAGGAAGTGGTGTCTTCAATCCGGAATGAAGCGCCTCGTTCGAAATCGGCCGACACCAGCAGCGGTACTTTTGAGCAGGACTGGAGTTCGTTGAGAAGAATGGCCGATTCATAGATATTGCCGGCAGACAGCATAACGCCGCCGATATGATACAGCTCTATGTTCTCCTTCAGCTCCTTGAACGTTTCGTCCTGCTGGTTGAGAAATTTTCCATACACGCGTAAATGGACAAGCTGGCCGATTTTTTCCCTTAAAGTCATTGCGGCAAGGGTTCTGTCCACCCAGGCCTGATCCGGTGTTTCGATTCCGCATTCGGACTCACCGGAATCGAAAGGCGGGAGCATGGATGCGGCCCCCAGTACCAGAAGGATGCATACGGTGAAAAAGAGGATCGATTCGGCTGCTTTCGGTTTAAAAAGAGTCATGACAAAGAGAAAATCAAAGGAGATTTCGCAAACGTACTCGGGATTGTTATCGGCATCAGTCCCGAATTTTCCGCTTATTATTTTCCCGTTCCGTTATCCGGGGAAGATACTGTTTTTGAGGTAAAGCCAGGCTACCCGAAATACAGGGTTGTCGTATTTACGGGAAATCCCAGCAGCTTCAGATACATGAAAAGCTGCATCTTGTGGTGAAAGAAATGAGACAGGAACTGCAGCGCCATCATTTCCATCTTCGCTTCCCATCCCCAGGGAACGGAAACGAGCCTGTTCACGAAATCCTCCCCGGTCACTTCGGACAGCGTTTCATGTAGAACCTTTTTGTCGGCTTCCAGTTTTTCAAGAGCTTCCTCGACGCCGCAGGCGGGCATTTCCTCCTTCATCGACGCTTCCAGTTCCTCCGGGCCGGGCCAGTCGCCGCTGATGGTTTTGTGCAATGCCTCCCCGATGCCTCCGTCGCACAGATGACAGATAAGCTGTCCCATGGACATGAATCCGGGAGCCGGTTTCCAGTCCAGTTTGTCCCCGGGGACCATTTTTACCAGTGTCTCAGCAGGGCGGAAGCTGTCGATGACGTATTGGTAAAATTCATCCTTTTTCACAGTTGTTCTCCTGTAGCGTAATTGAAAATTGAAGATTCAAGATTCCGGATTAAAAAAACAGGCGCTTGTTTCATGGCGTTTACTACAGATTACGGATTCTTGATTCAGGGTATCACAAAGAGATACTGAAGCGCACCGAAGACTTGAGAAATTTGAATAGAAGCGGTAAATCCTGAACCTCGAACGCTGAACGGCAGTAGTGAGATGCAGGGATTTCCATTTTCCATGGATACTTGAGAGGCATTCCGGTTTAGAATATGCAGCAAACAATGTTATGAAAAAAGAGAACAGGAATTCGGAAATTTCCGGGATGCCCCAAAAGGTTTCCGCGCTGCAGCTTTCAAAGGTAATGCCGGAGGTCTACGAAGAGCTCCGGAGGTTGGCCCGGGGCTATATGGTGCGGGAGAGGAAAGGCCCTCAGACTCTTCAGGCGACAGCTCTGGTCAATGAAGCGTATCTGAGACTGAAAAAGGAAAATCTGCATGCATGGCGGAATCGCGCACATTTCTGCGCCATCGCGGCCAATGCCATGCGGGAGATCCTGGTTGAAAAAGCAAGAGCCCGGGCCGCAAAAAAGCGCGGCGGTTCCCGCACTCGCGTCAGTTACAGGGAAGATATCGCTTCCGGAAGAGAACGGTCGATCGACCTGCTGTCCCTGCATGAAGCCATGGAACGACTGGAGGAGCAGGATCCGAAACTCGCGCGGGTTGTGGAGCTTCGTTTTTTCGGCGGACTCACGGTTGAAGAAGCGGCCCGTGTCATGGACGTTTCTTCCATTACCGTCAAACGTTCCTGGAGCCTGGCGAAGGCATGGTTGAAAAGAGAGTTGGATAATAAAGGTGAATCCTGAGAAGTGGCGGAAGCTGAAAGCTGTATTCGAGGAAGCGGTGGAGATGGACGGTTCCGGCCGGGCCGGTTTCCTTGAAAGGGCCTGCGGCGGCGATACTGATTTAAAGAACGAAATCGAAGCGCTTCTGAAGCAGCACGACAACGACAGTTTTCTGGAAAAACCCGCTTCCCGGGAATTTCCCGAGCTGTTTGAAAGTGAAATGGAGAGTTTCCCGTCCGGGAAACAGCTTGGTGTCTACACAATAACCGGGAAAATCGGGCGGGGCGGCATGGGAGTCGTTTATCTGGCCCATGACGGCCGGCTGGATCGACATGTCGCGATAAAAATGCTTGACGGGGATTGCCTTAAGGATTCCCGGCAGATGGAAAGGATCCGACGGGAAGCCCGTGCCGCCGCAAGGCTGTCCCACCCCGGCATTGCAACGGTATACTCGCTGGAAGAGTCCGGAGACGATATTTACATAGTGTCGGAGTATATTAAAGGCCGGACGTTGCGACAGGTTATGGAAGGTTCCCCTCTGCCGCTGGAAACGCTTCTGAATATTGCCCTGCAGACAGGTGGTGCGATTGCCGAAGCCCATAAGCATGGGGTCTTTCACAGGGACCTGAAGCCTGAAAATGTAATGCAGACGGACAGTGGAAGCATCAAAATCCTTGATTTCGGCCTGGCAAGAATCGTGGGGGGAAATTACAGCGATACGGATGCCCGCCTGACCCGCGCCGGGATGTTTCTCGGCACACCGGCCTATGCCTCCCCGGAACAGCTCCTGGGGCTGGAGGTCGATTTTCATACCGATATTTTTTCTTTCGGTGTTCTTCTATACGAAATGGCTGCAGGAAAACACCCGTTCGGCGACGGGGATTCAATTGTCACCATCGCGCGCATTCTCGAAGGAGACACATCGGATCTCATGGCGGACAATCCGTCGATTCCAGAAGAACTGGACCGGATTGTCCGGCACTGTCTCCAGAAGCGGCCGGGAAACCGCTATCCCGATATGCAGGCACTTCTGGATGACCTCGAACGCCTGTGCGGCGCCTGCAGCGCAAAAACGAAAAGTTCCCCTGTTTCGGTAAGCGATACCGCAAGGAAGCGCTCGGGATTACATCCGCTCTGGTGGTGGCAATTTCATCAGGCGGTTGCCGGTTTCGGGTATTACGGCATGGTCTACCCTCAATGGCGCGTGAAGCAGTGGCTGGGAGGGGTAGAGGGCTCGCTGCTGTTCTTTCCTTTGTTGATTGCGGTTATGATCGCGGCCAACCTGCGTCTGCACCTGTGGTTTACTTCCAGGTTTTATGTTGCCGAGCTCGCGGAACAGCGGAGAAAAGTATCGATATGGATCCGCTGCGCAGACTGGCTTTTTGTATGCATTCTGGCTGCCACGGCCGTCAGGATTCATACGATGCATGCCATCATCGCTACATTGCTGATGGCCGTAGCGATCGGAAGCCTGGTGGCGTTTTCCCTGATCGAGCCCACGACGGCACGCGCGGCGCTGGATGATAATAAGTGACGGATGTTTCTGTTCCGGGCGGGTCAGGCTTTGTAGCGTTCTCCATGGAATCTCCTTTGCCTTTAATTTCCCGTGTCATTCGCGTGCGCATCGATACAAGCGTTCTTTCCATCGATTCGCGGGCGACTTTGTTGATGAGAGGATTGATCATGAAACTGAGGATCGCCGGAATGGAGCGGCTGAGAGTCAGCGATTCACATTCCACGATCACGCCTCCGGCCGTTTGCTCATAGCGCCAGTATGAATTCATGCGCCAGAGAAATCCATGATCGTTTCCTTCGGGCTTTTCGCGCTCCCTGTACTCATCGATCCTTTCGACCTCTCTTATTCTGGTCGCAACGCTTCTGCTGGAAGCCCTTTTCGGACCATGGCGCTCAACACGGACCAGATGTTCCGTGTTGTAAACGACCGTGACGATTTTCGAACGCTGTAATTTCAAAAACAGCTTGAGCCGTCCCGGAGAACGTTCCAGAATCCTGGATTCGAGCACATCTTCCTGTTGCATATCCGCCGGTACGGGATTTTCAATCCTCGAAAGTACGGCATCGAGTGTTGCGCCGGGAATGAATATGCTGCCACGCCAGTGATGAATTCTTCCCTTGGGAATCTCTATCTGACGGGTATTCTCGTCCGTAGATTCCATCGATGCGATGGGAATTTTTCCGGAAAGTATTTTTTTACGTTCATTTTTATCGTAAACATTCGTATGAAAATCAACAATAAGAAATCCATTATCTGATTTAAGCTCTCGTTCAATACGCGTTTCCGTCGCTTCCACATAGTTGTTCCATGCTTCCAGGGTTTCAGTTTTTAGGACCGCGGCCCGGATCGTTGCGATAGGGGAAATCACCAGGCCCGCGAAAAGGATTAACGTCCTGGATTTCTTTACATAATAATTAAGATTCATGGTTCACTCTCCTGAGTTCATTTGCGCTCCATTGGAGCGAAAAACAATACGGTCACCTGCAAGAAAATTAATAATGGAGCACAGTGTTATCGAAAAGACATTCGCAACCCGGGCATCGAAGGCCATGTCTTCAACAAAGAAGGGGACCAGAAGTAAGATTCCCGTCAGCGATACCATGCCGTTTGCCAGGTGAAAATATATAAACCTTAAAATCACGGGATTTTTCGATGTCCGGCGTCGGTCCGCCCATGTCCAGTGTTCGTGCCAGATGAAGTTGTGTATAATCGCCGTTTCAACCGCCGCGATGGACGCCGGGTAGTAGTTCATGCCGATCCATAATTCGAGCAGCGTCAGGACGCCCATGTGTACGAAAAAGCCTATGGCTCCCACCGAATTGAAAATCAGCCATCGTTTTATGGCTGAAGGTCCCGGATCATATCTCTGCATGTTGTGTACTCCGTCGGGCAACCGACCGGCTGCACGGTGTTTTGCGGGTTTCAGCCTGATACAGCAGATGCGTGTTCCGGATTGCCGATGCCATGAACGCTGCGGCTAGACCGGCGATGGCGACCACACCGCCGACGTCGAAGAGCCGGTATGTTCCGAGCCCTCCTATTCGAACCGAAGGATTCAGGAAAAGATACAACGTTCCGATCGCAAGCAGGATCCGCAGCTCGGTCGGGCCGAATCCGAAGCGGGACAACCGGAAAACCTGTTGTACATGCGTGGACAGGAAAACTTCCGCTTCCACCAGGGCGAAGGTTGCAAGCAGGGCAATTGCGATCATGGGGCGCATATATCCCGAAAGCGCCATGCCGCACAGAAGCGACGAAGTCCCGATCAGGTCGATGACATGATCCACG
>CAZPHK010000026.1:0-38039 GCA_964586015.1 uncultured Acidobacteriota bacterium | reverse complement strand
GTGCTTTGCGGCAACTACCTTATCACAGCTTGACCGCATGTCCCTCCGGCTTTCTGCTCTGGCTGGTCGGGAAACGGGTTTTTTGCGGAAATGAAGTCCGTGACTTCAACCCACCATGAAAGGTCCCGGCTTACGGGCCAGCTGTTGTGGCCGGCGTCGGGGAAGGTCCACAGACGTTTGGCGGAACGAATGCTTTCGTACAGCGACCGGGTTAGACGGTTGGGTATAACTTCGTCCTTTTCCGCCATCAGGACCGCAACCGGTCCGGAGTATTTCTGAAGGCTGCGGATGTTGTCGAACCGGTCGCGCACGAGCCAGAGTGCGGGAAGAAACCAGTAATGCGACTGGGCGGTTGCGGGAAGAGTATTCCAGGGCGTTAGCAGAATGATCCCGCTGATCTTCGGGGCGGAGTCGGCCGCCAACGCGCTTGTCACCCCGCATCCCAGGGATTCCCCCCATAAATAGACCGGCCCGCCGAATTCCTGAAATGCCATCCGTACGTTTTCCCGGGCGTCCGCAACCAGGGCTGCTTCCGATGGTTTTCCTCCGCGGGCTCCGTAGCCCGGATATTCGGCCAGAATGACCCGGAAACCCTGTTTTTGCAGCGGCGGGATGTAGTATTGGCGGTCTATGGCGGCGCCGGCATTCCCGTGGAATACAATGACGGTTCCCCCGGCTGCCGACGGGGAATTGTCCGGAATCAAACCGCGGTAATCCGTGTCCTCCCGGGGCCAGAGTTTCAGGCCGTTAAAATGGGCAGCCTGTTTCAGTTGACCCAGGTTTGTTCGGTGAGGCAGGTATATTAGACGATTCTGGAAAATATAAGCCAGCAGCACAACTATGACATAGATAATCAGAACTCTTAAGAGTATCCCCGGCACTTTGGAAAGCCTTCTTGAAATATCCATTATCGTTGCAAGTTGAACGTTAACACGTTGAACGTTAAAAACAACTGCATCGTTGAACGTTCCGATAGTGTTGCGTATTTATAGGGGCTGGGCTGATATAACGTGCAACGGCGCTTTTTGCTTTTAACCTGCAATGTGCAACGTGCAACATGCAACGGCTTTTTTATTCGATAAGCACAAGAATAAACGCAGTGACGAATATGTTTAGAACGGCGATCGGCAGCATGATTTTCCATCCGAGGTGCATGAGCTGGTCGTAGCGGAAACGCGGAAGCGTCCAGCGTATGACCAGCAGGAACCAGCAGAAGAAAACCACTTTGATCGCCAGGGCGGCGACCTGGATCAGGGTGACGAGGATGGAAGACAAGGCAACTGTTGCGCCCCCGGGGAAATGAAACCCGTCGGACTGCAGGTAGGGAACCTGCCAGCCGCCGAAGAACAGGGTCGCGATGAGCGTGGCAATCAGGACCGTTTCCACGAAGTCGGTCATGAAAAAGGCCCCGAACTTCATGCTGCTGTATTCTACGAAGTAGCCGACGATCTCCGATTCCCCCTCCGGAAGGTCGAAGGGAACGCGCTTGGTTTCGGCCATTCCGGCCGTTACGAAAAGTATAAAGCCTACAGGCTGCAGGAGAATGCCCCACATGGGCAGCCATCCCCAAAGAAGTTCACCCTGCCCGCGAACCACCTGGGCCAGGTCCAGGGTTCCGAAAATCATGAGGACTCCAACCAGCGTGGATCCCATGGCAATCTCGTAGCTGATCATCTGGCTGGAGGATCGCAGGCCACCCAGAAAGGCGTATTTGTTGTTCGAGGAAAAACCGGCGAGAAATGTCCCGAAAACAGCCAGGGACATCATGGCGAACACGAAAAGCAGGCTGACGTTCAGGGGAAGTATCTGCAGTTCAATCGTGCGGCCCGCGATTTCAATGGTGTTGCCGAAAGGAATCGCCGCAAAACACATGAGTGCGCAAAACAGTGAAATGAACGGGGCTATCGTGTGCAGCAGCTTGTCGCCTCCGGGCGGCACGTAGTCTTCCTTGAAGAACATCTTCAGGGCGTCGGAAAATATATGGGGAAGCCCGAATGCGCGTATGCCCAGGATGGAAGCGCGGTTGGCGCCCAGGCGGTCCTGCATGACGGCCGATTGTTTCCGTTCCTGCCAGGTCAGCAGGGAGGTGAGGCCGAGGACGCAGGATATAAAAAACAGGACTTTTATAAATGATATGAGTGCATCTTCCCACATATTTATTTCCCTGGCTCCATTTTCAGCAGTTGGCCGCTCTCTCCGACGGTTGAATAGGTCATTGCAGAGAAGGCGTCGAAGCTGCCGGCGATTTCCTCGAATGCCGCGGCCGGTGTTTGGCTGACCGATGCCCCCAGTTCCTCCGCCAGTTGCGCGACAATGTCGAGATCGGGCAGGGACCCGCCGATCGGCGGAACGGCCGCGTGGATCCGCTGCACGCGGCCCTCGGTATTTGTATAGGTCCCGTCTTTTTCGGCATAGACGGCGGCCGGAAGGATTGTGTGGGCCAGTGCGGCGGTGGAATGATCCCAGGAGCCCTGGAATATCACCCGGTCCACATTTTTCAGAGCCGTAGTGATGTAGTCGGAGTCGAACGAAAGCGTCAGGTCGTGATGGAAAATATAGAGCAGATGGATGCGTCCTTCGGAACATGCCCGGATCAGGTTCTGGACGCCGGGTTTGGACGGAATTAAGATTTCGGCTCCCTTTGAATTGGGATTCCTGTCGGCCGTGATGAGAAAGTCGTCCGAATAGGGTTCCTGCCTGGGGGGAATCCGAAACTCGATATTTTCAATTTTCAGATGATCCTGAAACAGCCGCCGAACGCCGAAAAGCTCTTCGTTGGTCATCTGGGGCGAAGCCAGTACGGCGATCCCCTGCGGGCCGTGTCGGTCCAGTGTTTCCTTGAATGATTTCGCTACGCTCCGGACGGCTTCTTCCCATGCGACTTCCGGTGCAGTGTCGCCCTGTCGCACTATGGGTGCGCTCAATCGATTCTCCGCATCGATTGCATGGTATGCGTACCTGCCTTCGTCGCAGATCCAGTGCCCGTTAACGTCTTTATTGTATCGGGGTTTCAGGCGCTGGACGCGCCCCGTGTGGTATCTGGGATTAAAACGGCTGTTGAAATGGATCTCGATGTTGCATCCCCGGCTGCATCCGGGACAGATGGAGTTCGCCTTCCCGAGAAACCATACCCGGCATTTAAAGCGGAAGTCCCGGTCGGTCAGCGCTCCGACGGGACAGACGTCGGCGAGGTTTCCTGAATACCGGTTGTTCAGTTCATTCCCGGGGAAAATATCGATGGCGCTCCGGTGCCCGCGATCGATGA
Source organism: uncultured Acidobacteriota bacterium (assembly GCA_964586015.1). Taxonomy (GTDB): domain Bacteria; phylum Acidobacteriota; class UBA6911; order UBA6911; family UBA6911; genus UBA6911. Next base: position 34,774 of record CAZPHK010000026.1, on the reverse strand, counting down.
CTCCCATCTCGAAACTTTTCGAGATTTCCTGGGTAAAACGGACACACCGGGTGCAGAGAACGCATCGTTCCTGGTCGAGAATGATGCGGGGCCCTATCGGGTGTGCCTTCATCCTCTTTGTTTTGTTTTCATTGAAGCGTGAATCGTAGCGCCCGTGCTCCATGTAATAATTCTGGAGTTCGCATTCGCCCGCCTGGTCGCATACGGGGCAATCCAGCGGATGATCCAGAAGGAGAAATTCCAGGACCGACCGGCGATTTTTGAGGACGTTGGGCGTGTTTGTGCTGACAACCATGCCTTCGGCTACCGGCGTGGCGCAGGATGCCTGCAGTTTCGGGCTCTTCTCGATTTCAACCAGGCACATCCGGCAACTGCCTACGCGGGAAAGGCCGGGATGATAGCAGTAATGCGGGATACGGATGCCGACCGTCCTGGCCGCTTCAAGAATCACCGTTCCTTTGGGCACGGAAACGCTCTGCCCGTCGATTGTGAGATTTATCAGTTCCTTTTCAGCCACAAGAACCTCAGTTTTTCGGGCCGATACGCGGCTGCCGCTTTTTATAAGGATAATCTTTTCTCAAGGGATGCCCTTCAAACTCGTCGTACATCAGAATCCGCTTCAGATCCGGATGCCCGGAAAAGGGGATCCCGAACATATCCCAGACTTCGCGTTCCAGCCAGTTCGCGCATCCCCACATGGGAGTCAGGGATTCGACCGGTTTCCCCTCCCCTATCTGCAGTTTTACGCGCAGGCGTCGATTGAACGAAAGCGACAACAGGTGATAGACAACATCAAAACGCGGCTTTCTTTCGTGATAATCCACCGCGGTAACATCCATCAGGACATCAAAGAGCAGACGCGAGTCGTTCTTAAGGAAATCCATGATTTTTGTAAGGAATTCCGGGCGAATGATTGCAGTGGCGTCTCCCTGGGGCAGCAGAGTGTCCAGAACGCCGTCAGGATGGTTTTCTCTCAAGAGCTGTAGAGAGAACTCGGGATTTTCTTCGGGTTTTTTTTCTATTCCCATTCCAGTGCGCCGATTTTCCAGGCATAAATAAAGCCTGCACCTACAACGATAAAGAATACGAGCATTTCCACAAATCCGAATAATCCGAGCGAGCGGAACACTACTGCCCATGGAAAGAGGAATGCCAATTCGACGTCGAAGACAATAAAAAGGATTGCCATTAAGTAAAACCGCACCGGCATCGATCCCTGATTGAATCCATCGGATGCAAAACCGCACTCGAACGGCGTATCCTTGACGGGATTCCGTTTCCTGGGGCCGAGAAAAACCGACGCGAGGATGAATACCGCGGCGATACCGCCGACGACAATCGCCATCACACCAATTGCAATAAGCGGGTTCATAATATCAGCTCCCTCCGCTGGCAGGTAACTGTAGCATCGTAGGCTCTTGAAAATCAATTTGATTATGTCTAAGCTTCGCCTGTTATTGGGTGAAATCCTTTAAAAAACCGGTCCGAAAAGGATGGGATCTGGTCCTGAAGCCGTTTTTTTGAATTCTTGCGGGCAGACCGACGTATCAGTAGGGAACCAGGGAGACGATCATGCAATCAAACCGTTGGTTATTTACGCTTTTCTTCGCAGCAGGTCTGTGTAGTTATTCCCCTGTTTTTGCCGCGGGGACGGATTCCGACAAATTGCTGGAGACCGCCGATAAGGCCGTTAAAATGGTGGAGCGATTGAGGGGCCTCGATTTTAAAGAGCCTGTAAGGAAAGAGGTAAGGGACCGGGAGGAAATCGCATCGTTCCTGAAAGAGAGGGTTCGCGGGAAATACAGTCAGGACGCCCTGCAGAAAGAGGGCAAAATGCTCAGCAAGTTGGGCTTAATTCCCCCTGCGCTCGATTACCGGGACTGCATTCTTAAGCTGCTGATGGAACAGGTCGGCGGCTATTACGACGAAAAAAAGAAAACACTTGTTTTCGCCTCCTGGCTTCCGATTGAAGAGCAGATACCGGCAATGATGCAAGCCCTTTTGGACCAGCATTTTAATATCCGGCGGATAATCGAGGACGAAGGCGCAAAGCACAGCAACGATCGTGCGCTGGCCCTCAAGGCGCTCCTGGAAGGGGACGGGACGGTAGTGTCGCTGCAGTACATCCTTGAGCAGAACAGTCCGAAAAGGCATTTCGCCGAATTGCCCGACCTTGCCGCCGTCATGCAGTTTCAGATGGCGGCTATGGAGGCCCAGTCCGCCGCCTTCAGGGAGGCTCCCGCATATATCCGGCAGACTTTGGTTTTTCCTTACGGCTACGGAGCTTCTTTCCTGCAACGTGCCTGGAAGGAAGCATCCGGGTGGCAGTCCGTCGACGCGGTATACTTCGATCTGCCGGCTTCCACCGAGCAGATCATGCATCCGGAAAAGTATTTCGGTCTGCGGGACGATCCGTTGCCGGTAACGCCTTCAGATCCTGTCGCCAGGCTGGGAGGCGACTGGAAAATCGCCTATGAGAATGTACTCGGTGAATTTTCCCTGGGCCTTCTGTTAAACCTGGAGCTGACGGACGAGCATGCCAGGAAATCGGTATCCGGATGGGGCGGGGATCGGGTAATGCATCTGGAGGATGGAGCCGGTCGGGACGCTGTTTTTGTAAACACGATATGGGACACCGACGAGGACGCGGAAAAGTTTTATCTGGCCATGGAAGAATGGTTCCGCAAACGGTATCCGGACGGGGAAAAAGAAGGCGAATCCGCAGCCGTCTTCTCTCTGGTTCAGGACGCGGACTATTGCGGCATGCAACGGGAGGGGAAAAGTATCTATTTAATGATCGGCCTGCCGGAACCGGAACGCCGCAGGTGGGAAGAAAACTAAACTGCCGTTGCAAGTTGAACGTTTCACGTTAAAGAATGGACGGACGAAGGCAGAACGGTAAACGATGTCTTCCTCATCGGAGGCCGCGCAGGACAACCCGTTGCATTAGTCAGGCCTTTCCCACGCTACACGGAACAAGCCCGTGATGCGCTGCTTTCGATTGTATCCCTTTTGTTTTATATACCTGATGCAAGGTAAAGCGCCCCGTTTGTTTAACCCGCGTTTCTCGCCGCCCAAATTATCACGATGATCCGGAGGCGATTATTTGAGCTGGAGAGAAACATGGAATACGATAGCCGTGCAGAGTTCGATAAAAGATTCAAATCATCTGCTGAAAATGCTGTTGGTATTTTTCTTGGAGCCTACTAATGGCAGGTTTAAGCGAAAATCACAGGCGCAGAATTCTGGCTACGTTTCAGCATGCTGATGAACTGTTGAGACAGAGCCTGAATGCCCTTGCAACGGATCAACCCAATTTGCAGTCGCCTTTCATTCAGGATTTATCACCTTCAGAGATACAGAGGGTTGAAAGCGATTTGGATCTGATTCGCAACCGATTGAGTAATTTCCTAAAACGATTTCGCATGACATCGCCGGAGCGGTCGACGCGTTCGAGCTGGATACTGAAAACAAACCTGATGTCTCTCGACATAGCACTCGAAGAGCTTTATCCCCAAAAAATGAAAGGATACGGGGAAATGGATCCGGCGGCGGCGCATGAGCTTACACAGGCACTGCAGGAAATCCGTAGGCTGGTGAATCAGTTGGTTAAGTCCCTTGAATGATCCGGTAAACATCTTTGCCGAACCGGGGCCAACGCGTAGAAAAACAAAAATCTGAAAATTCAACGAACGTTCAATAATCTTTTTGCTTTTAACGTGTAGCGTTCAACCTGCAACGGCTTTATGTTTACTTTAATCCTCTCTTTGCCAACAGAGCATCAACCTTGGGCTCCGCGCCGCGGAACTTTACGTACTGCGCCATCATATCCGTTCCTCCACGCGAAAGAAGATTCTTTCGGAACGATTCCGCCAGTTCCCGGTTGAACAGGCCGGCTTCCTTGAATGCCTGGAACGCGTCGGAATCGAGCACCCCGGCCCATATGTAGCTGTAATAGCCGGCGGCATAGTAGGGGCTGGAGAAGATATGGGCAAAGTTTGTGCTTTGATAGCGCGAAGCGATTTCCTCCATCAAACCGATGCCGTTCAGGGATTTGGCTTCAAAGTCCGCGGTGTCCACTTCCTCGGGTTCGGTGAGTGAATGCCAGTCCATATCGAGAAAAGACGCCGCGAGATACTCGATCGTGCGGAAGCCCTGGTTGAACAGGGATGCATTCTTTATCTTGGAAATCAGTTCCTGCGGTATCGGTTCGTTGGTTTCGTAGTGCACCGCATAGGTGGGGAGCACCTCGGGATCCATGGCCCAGTTTTCCATTATCTGGGATGGAAGCTCGATAAAATCCACAGGTGTGCGGCGCGAGCCGTAATAGACCGTGTCGCCGAAAAGGCTGTTCAGTGCATGTCCCAGTTCATGGAACAAAGTCTCGACCTCGTCGGTGCTGAGCAGAGCCGGTTTATTTTCGGTTGGCTTGGAGAAATTGCCGACATTGAAAGTCAGAGGTGTAATGTAGTTGCCGTCTATATTGGACTGGCTGCGCAGGGAACTGGACCAGGCGCCGGCGCGCTTGCCGTCGCGGGGATAATAATCGGTATAGAAAACGCCGAGATGCCTGCCGTCGGCTTCCTGCACTTCGAACACTTCAACATCGGGATCGTAAACCTGGATGTCCTCGCGCGGGATGAATTTAATGCCATACAGTTTTTCGGCAACGCCGAATGCGCCCCGGCGCACATTTTCCATTTTGAAATAGGGGCGCAGCATGGCTTCGTCGAGCGCATATTTTTCCTTTTTCAGTTTCTCCGCGTAATACCACCAGTCCCATCCCGCCAGCCTGAAATTGCCTCCTTCACGATCGATGATGGCCTGCATTTCGGCAGCTTCGGTTTTGGCGCGTTTCAGCGCGGGTTTCCAGAGGTCATTGAGAAACCTGTACACGTTCTCCGGATTTTTCGCCATGTTGCGTTCCAGGTTGAAGTCGGCGTACGTTTTGTATCCCAGCAATCGGCTGCGCTTCACGCGCAAAGCCGCGATGCGCGCAACCACCGCTTTATTGTCGTATTCGTCCCCGTTGTTGCCGCGATTGATGTAGCCCTTGTAGACCTTTTCCCGCAGTTTTCTCTTTCCGGAATACTGGAGGAAGGGTTCGAAACTGGGCTTTTGCAGCGTAATCACCCATTTGCCTTCCATGCCGCGGCTTTTCGCGGTTTCGGCGGCCGCGGTGATCAGGTTTTCGGGCAGACCCGCGAGATCGGATTCGTTTTCAATGACCAGGGCGATGGCGTTGGTCTGATTGAGTTGGTTTTTGCTGAATTTGACGTAAAGCGTGCTCAGCTCTTCGTTGACGGCGCGCAGCGCGGCTTTGTCGTTTTCATTCAGATCGGCCCCGCTGCGGACAAAGTCCCTGTAGGTGTTCTCCAGCAGAATGTTTTCTTCCTCATTCAACCCCAGATTTTCGCGTTTTTCGTAAATGGCTTTGACACGGGCAAAAAGAGCAGGATTGAGAAGGATGCTGTCGGAGTGTTTTGTGAGCAGAGGTTCCACCTGCTCCGAGACGGACTGCAGTTCCGGATTGGTATCGGCGCCGTCCAGGCAGCTGAAAACACGATCGACCTTATCCAGAAGTTTTCCCGATTTTTCGATCGCCTCGATAGTGTTTTTGAACGTAGGTTCGTCGGGATTGTTGACGATGTCTTCGATTTCAGATTCGTGAGCGCTCATGGCCTCCTTGAAGGCGGGCATAAAGTGCTCGTTCTTGATTTCATTAAAGGGAGGCGTGCCGAAAGGAGCGTCCCATTCGGTAAAAAAGGGATTTTTGGACTGTGTTCCGCAACCTGTAAGAAGTATAGCCATAAAACTCCAGACCGTGATTTTCATATTCCGAATCCTCGCAATTTCGCCCAAGATCTGATTTAGACCGCAACCAGAGAGTATTCTACAGGCAAACAACCATTTTCGAAGAATGTTTCTGCCGGATTTTATAACAGGAAACTTACAAGGCGATGAATCTGCGGTACAATCTCTGTCTGGTCCCGGAGGCGCCGACTGCTAACAAGTTATACAACACTGAGGGCGGCCGGCTGCTGTAAATGGTGCAATATGCTATGATGTTTTCTCATTGGTTTTTTACCCACAGTAGCCGGCCGCAAAATGTGAAATTATTTTAGCGCCGCCCCTGAATACAATTTTCGCCTGAAGGCGAAGGCACATGATGAAGGAAAGAAAATAAAAATGGAGATGGAGAAACTCGTATCGCTTTGTAAACGCCGCGGTTTTATGTTCCAGTCGAGTGAAATTTACGGCGGTTTTAACGGATTCTGGGATTATGGTCCTTTAGGTACGGAATTGAAACGGAACGTCAAGGATGCCTGGTGGCGCGATATGGTATCCGGCCACGATGATTCCAGCGTGCCGGCCGGAGCCCCGGAGGCGTACGAAATGACCGGCCTGGACTGCACGATCATCATGCATCCCCAGGTATGGAAGTGTTCGGGCCATTACGATCTGTTTCACGACCAGATGGTCGACTGCCGCGAATCGAAGCGGCGGTACCGGTACGACCAGATCCGGGGTCGGTGGGTGGAAGCCAAAGGCGAGCGTATTTTTGTCACCACCGTTGCCGAAGCCGACCGGGAGGAAGAGGATACTATGTCCCGGGCGCTGAAGTATTTCAACCTGAGGGCTAAAAACGCCGACCAGCTGCAATGGGACGAAAAGTTCATAACATTGCCTGAAATCGACGATCTTTCCAGGGTCCTCGGACCGGATGCCAGAACGCTGGGAACCCTGACCGAGCCGCGCGAATTCAACCTGATGTTCAAAACCACCGTCGGCGCCCTGGGCGGCGAAGAGGATGTTGCTTTCCTGCGCCCGGAGACGGCCCAGGGCATCTTTGTGAACTTCAAAAACGTTCTCGACAGCACCCGTGTGAAAATTCCCTTCGGTATCGCCCAGATAGGCAAGAGTTTCCGCAATGAAATCACACCGCGCAACTTTACATTCCGTTCGCGCGAATTCGAACAGATGGAAATCGAGTTTTTCTGCGACCCGAAATCGTCGAAACAGTGGTACCGGTACTGGCGAGACCGGCGCATGCGATGGTATGTCGACCTGGGCCTGGCGGGCGGCCGGCTGCGACTCCGCGAGCACGATTCCGAGGAGCTCAGCCACTATTCGACCGGTACGGCCGATATCGAGTATGCGTTTCCGTTTCTGCCGTCCGGCGATTTCGGTGAGTTGGAGGGGATCGCCCACCGGGGCGACTTCGACCTGCGCAGCCACATGGAAGGCAAGCTGGACGAAAACACCTGCCCCCTGGAACTGGAAAAAGGTCCCGACGGCAAACCCAGATGGAAAGGCAGCGGCCGCGATTTGACTTATCGGGATGATGTAACCGGCGAGCGCTACACCCCGCATGTGATCGAACCCTCGGCGGGAGCGGATCGGGCGACGCTCGCATTTCTGTGCGAAGCCTACACTGAGGACGAGGCTCCGGACGAGAATGGAGTAATGAAGCCGCGCACGTTAATGAAATTTCATCCCCGCCTGGCCCCGATCAAAGCGGCGGTTTTCCCTTTGGTCAAAAAGGACCGCATGCCGGATATCGCCAAGGATATTTACCGGACCCTCAAACCTCATTTTGCCGTTTTCTACGACGAAAAGGGCGCCGTAGGCCGCCGGTACCGGCGGCAGGATGAGGCCGGCACGCCTTATTGCATCACGGTCGACGGCCGGACACTGGAGGACGACACGGTCACCATCCGTGACCGCGATACCCTGGAGCAGTGGCGTGTGAAGGCGGACGCCTGCCTGGAGGAGTTGCGAAAAAAATTGAGCTGAAGCGTTGAACGGGCCGGACTCATTTAAAAGTATAGCCGGTTAAATTTTCCCGGGTTCACATAGATTCAGAGGGCTTTTGGCCGCGCGGCCGCAGACGATGCACAGGTATTGGGCATTCTTGGCCAGTTCTCCGACGGTTTTCATATTCCGTAAGCTGGAAATATGGCACAAATGTTTTTCGTGGTCGGGATGGAGATCTGTTAATTCATAATCTTGAAACAATTCCTTATTTTCACTCATAGTCTTACCTCTCGAAATGGTAGCCGTTTTAAGTGCTTCTGCTTTTTATATAAGACTGGGCCATAAGGGAGTCAAACAATAGTGAAAGGAAGTTTCAATAATATTATAAATAATAGATATAAATATATTTAATTGATATATATGATATTTAATGAAGTTACAGCCCCGACGGTTTTATATTTTTGAACCGGACAAATGCGGGTTAAAGTCGTGTGACGGAAGTATTCGAGAACCGGTCGTGAAAGCACATATTGTTGCGATCGAAAAGACTCCATAGAAGTCCGGCCCCGAACACAATCACGGACAGGAGATAGCCGAAACACCGGATGAACAGCTGGCCGATGGAAGGACGGCCGCCCTGCGTCCCAATAAGTTGAAGATCCGTAATCATCATCCCGACGGTCTGGCCCGAGGTAGCCAGGAAGAATATGGAGTAGAGAAGAAACACCATTAAAAAGAGGCCTGCGTATTCAGTAATACTCACGGCGTCCAGTATTACGATGCCGGAGAAGTAGTCTGCGGAAATAATGAACACGACGGTGCAAAGAACGACGATGATGAGGTCTATCAGACCGGCCAGTGTTCGTGATAAAAGAATTAATTTGTTCTCGTCGCCTGTGGGAATTTCCTGTTTGAAAATAGGGGTTTTAGGGGCAGAACGAATCGATCGGCTGGAAACGGTTTTGTCTATAAGTTCCTCTATATGCTTTGAATCGGAGTTTTCGGCTGCCTTGCCGGCCGTATATACTTCCGGTCCGAGTGAGGCAATGGTTTTTTGTTGCGGCGCGGAATCGGTGTTTTCTGAAGGTGGAAGCTCTTCGGAAGTACGGCTTCGGACCAGAATGGATCCGGCGTGCTCCATAGGCGCGCGGGGCGGCTGCCCCGAGGTTTTTGCAGAGTCTTCGGGAGGCGCCGAAGAGGAGCTTGGTGGTGGCCCGGATTTTTCTCCCGTTTCATTCTTTTGTTTTATGTTCGCAAGTCTAAGACTTAACTCTTTCTGCCACTCTGGAATATCGTCCTCCGGATGAAGGGATCCGGGATTCATTACAGCGTCCTCTTCATTACTTTGAGGCGTATCCCCCGTTTCTCTGCCGTTGAGTTTCCTTTCAGAACAGCTTTCCTCGAGCTCGACATGATAATTACAGGTCAGGCAGGTGCCGTCGGAACTTAATGTGTCTTTCCCGCATCGGGGGCATTCCATTTTTGATTTGCTCCTGTGTTGCGTACTTTATGGGAAATCCTGTTTTAGAACGATAATTATATCACAGGGATCTTTAGTTGAAGAAAAATGCCGCCTGCAGGGATGATTTATAGATTCCGTTGATCTGGTATAATTGAATTGGATGGCTGGCGGTCAGGAAAGACTATACACGGATATGACGATTCGGAAAAGGTCGGTGATACTGGGCATAATAGTTGCATTGATATTGATACTTTATGGTGCGGCTAAATTTAATTCGTTTTATCTGGTAGAATATGTCGTAGAAAAGACGTTGATTCAGAAAGCCCCTTCAGGGACGGATCCCGCTGAAATTCATAAACGCCTTCAGGACCTTCTTGCTGCAGCCCCGGATCGTAATGCCGGATTGGAGATGCTGTTCCGGATTTCCGAGCGCCTGGAAAAAGTCCAGGAATTGTCGCCCCGGGCTCTGGAGGAGGTCCTGGAGGCGGATAGCAGGGGTGTTTTCATCAGGTGAATGTGTAATTTAATTTGCAAAATGTGGAACTTTTTCTCTTGTTTGATGTCAGAGTGAATAGAACGCATGCTGCAACAATGGCCAGAAAAAATAAACTTGGATGGATAAATGTACCCAGACGAACTGGTTCTGTCCAAAGATGAGGGAGCGGCAACGCAAGAGGCAACCCTGGATAGGGTGCACTCTAAGGACAGCATAAGTTTCGATGAATTGTTCGATCGGTATAATTCAATGGTTTTCACCCTGGCGTACCAGATTCTGGGTGACAGGGAGGAGGCACTTGACGTTGCTCAGGATGTATTCCTCACGATTTACTGCAAATTGAACTCTTTCAGAGGGGATTCCTCTTTAAAAACATGGATATATTCTATTGCAGTTCATCGGGCATCCAACCGTTTCCGCTGGTGGAACAGGCTAAGACGCCGGGGAACGGTCTCGCTTGAGGAGCATTTATCCCAAAAGCCCGATCAGGACTACAGCATAAACCTGAAGTCCAGTATCCAGTCTCCGGAAGAAGCGCTGATTTCCCTGGAAGAAAGAGAACAGATCGCACGATGGCTTCAGGCATTGCCGATAGAGCAGAGGGTTGCCGTGATCCTGCGCGATATTGAAGGATTGACTTACGAAGAAATTGCCGATTCGATGGGTATATCCATGGGGACTGTGAAATCCCGAATTGCAAGAGGGCGTGAAATGCTTAAGCGTCATTTTACAGAAAAATCGGCTGGAACCGGAGGTCGTCATGTTATGTAGCACTGTGTCGAAGCGGTTGTCTGAATTTTTTGACGGTATTCTGGATGATGAAACGGCGTTTCAGGTATCCCAACACCTGAAACAGTGTGAAAACTGTCGAAAGGACCTGGATGCGCTGTCAAACCTGCATGAAAGGCTCAATTCCCTGACAAGAATTCCTGCGCCGGAATACCTGTATCATTTGGTCCAAACCCGGATGTTGGAAAAGAAAAATAATACATGGATCAGGCAAATTAAGGATGCGTTAGCGTTTCGCTGGTCAAGGATCCGTACCACAGGGGGGCAGTTTTACTGGACAAGGGCTTTAGGAGTAGTCATGACCGCTTTCTTTCTCTTCGTAATCTCCAGCAGCATTGATCCTTTCTATCAGGGTGGCAGTACGCAGGCGTCCGGGCGGTCCGTTATCATCCAAGAAGACAGTACGAGAATTGGAATTCAAATTTCCAGAAATTTTGGGGGGGTTCCGATGAAACTTCCTGAAAGAAATTACCGCCCCGCCCTGCACGACGATTACCTTTTGGAAATGGGAGAAAATGCCGCCAGCGATTCCGACGAATATGACTTTACCGTGGTAACGGAAGTGGATTCCAGCGGGACGGGAACGATACAGAATATTATCGAATCTCCCGACGATCGGGGCCTGTTGAACAGCGTTAAAGATGCAATTTCCCTGGCGCGTTTCCGCCCCGCCTACAAGGACGGGCGGCCGGTTTCTTCCCCGTTGATCCTCAAGTTCTACGGAACTACCGTATACGAATAGCGAACGGTTCGCACGGATACATCGCGCGCGATCCGCGACGCCGATCCTTCACGATTAATCCGGATTGAAATGTCGATCCGCGTTTTCAGGTTCCGGAGATGTCTCTGCCCCGGTCCCCGCGGCGGCTTTGGCGGGCATGGAATAAAAAAGGGCCCGCTCGGATTTGAGGAGTTCGCGCCATTGGCCGACCTGCAGGCCTTCGAGCGTGCAGGGGCCGATTTTTGTCCGCACCAGTTTCAGCACCTTCAGCCCTACCGATTCCAGAAGACGATGAATTTCCCGGTTTTTGCCTTCGGTCAGGGTTATTTCCAGCCAGCTGTACTTGCCCCGGTCCTCCATACGACGAACGCTGTACGGTTGCGCGTAACCGCCGTCTTTCATTCTAAAGCCTTGCCCGAGTCTTTTCACCAGCTCGTCGGAAACCAGGGTATTGGCCTTTACCATGTATGTTTTGTGAACCTTCGAGGCCGGGCTGGTGACGTGATTGGAAAACTCGGTATCGTTCGTAAGCAGCAGCAGCCCCGACGTGTTTCTATCCAGGCGGCCGACAGGCGCCACCCAGGGCAGTCCGGGATCCAGGCAGTCATAGATGGTTTTCCTTTCCCCGCGATCCCCGTGGCTGATGATAATCCCTTTGGGTTTATAGAAGAGTAGATAAATCCTGTGCGCCTGCCGCACCTTTTTCCCGTTGATATGGACCGTGTCGGTTTGAAGGTCAACCCAAAACTCGGTATTTCGTACGATTCGGCCGTTGACCTTTACGGTGCCGGCTTGAATCGCTTCTTGAGCCCTTCTCCGGGAGGAGAATCCGTGGCGGGACAATACTCGATCCAGGGTCATTTTCTTCTTCGATTTTGCCAATGCCGTCTTCCCCGTTCAATCGCGAATATATCATCATTTCCCATATGGGATGGTGAACCCCCATTTCTCACAAAGTTGCTGTTGCGGCGACGGATTTGTGCATGTCTGCGTTTCCCGATTTATGCGAAGCATAAATCGGGCGCTCCCATTGGGCTCCTCGACGTAAGATGTCAAGGTCTGTCGCTTTGAGCTGGACAGGCCTGAAGCGCAGCTTCAGGCGAAACTAACGCGAAGCGTTAGGCGGCCCTCAGCCACAAGCCGGTTAGCGAAGCGGCGCGTCCAACGCCCATATACGCCGCCCCGGTCGCTTCGCTTGCCTTCGCTTACACGAAACCTTGTGAAAAATGCGGGTTAATCCCGAACTTTCGACCTCCGGGCCGGGCGGATCCCGGATCCCTGTCCGCCCGCAACTTCCATGGTTGCATTGGACGGGACACTCTGCCGCGGGATACGGGTTAAAACTACAATAACACAACTTATGGACAATGAAAGGAAACGGAAGCGGCAGGAAGGGGATGATTTTCTGTTGTGTGAAGAATCGGTGATGCGCGTCACTTTTGCCGATAAGTTAAAAGACGAAAATTACTTTATGGCGAAGTCTCGCATCCGTGTGCGCTTGAAACCCGCCGATGCGGAATGGCCGCCTACCGTGGTTGAACGAAAGGAGCTCAGGCAAAATGGGTGAACCCTCCCGGATTGACTCATCACAGACTCTTGGAAAGTACACGCTGATTGAAAAGATCAGCGACGGTCATTTGGGGCCGGTTTACAGAAGTTTCGATCAGGACTCTGATCGTGCCGTTGATGTTCGAATTTTGTGCAACGGCATCAAATGGGACGCGGAACTCGAAGACCTTTTTAGGAAAGAATGCGATGCAGCAGCCCATTTGCAGCACCCCAACATAGCCGCTCTGCTTGAAGTATCTACGGAGGGTAGTTTCCCATTCATGGTGATGGAACCGCTCGGGAGCCGGGACCTGCAGAAGCTGATTGCGCAGAAGCCGGATATGTCTTTTGAGACAAAGATATCCATTATGATCCAGGTAGCGGAGGGCCTGGGATACGCCCATAAAGAAGGCATCCTGCATCGGAATCTATGTCCTGAAAATGTTTTTATGGCCGGAGACGGATGCGTAAAGATCCGGGATTTTGCCGTTGCGCATGTTCTGATGAAACACCTCCCGCATCCGGGTGTCCGTTGGGGAGCGCCCATCTATTTATCACCGGAACAGATTCAGCACAAGGAATGCACTCCCCAGTCGGATATTTTTGCCCTGGGTGTGATTTTTTATGAGCTCCTTACAGATGTCCATCCGTTCTACGCCCAGGACAGTAATAAGGCTTTGGATAATATCCTTCAGGACAAACAGATACCTACATTCGAACATTATCCATATTTTCATCCGAGAATATGGCAGATTCTGAAGACTTGCCTGGCTAAAAATCCGGATGATCGTTACAGGAATGTGGATGAAATGCTGGATGCATTCCGGGGCTTGTTGAAAGAAATGGCTGAAGATGTTCAGCTTATGCTCAGTGAGCTGCAGTCTTCTTTCGCATCCCTCAAGCTTACGGCCGAGCAGCCGGGGGCCTCCGGAGCTGCGGTCAGGCTGTACAATCAGGTACAGAACATGTTGCGCGGTATCGACAATACCAGTTATTCGCAACTGGATCTGTTGATCACGAAACTTCTTGAAGTGTACCCGGAAATCAGGGAGACAGCCTCCAGGCAAAATATTTATGATTCTCTGTTGCGTCCAAAAACCAGGCAAGGGCGAACGCCTGATTCCCGGAAGGAAAGCCCTGATGTTAAGAATGTGCCGGCTTTTTCACCTCAAACGGAAGATGTAAAGGACAAAGCTCCTTCTTACCAAAATAATGCAGCTTCGGAGGACAAGGCTGAAGAAGAGCCTCCTGAGGCGTCCATTCCGGAAGCACCGGAAAAAGAGGCGCCTGTAGCTACGGATATCGCATCCGATGACGCGACGAGGTTTCCCGCGGAAACGTCGGAAACGAAGCCGGAGACCTTTTCGCGGGGCTTGCCCGACGAAGGAGGGGCGGAAGAATTTGTTCCTGAAAGCTTTGACGAGGAGCAGATTTCGGACATCGGTAGGGTGCAGCAGGAAATCCCAGGGAAAGGGAAAGCATACGCCCTGCGGCGGAAATTCAACCGAAGGAAATTCTATAGTATTGCGAAGCCGGTCGGGAAGATAATTGCGGCGGCAATGGTCATACTTCTGGCTGTAGGGGCAGTCCGTTCCTTCCGGCAGTCGGGCGCGGACGCTGCGCTGCGCGGTGCCTTTAAAAATTTCGTGGTGGATCCGCTGGCGACCGCAAAAGATTCGATCTTTAAAAAGGCGCCGTCCGGCGGCGGCGCGGATGCTTCCTTGGAAAGCGCGGAAATACTCGATAAATTGAATACTTCTCAATACGAGACGGCGATTATGGATGAACTGGAAGCTCCGCTTCCGGGTGAAAATCCTGAATCTCCGTCGCAGGATCGTTTGGACCGTATCGCTGTGATGATCGGTTCCGGAAAACCGGATCAGGCGGAGGCGGAGCTTGAAAGGTTGAGACGGTTTTACCCTGATTCGCCCGGTGTGGCTGAACTGTATAGAAAATTGCAGACGGAAGTTTCCGGGTCGGTTGAAAAGGAACGCAGGGAAGAAAGGCTGGAAACGGCCAGGAAGAAGGAAGAAGCCTGGAATCGTCAATTTGTGAATTTCTTTTCGAGGGGCCGGTACAAAGAGGCGGAAAATGCGGTAGGGCTCTGGCTGGGAGAGCTTCCGCAGAGCGCCGGGGCGCGTGAGTCGGGCGCTGTTGTTGAGAAGATTCAGTCGAGAATGACTGCCTGCGTGGACGCGATGAATGCAGGCCGATACAGAGAGGCGCTCCAGGAACTGGACGCGGTTGAAAAAATCAATCCTTCCGACCCCAATATAGCCGGTCTGCGCAAAGAGATTGAATCCCGATTGGCATCCGCCAGGGGATCGTTGACCGTATATCGACTGGGTGAGAAAGCGACACTGCTGTTGGACGGTAAGCCTGTCGGCAGGGACGGGGAAATAGTGGCCCGGAATATTCCCATCGGCAGCCACGAAATTTCAGTCGAAAAAGACGGGCGCACGGTTGCATCCAGAAGGCAGGAGCTTTCTGAAGGGCAGACGATGGCGCTTGTCTACGATCTCACCCAGCAGACTATCCGCCCCATGATGGAATCGGATCAACTGCTGATCGACCGTCGGATATCCATGGAAGAAGTCTACAGCTTTCAATCCGAGCATCAACATGGCATTTTCCGCGGAAGCTGCCGTGGCGAACTGGTTTTAAATGTACAGGAAGTTATCTACAAGCCCACCTCCGGGTCGCACGGATTCCGGATTCCCTTCAAGCTCCTCAAACTTGAATATGACGGGAAAACCATCGATCTGTTGTTCATTTCGGACGATGAGCATTTCAGAAAATTTGAGTTCGATGACGAGCAGACCGCTGAAAAATTCGTTCAAGCCTGGAATAAGCTGAAAACCTTACAAAAGCATTAACCCGCATTCCCCGCAATTCTCCGACAATCCGCTTCAGACTGCGGGTACATCTACATGTTTTGTGGAATGTATAGCCTTCTCATTCCACCTGCCGGGTTAATTACTGTCTGTCCCGGAGAATCTTCCCCGTAATTTTATCTTTCCAGTGGGCCCGCTGCTGAACCGGCCAATTAAAGGATATGGCCTGGTTGGGGCAATCGGTAGCGCAGCAGCCGCAGTACCAGCATTCATCCGGGTGCAGGATGACAGGGGGCATATTTTCTTCCGGGTTGGGAATAAAGACATCTACCTGACAGACCTCCACGCAGTTGTTGCAGCCGGTACAGGCATCAGGATCGAAAATCATCGGAGTGGACGGACTGATAACATTCGGTAACGCATAAGTAACTTTACGAGGCATAACGGTTCTCCCTATTCTTCTTTATGGACTCCGGTGTAATTCTTGTTGTGGGCTTCATAGTTCGCTTTCATATCGCCCCAGTAGTTCAGGGGCAGTTCGCCTGTCTTAACCTTGTTATTTTCCAGCTTGACGGTAACGAACTTGTTCCACTGCGGAGGGTCTATGTCGGGGTAATCAATTCTAAAGAAAAGCAGTGCCCGGCTGCTGGCTTTGCGTGCCAGGGACGCATGGATGATGATTTCCGCGTGAGTCAGCAGGCTCAGGTCCTCGATACTGCGCATGAGTTTGTGGGGATCGAGGGCATACAGCCTGGGCACAAAAACCTCCTGTATTTCTTGCAGGGAATCCAGCCCGGTATTCATCATGAGTTCCGTTTTGAATTCACTGCACCAGTACTGCATGGTTCGGGCGATTCCGGCGTGCAGTTCTTTCCAGTCGATGCCGTCGTCGCGATTTATCGGAGCGTAAACGCGGGCTTTTTCCATGGTGATCTGGTCTCTGGATATTTTGCCTTCGTTTATCTCCCCGGCGTAGGAAGCGGCCTTTCTGCCCGCGTACCGTCCGGTCGAAGCGGCGTAGCTGTGGTCGCCGGCGGAGAACATCGATTCTCCAGCGACATAGAGACCGTCGAGGGTCGATTTCAGGTTCCAGTCGACCACTGGTCCGCCACGGCCCGCCGTGAGCCAGTTGGACGGGCTGGTTCCTTCAATCAAGTTATAGTTCATCAGCAGGTGCCTGGCGGGGTCAAAGCCCGCCTTTTCATAAGAATTGATGATGTTCAGGGTGGTAGATTCCTCGCCCAGCATCAGTTTCCGGGTGACCCTGCGTTCGACATCGGACATGGCTGGGAAATCACCGAAGAAGGGCAGGGCGTAAGTGCCATCCCGGACACCCTCGACGATTTTTTGCCAGTTTTCCGGAGAAGGTCTCATATCGCCGCCGTCCGGCCATCCCTGCAAAGGCCAGGGCAGTTTTTTACCGTTGGCGTCGACCTGCTGGATATTCTCGAAACTGGCGTCGCCGGCACCACCGTACCAGGTATGCTTGAGCCCGGTGCCGAGCCCATGCGGCATAGTCTGTTCCATCAGAGTAAGCTCGGCGCCGGCCTTCCAGGCCATGGCCGCGCCGTCTCCAGTCTTAGTCCGGGATCCGGGGAAGGTGTTGTAACCGGCCAGCTCGGTATTCAGGAACCCGAGTGAATTACTGCCGGCGGTAGCCAGAACAGCGGCTTTGGACCTGAAGATCATAAACTCACCGGTGCGGTTGTTAAAGCCCGTAGCCCCGATTACTCTGGCTCCTTGGATCCCTCCGTCGGTCAGCAGGCTGGTAACCATGACACGGTCGTAAATCATCACGCCAAGCCGCTTGCATTCTTTCTTCAAAGCGGGCTTAAAGGTTGTCCCCCACACGCGGACGGTTACCTCGGTGGCATGGTTGGGGCTCATGCGGGGAGAGAACATCAACTTGTCGTCATAGCGGCCTTCGGCTCCCACGTATTCGTCGTCGGTGTCCCGGATCTTGCCGCCCATCTGTTCCATTTCCAATAACGTATCCCAGTCCTCACGGCATTGAATCTGAGTGCCGATGCCATTGGCGTAGGAAACCGGCAGCGGTTCCGTTGGGGGGGCGCCGGCATGAACCGGATGTTCGACAAGCCGCCTGGCCCAGTCATCGGGATCAACCCTGGAATGGGGATTGGCCGGTGTGACACACCAGTGGTCGCAGCCGGGACCTCCCGCACCGCTCCTGATGGTATCCGCCTTTTCCACCATCGCAACTCTAACTCCGGTCCTGGCGGCGCTGATAGCTGCCCAACAACCTGCGATACCCCCGCCGATAATGAGGACATCTGCCACGATTTCCTGTTCTTTATCGTAGCGAATTGGATAAGGCCAGGGCGTTGGTTTGCCGTACTTTTCCAGTAAATCCTTCCATTTGGTCATATCACTACACTCCTTCCACAAGTAAATACTTCTAACACATTTCATCCAGCTTTTTGTCGATTGCCTGCAGCGTTTCAAGAGCGCCGGCTGCAATTCCAATCTGTCCAGCGGGAACGCCGGCCTCACGAGGATTGATGCGGATAAGAGTTCCCGAGGAAGAGGAAGCACCTTCACAAAAATGACGCACAGTCGAAATGGCCTGTCCGGATCCGCATTCCACCACAACCAAACGGGCGTCACGGACTTCCCGCAGCCAGGAGTACATAAGTCGCTCCTGCTCCAATTACAAGAGCCTTGGCGCTTTTAATGGCTTTCGCCGCTTTTTCTATGAGTTCCATATTCCCTGTCATGGACCTATGATACAATGACCTTTCTTATAATCAATTGTTGTATTCGAAACACACTTGAGGAAAAAACGGGATAGGTTCAATAATGCGGACCGGATTATTTCCGAGTATCCTGTTTCCGGCATCCAACTTCTAAGGAGGTTATATGATTCGGCTTTTATTCAGTATGGCGGTCTTTTTGAGCTGCACTGTATTTTTATATGCACAGCCGGAATGCACAAGGCCGGTGCTCCAGGCGGCAACGCTCAGTTATATTGCGGCTCAGGAATCGGGGGATCCAGGGAAAATGGCCTTCGCCCCGGAGGCTAAATTTTTCGAGAACATGAGCGAGGTCAAGAAGGAAGATGGCCTTTGGAACACTCCTTTGCCGATCGCGTTTCACCGGAGCATTTACGATGTCGGGCGATGCATGACTTTTACGGAAGTGATTGTTACCGAAGGCGGACATCCTTATGTTTTAGGAACACGTCTGAGTGTGAAGGACGGGAGGGTGACCAAGATCGACAGTCTGGTGACCGACGAGAGCGACTGGCTTTTCAATGCGGACAATTACCTGAAATATTCGATGGCAGAGGATTGGTCTGTTCTTCAGGTCGACGAGCGTGTCAGCCGGCAGGACCTGATCGACGCCGGTAACCAGTATTTTGATCTTGTGTTTCTGGATTCAGGCATCAAGCCGCCCTGGGGTACTCCATGCGCCAGGCTGGAAGGGGGGGCTTACACCAATCCCGACAACAATGACAAGGACAACTGCCAAATCCCCGGGGCCATCGGGGGCGGAGGACTCTTTATTGTCAACCGGACCTTTGTTGTCGATGAAGAGATGGGCGTGGTCAATGTTTTTTGCCGCTTCGGCAACTCAAACGGAATGCCCGATTCCCATTTATTCAGGTTGGTCAACGGCAGATACCGTTTTATTCACACCTTAAGCGTGAACCTCTCCGACGAGCCTATTGACTACTCCGGTTTTGCGACTCCAGAAGAGGAATAGGGAGGGTCCTGTTTCAGGTGCCGCTGGAACGGTCGCGGGGTTTTGGGGAATAAAGAATTAACCCGCATTTCTCGCTGCAGTAGAAACTTTGTGAGAAATGCGGATTAAAGGGCGAACACAAGGTTCGCCCCATATTACGTAACAACAAAAACAATCAAAGTGCCGCCGCCAAATCAGCCCAATCTTAAATCTTTAATTTTCAATCTTCAATCAATGCAAAAAGGGCGAACACAAGGTTCTCCCCTACTTCTTACAGCCGGGCTTTTGCATATAGTATGCTTTCAGATCGGCAGGGAAACGCTCTATTGCGTAGCGCAGCATCGTCCGGGGCATGACGGCGGCGTATTTGTCCAGGAAAACGCATTCGGCTTCAATCGAACATCGCTTCCCCACCTCCCTCAGCATCCATCCGACTGCCTTGTGAATCAGGTCATGGGGATCGTGCAGCAAAATTTCCGCGATTTTAGTCGTTTCCCTGCTTTCCCCCTTACGGATGAAATAAAAGGTGGCGATTATTGCGATCCTGCGCTCCCAGAGGTTTTCCGAGCGTGCAAATTTCTTTAGAAGCGAACGATTTTTCCTGTAGAGATGTTTCCCGACAATGTGCGGGGCTGTAAGGTCCACAAGATCCCAGTTGTTGATGCCGGGCGTGTTGTTCACGTAAAGGTCGAATACTTCATTTTTCAGAACCGCGTCTCCGCACTGGTACCGGGATACCATTAAAAGAAGGGCGGCAAGGCGCTCTTCGTGGTATTGGGAATGCAGCAGGTCCATGGTGTGTTTTAGAGATGTATGACGGTGTGTTTTAACAATCCTGCGTATGTCCGGCACAGTAATGCCCAGGAAACGGTCGTTCTCGCCGTACTCTCCCGGGCCGGTCTTAAAGAAGCCGGAAAGGATTTTAGCCTTCGCAGGATTTTTCAACGATCTCAATTCAGAGCGTATTGTCGATGATTCGGGTTCTTTTGAATGTATTCCCATAATTCCGGCTGGTTCTCCTGATGATTATTTGAATGAACCGAGACGCAATGCGTTCTGAACATGCTCTCTCTGCGACGGGGATACGCCGGCGGCGTCGGCATAGTCTCTCCATCGGGCCACAACCTGCCGCACCTCTTCAATGATGGATTCCGCTCGCCCCTTTTTCATGGATGCCGATTCCGCACACGCCTTAAAATCGTCCAGAGTGAAGTCGTCCTGTTTGGCGTTCAAGGTCATCTGGTGGTTGATCGTCCACTTTCCGGAAGGATTAAAGCTGAAAGTCATGTCATAGGCGGGCGCCAGGGACCATTGCCCTTTTCGATCCATCAGGAAAGCAATATTCTTTACATGGTCGTCCTGATTCCGTCCGACTATGTTGAACACCATACGGCGGTACATTTCTTCGACCGTTTCCATGGAAAGTCCGAGTTGCCGGATAACCATAAGCGCCTGTTCGTACCCATAACTTCCCGCCGTGTTGAAGTCAAAGTGAGCCAGGGCGCCGAGAGACTGCATGTGGAGTTTGTCTCCATCGGCCAGACGGTCGAACCGTCGCGTCATAAAATGGCGGCGGCCGTTTTCTTCCAGAAGCCGGCATTCGTTCATGCAAATGCCCGCATCCCTGGCCATGTTGGAATAGGCATATTCGATTGTTCCATATCCCAGGGGGTCTTCAAGCTCTTTGTCCATGTTGCCCCGGACGCCGTCGAACTTCAATATCCAGTATTCGAATCCCTGATCCGCCGTCACCTGACCGGAACGCACTTCGTGCGTGGAAGGATTCCAGGCGATTACGGCTTTTGCACGGGCCCCTCCCGCTGAGGTTCCGACACGGAGAATGTCCCCTAAAGCTTTTTTTCGTGAAGTCCCTTCAAGGGAAACTTTCATGCCGCCGCGTCGGCTCAGTATCTCCGAAGCCAGATCCACAAGCATGTCGACCTGTATTTGCGTTGTCTTCCCGGGCTGCGGCCCGGTCGCCGGTTCGAACTCCAAAGCTCCCATCCCCCGAACTCCGGTGTAACACAAGCGCTCCACCGCATTAAACGATTCCGGCGTGCGGCCCTGAGTCGCCAGCCATGCATTGATCAGGGTATTTCCGAAGCGGTCGGGCAGGGAATCGGCTAGCAGGCCCGGCAGGCCGTGAAATGTTTTTTTCGGCAGCGAGGGGAATCGGTAAATCCGACTGGACAGAGGCATTGTCAAAGGGGCCAGCTCTATGCCGCTTTGGAGGAAATCCGGACTGTATTCGAAAGCCGCCGTATCGTCGCCCTCATCCAGGGCAACCGCGCCCACGGTGCTTCCCCAGAGCCTGACTGCCGCAACTGTGGTCATGCTTCATCACCCCATGTCCATTTTTTCGCCGGTCCTGTCGGGCGCTTTTTTGAAGAAGCACGTTTGGGTCTTTTGCCTTTCAATCTCAGCAGATCCATGGGGCCGGGGCCGGAAGGCGGAATGATCCGCATCAGTTCTCCCTGCAATTTCAGGATTCGAAGTATCCGAATCAGGGCCGATGTCTGACAGGAATTGCCTGCTTCAATGCGTTCCAGTGTTCGTTTGCCGATTCCCGCCTGTTTTGCCAGTTCGGCCTGCGTCAATCCCATCCGGATACGTCGGTCTGCAAGACCCCGGCCGAGTTCGGTTAACACAGCCGCATCACTCATATAGGATTCTTTTGCCATACTCGCCATTATAGGCGAATAAAATTATAAAATCAATATTATTCGCTAATATTGACGAATTAATATATTTATAATAATTCGTCATATATGACGAGTATTTTATGAAAAGTTGATTAAAGAGGTAATTCGGGGAATGCGGACTGATAAAAATTTATTCGACTACGATAAAATCTCCGTAGATATTTTCATTAAACGGTCCAACCTTGTTTCCGCCTTCGAGATTGCCGAAGAAATAGGGCGAGCCGTAACCGAAGAATGTGTGTTTATCCATAAATGTTGACCTGTTAAAACAAAGGACTCAATCGAAAACGGCGGGAATGCCGGGATTCTTCAACACCGCGAAAACATCCCGGATGTGTCGCGGGGTTGTTCGCTCTCCGGAGAGATTTTCGGGTATTTCGCCGGGGCCGAAAAATGCCACCTCGGAAGTTTCGTTGCTCGGACGGGCTTCCCCGTCCAGAATATCGCAAAGGAAAATAATTTTGAAAGCATGGAAGACTTCGAGCGGATCCCGTCGATTCGCATCGTACACTCCGATGAGCCTGCGGGTTTTGACGTGAAATCCCGCTTCTTCCAGTGTTTCCCGCTCCGCTGCTTTGGAGGGAATATCGCCGACATCGGCCCATCCGCCGGGCATTGTCCATCCATCGTCCAGGCGCTCCCGGACCAGAAGCAGCTTGCGGTCCTGAAAGACGGCTGCCCGTACGTCTATCTTGGGTGTGGCATAACCGATCTGGGAATCGAAGGCTTCGATGAGAGGACTTGCATCGATATTTGTGTGGCCCGCGATCATTTCGGCGGCGATTTCCATCAGACGGCGGCAGCGGTCCCGCTGGTACTGGTCTTGTGCGTAATGGCGGCCGGTTTGGGCCAATGCCTGGATTTCCCGTGCCCATTCGAGGATCCTGGTCTTATTGGAAATTGTCGGTTCGTGATCGTCCTGCATTTCTTTCTCGGATAAACGGATGTTCCGATCCATCGCTAAAAGAGGATGGGATTATTTTTAAAAGGCTCCGGAGCAGCAATAGTATCATCCGGCAGGGGAGATTCAGAATTTACTTGATTAAATTCATAATACTAGTATTATGGAAATATAATTCGATAAATATGGAATTATAGACATGGGAAGAAACGAAAACATTGCAAAGATCACCCGCTATGCGGACATGTTTGCCGCCATGGGGAATGATGCCAGGCTTCGTATTATGCGCCTGCTGCTGTCGGCGCATCCGAAAGGCATGATCGCAGGGGATATTCAAAACAATCTCGGTATCCCAAAGTCTACACTCTCCCACCATCTTGATAAACTGAAAAACGAAGAACTGGTGCAGGCCCGGCGCAACGGGACTTTTCTCTGGTATACGGCAAATACGGATTCGCTCGAGGAGATTCTGACCTTCCTGTACGCGGAATGCTGCGGAGGGAATCATACCGTCAATTTAGATCGTATCGCTGTTCCCTCCGGCGGGGACCTGTCACGGGCAAAGAAAGGTGCATGAAAAATGGATGTAAAAAAGCAGGTAAAGAAGACTTACGGGCAGGCGGCTTTGAACGTCATTTCGGGAGCGGGGAAATGCTGCTGCAACAGCGGTATTTCTTCATGTGGACAGGACGATCCTATTACCGGGAATCTGTACGACGCGGATCAGAAAGGCGAACTGCCCGAGGCGGCCGTCCTCGCATCGCTGGGCTGCGGGAATCCGACGGCGCTGGCCGAGCTGAAACCTGGAGAGACGGTCCTGGATCTGGGCAGCGGCGGGGGAATTGACGTTCTTCTGTCGGCAAAACG
Organism: uncultured Acidobacteriota bacterium; assembly: GCA_964586015.1. GTDB lineage: Bacteria > Acidobacteriota > UBA6911 > UBA6911 > UBA6911 > UBA6911. The sequence goes on along the minus strand of CAZPHK010000026.1, from coordinate 10,994 downwards.
GGTTATGCCGGGAGGAAAGGCGTATGGACTCGATATGACCGACGAGATGCTTGGGCTCGCTCGTGAGAACCAGAAGAAAGCGGGCGTGGAGAATGTGGAGTTTTTAAAGGGTGAAATAGAAAATATCCCACTGCCCGACAATACGGTGGATGTAGTGATTTCCAACTGCGTCATCAACCTTTCGGCGGACAAGGATGCTGTTTTGCGCGAAGCTTTCCGGGTGCTGAAACCTGGAGGACGGTTTGCCGTGTCGGATGTCGTGACCCGGGGGGAGGTCCCTGAAGAGATCCGGAAAAGCCTTCTCCTGTGGGCGGGTTGTATCGCCGGAGCCCTGGAGGAGAATGAATACCGGGCGAAGCTGGCCGCCGCCGGCTATACGGATATCGGGGTGGAGCCTACCCGGATCTACAAATCGAAGGATGTGCTTTCACTTCTCGAGGAAAAGGGCTTCGACGTCAGTAAAATCGCTTCGGCGATTGAGGGGAAATTCATGAGCTCGTTTATACGGGCCCGGAAGCCTTCGTAAGGACGGGCCTTTAACGTTCGAACGTTCAATTGTTCCATTCTGCCGCGGCATAATCTCTAAAAATTTTTCCAGGCCGAACCGCATCCAGGATATAAAGCCGTTGCACGTTACACGTTGAACGTTGCACGTTAAAAGAAAAAAGATCGTTGGAACGTTAAAAACAAAAGCATCGTTGAACGTTCAACCTGCAACGGCTTTATCTCTTTTCCCGGGCGGAACCGTATCCCGGCAACATATCAACCAGCGATCCGTCAGAGAATGAATCCCAACACCCCACGTTCGCACGTTAGTACTTCCGTCCATTCATACGTTTACATGTTTCCTTTAACAACAGGGACTTATTTGTAGACGCCATATTCCTTCGAAAAATCGATCATGGCCCGGACGGTTTCTTCCTTCGCATCGTCGAGCTGCGTTCCGGAGCAGAGAATGTAGCCCCCATCCTTGCCGCAATAATCGATCAGGTCCCTGCAGCAGTTTTTTACCTGCTCGGCTGTTCCGGTTGCTATCAGCGTGATCGGAACGTTGCCCATGATGCAGCTGTGGCCTTTCAGGGCGTCTTTGGCCTTGTGCATGTCGGTCCTGTCGAAGAACCATAAGACCGATGCTTCAGGGAGTTCCGTAAGATAATCCAGCCTCTGATCGTAGGTTCCTTCGGCGAAGGGCGCCGGTATCAATCCCTCGTCGGTCATGTTCAGCATGATCTGCTTGAAGGTCGGCCAGTAAAACTTTTCGAACTGCTTCCTGGAAATATGGGTGTCGTCCCCCTTGTGCAGAGGCATCAGGATCAGGGGAGAATCTCCCAGGGGGACATCCGGCACCGGTATGAGTTCCAGGATCTTTTCGCTGGCCGCTATCACCTTTTCCGGGCAGCGATACAGGTCCGCCATAACGCCGCGGGTGCCGCGCAGCGTGTCTCCGAGAACATCGAAAGGGGCGGCACCGAATCCGGTCGATAATTGAGGATAGCCCATCGCGGTAATGCGGCCCATTCCTTCCATCATAATTTTTCCCGGGACCAGGGACAGTTCCGCCGCTTTCTTCATGTTCTCCAGAGTTTGCTGCACCTCGGGATCGAGGAACGGGAAAATAAAGCGGGTTCCGATCTGTATCCCGTCGCTGCCGAAGTGCGCCAGCTTTTCGAGCCCTTTCAGGCTGCTGTACATGCGCGGCAGAAAACGGCGCAATACGTAATCGGATGGATCGCACAGAAAATGATCGTATTCATCGGCCTTCATATATTCCTGTTCCACGAACTGATACTGGACGTCGTCGGGAAGGCCACAGCCGGCCCATTTCATGTTGGTCTGTCCCAGCAGTTCCATGGACCGGCCGGACATTAAAAAGAGCATGGCTGAACTGTCTGGATCGAAATCCTTATGAAACCTGACGGCTGCTTCAGCGGCTTCGTTCCAGCGCTCGTACATTGTGGCTTTCTGGGGAACTCCGGCACGGCGATAAATAAAGGCCCCGCCCAGGCCGGCGACGGGCACGCGATCCGGGGTCTTTTTCAATTCCAGGGCGTCCCTGAAACGTGTGGTTTTTTCTTTATATTTTGCCTTGGCTTCTGGGCTTTCGAATTGAATGTGGCTTCCGTCAACCCATGCATCCAGTCTTATTTTTCGCTTTTCTTCCGCGCTGAGTGAACTCCAGTTTTCTGGTTTTTCCGGCATGTTTTTCTCCTTCACCCGATATCTTGAAATGCCCCGGCCCGCTTCAGGGATATGGCGGTGCCCGGGAAGCTACTATTATCGATTCCCTTTTTGGTATTGCAACCGTGAAATTCCGCGGGGCGAGAGACGAAACGAAACGTTTACGGCTGCATAGGATTCAGCTTGTTGAGCGCATAGGCATAGGCGCCTATGGACACAGCTTCTGAGGTGCCCAGTCTTGTGAGGCCGATGCCGACGCGCCGGAGCGAATCGTACGCAATTTTTTTATCGCCGCCGGGTACGGCAATTTCCCGCACCTCACCTCTCAGAAATGCATTTATTTGAGCCGGATCCTGCAGGTCGAAAACCTTTGAGGCCGGGCGCGGGAACCGGTTCCCGCCCAAATCCGTGTAGTAACCGCTCAGCTCGTCTACGAGAGCGGGCATAAAAAGGGGCCATGCAGCGGCGATGCCGCCTCCGATTACGGCGAGCCCGTCGACCAGCGTCAGTGCGTTGGCCATGGCGTCACCGGCGACTACGCCCAACTGGCGGAATGCTTCGATGGCGGCACTCCGGTTCCCGGACTTTTTCCTCAGGCCGATGTCGCAAATATCTTTCGGTTCGGGCGCGGCGTCGAATTCAATGCCCGCGTTTTCGGCATAAACCCTGCGTACGGCGCGGATGCTGCAGCTTTCTTCGGCGTTCATCTTCGGGTGCAGACGGTTGCGCAGCAGCCATACCTCTCCGGATATGGAATTGTCGCCGGACAGGAGTTGCCCGTCTAATACGATCCCGCCGCCGAAGCCGGTCCCTATCGTGACGCCGAACAGGTTCCGGTAGCGTTTGGGGCTGCCGGCCTGTTCCAGAAGGCCGTTTACATAGGGAAGGAATCCGGCGATAGCCTCTCCATAGGCGAAAAGGTCCCCGTCATTGTTGATGAAAACCGGGATTCCGAAAAGATCTTGAAGCATGGGGCCGAGCGCGATGCCGCCGCGGAATCCGGGAAGGTTGCCCAGATCGCCGATAATTCCGTTGGGATAGTCGGCCGGCCCCGGGAAAGCGAAACTGATTGCGGCCGGCAATTCCGGGCACCGGTTCCGGATCCGGTTGAATCCCTCGACAATGTTATCCAGGCATTTGTCGAGGTTGTCGCCTTCGGACGGCATCATAACCGGCCCCGCGATCACCGTGTTGCCGCGAATTGCGGAGAAATGAAAGTTCGTGCCTCCGGCATCCAGGGTCATGACAATGCGTTTATCGTTGCTCGGATTCATTCCGGAATTCCCTCCGTAGGCTGTTATTTATTACGCGGCTTCTGCAGTACCACGGGCTGATAGGAAGCATCCGCGGGTCTTCCGCCGCCTTTTATCGATATCAGCAGCAGATAGGCGAAACACAGGGCCGGAACCATATAGGACAGCGCTCCCCACCCCAGGTCCCTCAACCAGCCCATGAGGAGCGGAAAGCTCGGCGACTGAATGGATGGAATAAGCAAAGCGATTATGTTCAGGCCCAGTCCCAGAAGCAGCAATTTCTTCTTGCCGATCCGTGCCGCCAGCAGGCCGCCCGGAATGCTGAAAATGGCGAATGCGATAAAAACTACGAAGGGCAGCAGGGCCGAGATGAAGTTGCTGAGTCCATGCTCCGCCTGAACCGCATCCCGTAAAGGCGACATCGCATCGGCAAAGCCCATAAGAAAGAAGGCCAGGAAAATCGGCAGTGTTTTTAAACGCATCAGAATTCCCCTTCGTTCTGTTTATATCCATCGCGGAAACCGCGCATCGTCCGTCACAGTTTGTAGGCGTTTTTCGGCAGCCGATAGGCAAGGTCCACGGCTATTTCCTGCGCTTCGTCTTCTTCCAGCCTGTGCTCCGCCGTGAGACGGGCGAGAAAGGCGCAGTCAACCCGCCGGGAAACATCATGCCGCGCCGGTATCGAAGGGAAGGCCCTGGTATCGTCGTTGAAGCCGACGGTATTGTAGAAGCCGGCGGTTTCCGTCACGCGTTCACGGTAAAAGCGCATACCTTCAGGACTGTCGTAAAACCACCATGCCGGTCCCAGTTTCAGCGCCGGGTAATGTCCCGCCAGGGGGGCCAGTTCCCTGGAGTATGTGGACTCGTCGAGCGTAAATAGAATCACGGTCAGCCGGCGATCGTTTCCGAAGCGGTCGAGCAGCGGTTTCAGTGCTTTTACATAATCGGTCGACATGGGAATGTCCGCTCCCTTGTCCCTGCCGAAATACCGGAACAGGTGAGGATTGTGGTCCCTGAAGGATCCGGGGTGAATCTGCAGGACCAGCCCGTCCTCGATGCTCATTCGCGCCATTTCAGTCAGCATCTGTCCGCGAAATTCCTCGGCTTCGTCTTCGGAAATTTTTTCCGCAAGGGCTTTTTGAAGCAGTGCATCGCAGCGGGGTCGAGGGAGATTCCGGGTTGCCGCGGTCGGGTGGCCGTGGTCCGTCGCCGTCGCTCCAAGTTCGGCAAAAAAGCTGCGCCTGTTGAAGAGCGCCTGCAGATATCCGGACCAGGTCGCCGTGTCTTCCCCCGTAATCTCTCCCAGCTGTTCCATGTTGGCTGTAAAATTCGGGTAGTCGGGATCGGTGACGGGATCGGGGCGAAACGTGGGTATGACGCGCCCCTTCCAATCCGAACGGAGCAGTTTCCGGTGATGCGCCAGAGGATCCAGGGGGGAATCCGTCGTGGACAGGACCTCGATATTGAAGCGGTCGTAAAGAGCGCGCGGCAGAAATTCCGGGCTTGCCAGACAGCCGGCGATTCGGTCGTAGATCCGGTCGGCCGATTCCGCAGTAAGACGTTCGGTGATTCCGAAAACTTCCTGAAACACGTGGTCGAACCAGATCCGTGTGGGCGTGCCGCGAAAAAGGTGCCAGTGTTCGGCAAAAAGGCGCCAGATCTTCCTTGGATCGGTTTCAACCGCCTGTCCGTCCGTCCTTGGAACACCCAGGTTTTCCAGCGGGATGCCCTGGCTGAAGAGCATGCGAAAAACGTAATGGTCGGGAATGACAAGCAAAGCTGCAGGATCGGGAAACGGCTCATTTTCAGCGAACCATCGAGGGTCCGTATGCCCATGCGGACTGATAATGGGAAGGTTTCGAACGGTTTCGTATAAACGGCGGGCTATGGCACGCTGTGTCGCATCCGGCGGGAACAGACGGTCATCATGTAAAAGGGCGGTCATTGCCGGCTCATCGCTCCATATGCTGTTTTGAAATTAAGGCTATCAGTAGAATCCGATTCGGGCATGGAAGTCAATATAGATCCTTCGGCGAACACCTTGAGAAATTGGTACTTGTATTCATCTGCATTCAGGTTGGACCCGCGACATTCTCCTTCCACCCCTTACAGGAGCTTCTTCCAGAGAAATGTGTAGGCCAGTGCGTTCATATAGGCGGTTTGTTCGTTGTCGGCGGCGCCTGCATGTCCACCCTCAGTGTTTTCATAGTAAAGGACATCGAAACCGAGATCTTTCATTTTGGCCATCATTTTCCTGGCATGTCCCGGATGGACTCTGTCATCGCGAGTGGATGTCGTGAAAAGAACGGGGGGGTATTTGCCGTCGGGCTTCACATTGTGGTAGGGGGAAAAGGTTTGAATGAAAGCCCATTCCTCGGGTTTATCCGGATCTCCATATTCTTCCATCCAGGAAGCCCCGGCCAGAAGGTGGGAATACCTCTTCATGTCCAGCAAAGGAGACTGACATACTACGGCGCCGAAAAGGTTGGGAAAATGAGTAATCATGTTGCCCATCAAGAGCCCGCCGTTGCTGCGCCCCTGAGTCCCCAGGCGTTTCGGCGCAGTCACTTTGCGGTTGATGAGGTCCTCTGCAACGGCGGCAAAATCTTCATAGGCTTTGAAGCGTTTCGCTTTCAGAGCTCCCTGGTGCCAGCGGGGGCCGTATTCGCCACCGCCCCTAATATTGGCCACCACGTAAACGCCGCCCTTACTGAGCCAGGCCAGGCCGTTTGTCGGGTTGTAGGAAGGAGTGACGGAAATCTCAAAACCGCCATATCCATAAAGCAGGGCTGGGTTGGTGCCGTCAAGCTTCAGGCCCTTCGCGGAAACCTGGAAATAGGGAACTCTCGTGCCGTCCTTGCTGGATGTAAAATGCTGGCTTACTTCCAGATTGCGTGCATCGAAAAAGGCGGGCAACTCTTTGAGTTTTTCCGGCGCCTCACCGACAGATCCGTAGAGAAGCGTCGTAGGGGTCAGAAAACCCGTTGTTGTCATGAAGAAGGCGTCACTCTTCTCGGGGTCCACTCCATAAGCGGAGACTGTTGAAAAACCGGGAACTCCGGGAAACGGTCTCCGGTTCCAGGTCCCGTCCCCGGGTGTGAGAATGGAAAGCCGGTTCTTCACGTCCTCCTGTACATTCAGGATCAGGTGATGACGCGTCCAGCTGTAGCCGGCAAGAGAAGTTCTCTCGGTCGGCTCAAACAGCACCGTCAGTTCACGCCTTCCGGACATGTAACCATCAAAAGGAGAGGCCAGCAATGAACCGCCTGCATATGTCTTATCGCCGACAGTCCAGGGGGTGCGAAGCTCGACGAGGAGCCACTCGCGGTGCAGGGAGGGAATGGCATCATCGGGAATGTCCAGCTTCTTCAGCTCCCCGTCTCCGCTTTTCAAGAATGTCTCAGAGGTAAAAAAAGTCGGAGAACGGGACAGGATGTGTCTCTCGTAACCTTCGGTATCATCGTACGAGGCGCTCACGCTGACATCCGTATCCTTTCCCTCAAAGACGACTTCGGCGGAAGACAATGGAGTCCCTCGTTCCCAAATTTTTGCAATGCGCGGATAGCCCGATTCCGTCAAGGATCCGGCGCCGAAATCTGTTTCGACGTAGACATGATCCTTGTCGATCCATGAGATCTGGCTTTTGGCTTCCGGCAGTTCAAAGCTGTCTTTCACGAATTCTTTGGTTTCCAGATCAAATTCCCGAACAACGGCGGCATCGGCTCCGCCTCTGGAAAGGGTCAGCAGGGCATAGCGATAGCCCCCGGCCTTCAGAACCTGCATGCCTTCATAAACCCAGTTTTCGTTCTCTTTCGCTGCCAATGCATCCAGATCCAGAACGACATCCCATCCGGGATTCGTTTTTCGGTATTCCGGCAGAGTTGTGCGCCGGAGGAGCCCGCGCGGATTCTTTTCATCGCGCCAGAAATTGTAGAAATAGCGGCCATGCTTGGTGATGGAGGGAATACGATCCTTTGAGTCCAGAATTTTCAGCAGATCGGTTTTCAATTGTTGAAATTCAGATGTCTCGGCGAGTTCCTCGCGGGACTCCCGGTTCCTTTCCCTTACCCATGAAAGAGCCTTCTCTCCGGCAATTTCTTCAAGCCAGAGATAGGCATCTTCCCGGGTAGTGGCAGTGGATTTGGAATCGTGAGCCGGAATCGTACAACCGACGGCTAAACAAAAAACTGTACAGATCAAAAGAATTCTCATGGAAATCTCCAATAAAAAGCTCTAGCCCGCGTCATTTGCCGCACCGCAAATATTTAACCCGCATTATTCCGACGTCACCTTGAAAGTCGTTTCGATAAGATCCACGGAATTTCCTCCCACCATGACCTTGAACGTTCCCGGTTCGACGACCAGGCGCATGTCGCGGTTCAGGAAGGAAAGAGCCTCCGGCCCGAGTGCGAATTCCACCGTTTGCATCTCGCCGGGATCGAGCGTTATGCGCCGGAATCCTTTCAGCTCCTTGACGGGCCGCGTGACGCTGCTCACTTCATCCCGGATATAGAGCTGCACGACCTCGTCTCCGCGGACTTTGCCCGTGTTCGTCACATGAACCGATACATTAACGGTGCCTGCCGTCCCGATGGATTCGGATGAAACGGCAAGACCGGAATATTCAAATTTTGTATAGCTCAGTCCCCAGCCGAAGGGATACAGCGGCTTCCTCGTCAAATCCACGTAATCCATTTGAGCCGTCGGCTTCCGGTAGTAATAGTCCGGCAGCTGCCCGACGGAGCGGGGAACGGTAATCGGCAGCTTCCCGCCCGGGTTGACGTCTCCAAAAAGAACATCGGCGACGGCGGTCCCGCCCTCCTGCCCGAGATACCATCCTTCCAGGATCGCCGGAACGTTATCGGCGATGTAAGAAATCGAATTCGGCCTGCCGTGCAGGAGAAAAACGACGACGGGCTTTTTCAGGGCCAGCATTTTTTCGACCAGTTCGTTCTGATTGCCCAACAGTTCAAGACCGGCGCGATCTCCAAGATGGTCCGTTCCCCAGGCTTCCCGGGCGGTCAGCTCGCTTCCTCCGAGGGCAAGGATTACGAGATCGGCTTTCCGGGCGGTTCGGACGGCTTCCCGGATCCGTTCGGCATTCAGTGCAGGATCCCCGAGCTTGACCTCGGAAGCAAACATGCCCGGACCCGTCTCGGTAATTTTGCATCCTTCGGCATGCAGGATCTCGGCCGATTTTCCGGCCTTGTTTTTAATGCCCTCGAGGATGCTGATGCCGCGTTCGGGCCTGCCGCTGTAGCCTCCCAGGCGGACAACGCCGGCATTGGGGCCGACGACGGCGATCCGTTTGTACCGATCCTTGTCGAGGGGCAGCAGGTTCCCCTCGTTTTTGAGCAGGATAATCGCTTTTTGAGCTGTCTGCAGTGCGAGCTCCCGGTGATCGGCGCTGTTGGTGACTTTTTCCGCCGTATCGGGGTCGGTAAACGGATCGTCGAACAGGCCCGTTAGAAATTTCAGCCGCAGAACCCGGGCCACCGCGCGGTCCACATATTTTTCCGAGACTTTTCCCTGCCGGACCAGATCGTTCAGTGTCGAGAAGTCCTCACCGTCGGGAAGTTCGATGTCGACGCCCGATTCGAGCGCCAGCCTGGCGCTGTCCTCCTTCGTATCCACGACATGATGTTCGGTTCTCAACCGCCGGATTCCGTTGTAATCGGAAACGACCAGCCCTTTAAATCCCCATTCCTGCCTTAAGATGTCGTCCAGGTAATAGGAGTTTGCGTGGAGGGGAATGCCGTCGACTTCATTGTAGGAGGCCATGACGCTCTGAATGTTGCCTTCTTTAACCACTGCTTCGAACGGTTTCAGGAATTGTTCCCGGATTATCCGTTCCGAATAATTTCCGGGGGCTGTGTTGGTGCCCCCTTCAGGCTGGCCGTGAACGGCATAGTGCTTGGCCGTCGCCGCGACGTGGGACTTGTCGATGGAAGGGCCCGTTCCCTGGAAACCGCGGATGGCCGCGACCCCGATGCGGGAAACCAGGAATGGGTCCTCCCCGTAGGTTTCTTCCGTGCGTCCCCATCTTGGATCGCGCGCCAGATCCAGTACCGGAGTCAGGCACTGCTGGGCGCCGCGTGTGCGCACTTCAAGCGCCGTTGCGGAGAAGACGGCTTCGACCAGACCGGGGTCCCATGTGGATGCCAGCGCGAGCGCCTGGGGAAAAGAGGTGCCTTTTCGAGCCGCATGTCCGTGCAGGCATTCCTCGTGAAACAGGACGGGAATTCCGAGACGGGTTTTTTCGCGGAACCATTTCTGCACGGTATTGGTGAACTCGGCCATTTCACGCGGGCCGCGCATCCCGCTGGCATGCGGTATTTCCCCCAGACCGTCTCTCAACAATGCCTCGGCGCCGTCGGGGGAAAACTGCCCCTTTGGGTCCACGAAGGAAGAGGTCTCTTCCGAACCGGGCATCATCATAGGCATGATGCTCCGCAGCTGCGCCGTTTTCTCTTCCAGGGTCATGCGGGAAATAAGATCCGAAATCCTTTCTTCCACGGGCAGATCCGGGTTCCGGTATGTCGGAGTTTCCTGGTTGCCGCATCCCGACACAAACAGACAAACAACCGAGAAAATCGAAAGGAGATTAAATAAATCAGCGTAAAAAATGGGGCGGCGTTTCATGTTTTCCTCCTCAACGGCAGCCGGTTTATAATCAGGGAAATGCATGTTACTATATCAGCCCGTTTAAGAACACGAAACGGTTTTCCTGCGATAAGTAAACCTCATCGTGCGGAAGAGGTTTGTATGCGCATCCTTCATCAACTTTATTGACAGCGAGTTCTATTATGTTTCTTCTTGGTATAGATGTCGGAACCGGCGGCACACGGGCGTTGATCATTGATGCGGACGGACAAGTGGTTTCGTCGGCTACGGAAGAGCACGAGCCGTTTGCGTCGCCGAAGATTGGCTGGGCGGAACAGGATCCTGAAGACTGGTGGCGGGCCTGCGGACTGGCGGTTCGCGGCGCACTGGCTCGTGCGGATCTTGGTGGGGATCAGATTGTCTGTGTGGGGTTTTCCGGGCAGATGCACGGTGCCGTCATGCTGGATGCGCAGGATGCCGTTGTGCGCCCGGCTCTTATCTGGTGCGATGTGCGGACGGAAAAACAGTGCGTGGATCTGTCCCGGAAGATCGGGGAGGAGCGCCTTATTCAACTGACCTGCAATCCGGCGCTTCCCAACTTCACCCTGACCAAGTTTCTTTGGGTGCGCGAAAACGAACCAGGCAACTGGGACCGTGTCCGTTCGGTCATGCTGCCGAAAGATTATGTTCGTTTCCGCCTGACCGGAGGCCGCGCCATCGATATGGCGGATGCTTCGGGGACGCTTCTTCTCGACGTAGCGCACCGCAGATGGTCGAATGAAGTATTGCAGGCTGCGGCTATAGACGAACGTCTGCTTCCGGAATTGTTTGAATCGCCGGAAATCTGCGGCAATATCACCAACGCGGGGGCGGAGGCTACCGGGTTGAAGCCGGGCACTCCGGTTGTCGCGGGAGCCGGGGATCAGGTGGCGCGCCACGAAGGTGCCCTCGAAGACGCGA
>CAZPHK010000025.1:35263-38211 GCA_964586015.1 uncultured Acidobacteriota bacterium | reverse complement strand
TGAAGCTGTCCGTACCCGCCCGTTGAGCCATTTCAAACAGGTGCATTTCGGTGGATGTCGGGATCGCACCCGCTTTTTCCATTCTTCCCATGGCAAGATCCCGGTTTTTCGGCTCCCTCGAACCCGTTGCATCCCAGGGAACCCAAATCCTGTACCCGTTAAAAAGCATGTCGGATACGGTTTGGTGCACACATATATGGGCTTCAATTCCGCATACGACGAAATCTTTAAATCCCAGACCGGCAATTCTGTCGGCAAACGCCGGCGTCTGCATCGAGGAGAAGGTTATCTTTTCCACCGCATCCGGCGACGGAAAACAGTCGGAAATATCGCGCACTGTTTTGCCGAGACCTTTCGGATACTGTTCCGTCAAAACGACGGGCAGACCGAATTCCCGGAATCCCTTTATCAGCGCCGCAATATTCTTTACAATTCCGTCAAAACCGGGGATTACCGCGGAGAACTTCTCCTGTACGTCAACAACAACGAGGCCTGCATTTTCAGGCATTGCCAGCATCGGATGCCGCATCACGCCTTCATTTTCTGAGGAAGGATTTTCACTCATCATTACCTCGTTGCACGTTGAACATGGGAACGTTGCACGTTAAAAGAAAAAAGCGTGGTTGCAGAAGGTGGGTGAACGTTTGAACGTTGGACGTTTAACGTTCAATATGCAACGGTTTTAATATTTCTCATCCGCAAATTCCACCCATCCGCCGGCCTTGACCAGCGTTTCGTCAAATTCCGTCAGGGAGAACGGAACCGAAATTCGTTTTCCTTTGGCGGTCCGGAAGGTAAGGGACTTCCGATTAACGTCCGCCGAACAACGCACGAATCCCTGTTTACCCAGGGCGAAAAGAGAGTCGATCACTTTCTTATCGAGTTCGATCGCCAGCATGCCGCCGTTGAACATGTTCTGCCTGAAAATCCGGGCAAAACTCTCGGCTATGACGGTATGAATCCCGTTCACCTCAAGCGCCCAGGGAGCATGCTCCCGTGACGAACCGCACCCGAAGTTCTTTCGGGTTACAATGACGCGCGCTTCTTCAAACGCTTTCCCGCCGTTCACAAAGCCTTTCAGGTTCAGATCCTCAAGCAGATGCGGCTTCAAGGATTCCTTGTCTATTTCAGTAAGGTATTTTGCGGGGATTATCTCATCTGTATTGATATCCGACCTGTCCAGGAATAACACCGGTCCGTTAAATACTCTCATTTCCTTTTCCCTGAATAAAAATTGAAGATTAAAAAATCAAAAATAATCGGATTTATGAATTCACTCCGTACAAGGAAACACTGCGGCATCATCGAAGAAGCTCGCGCGGGTCGGTCAGCCGGCCCTTGATGCCGCTTGCGGCGGCGGACGCGGGGCTCATCAGGTGAACCATGCCGCCTTTTCCCATTCGCCCGCTGAAATTGCGGTTCGTGGTGGAAGCGCATGCTTCTCCTTCCGCGAGCACTCCGTTGGACATGCCGAGGCAGGCGCCGCATGTCGGATTGGTCACACAGTAACCCGCTTCCATGAAAATCTTTATAAGGCCTTCCTTCATGGCAATCTTGTACACATCCGGAGTCGCCGGGGAAAGAATCCCCCGCACGCCCTTCGCCAGCGGCTTCAGTTTCGCGACTTCAGCCGCCGCCCTCAAATCCGAAATCCTGCCGTTTGTGCAGCTTCCGATATAAACCTGGTCGATTTTGTATTTCTTCATGTCTCCAAGGGGCTTTACCTGATCCGGCTTGTATCCGAATGTCGCCACCGGTTTCAGTTTTCCTGCATCCACTTCCAGGACCCTTTCATAGGTTGCATCGGGATCCGGATGCCACTTCCGGAAATCATTCAGGGCCTTCTTCTTGCTATTGCCATATTCATTTTTAATAAACGGCCACAGATAATCCACCGTAACAACGTCCGGCAGACAGATTCCGGAGGTAGCGCCGGCCTCTATCGCCATATTGGACAGGGTCATACGCTCTTCCATATTCATCCGGCTGATCAGATCCCCGTGGAATTCTATGCAATGGTCGGTGGCGCCGTTGACGGTCAAACGGCGGATGATTTCCAAAATGACGTCCTTGGCATACACCCCTTTACGCAGTTTTCCGTTCACGGAAATCTTTATACTGCGGGGTTGCCGAAAAGCGCACACGCCCTTCAGGATACCGACCTCGAGATCGGTCGTGCCGACTCCGGCCGCGAATGCTCCGAATGCACCATGGGTGCAGGTGTGGCTGTCCCCCATAATGACCGTATATCCGGGGCGGATAAATCCCTTCTCGGGAAAAAGGGCGTGGCAGACGCCGTTGGCGCCGATATCGAAAAAATCTTTGATCCTGTGGCGATGCGCCCATTCCCGAAGAATTTTCCCCTGCAGTGCGGTTTTGCTGTCCTTGGCCGGAGTCACGTGATCGATCACGGCTTTGATCTTATTTCTATTGAACACCCTGTCTTTCTTGCGGGCCATAAGGTCCGTAATGGCCATGGGAGTGGTAATCTCGTGACACAAGACCAGATCCAGCGACAAAACCAGGGTTCCGGGAAAGGGTTCGTCGCGCACGTGTGCCTTGAAGATCTTTTCCGTTACATTCATTCTCTTTAATACCTCCGATGTATTGGCCATTGTATCTGTTGCAGTTCCGCGAGACAACCCCGACACATTACTCTACCATAACGATAACCGGAAAGAGGCTCTTTCCGGCAATGCAGCCCTGGTAGATGGGATGTCCCGATGGAGGTCAAAATCCTCCATATAAGCAACTGTATGAAAACGGATCCGGATTACGGGAAGGAAACTTAAAAATTCCTCAGAGCAAGATTCCTAAATAAAAATGGGCATCATTTATAAGTAGGGGCGAACCTTGTGTTCGCCCTCAATCCGACTTTAACAACAACGTAAGTGCGAACCTTGTGTTCGCCCTCAATCCGACTTTAACAACAACGTAAGTGCGAACCT
>CAZPHK010000025.1:0-35163 GCA_964586015.1 uncultured Acidobacteriota bacterium | reverse complement strand
GTTCGCCCTCAATCCGACTTTAACAACAACGTAAGTGCGAACCTTGTGTTCGCCCCTCGCCTGCAAAGATATTTACCAGTTCTTTAGGTATCAGGAGGATTATTGGGACTTGCCTTTATCCTCGGAAGCCGCAGCCGGTTTTTTTACCATTCCCAGCATTTCCCGCAATTTCGTATTCAACTCATCGGCTATCTCGACATGTTCCCGGAGAAACTGCTTCGCGTTTTCCCTTCCCTGCCCCAGCCGCTCTCCTTTATAGGCAAACCAGGAGCCGCTTTTGTCTACCAGTTTATTGTTGACGGAAAGATCGAGGAGATCGCCTTCATAGGAAATACCCTCGTTGTACAGGATATCGAATTCGGCATCTCTAAAAGGCGGAGCGAGTTTATTCTTCACGATCTTTACCCGGGTCCTGTTTCCGATGTCCTGGGTCCCTTCCTTAATGGACCCGATCCTGCGGATCTCGACACGGATGGAAGAATAAAATTTCAGCGCTCTTCCTCCTGTTGTCGTTTCGGGATTTCCGAACATCACGCCGATCTTTTCACGGATCTGATTGATGAATATCAGACAGGTATTCGATTTGTATACAATCGCCGTGAGCTTTCGCATAGCCTGCGACATAAGCCGGGCATGCAGGCCCGGCAGGGAATCGCCCATCTCCCCTTCGAGTTCGGCTCTCGGAACCAGCGCGGCGACGGAATCGATGACCACAATATCCAGGGCGCCGCTGCGGACGAGCACCTCCGTAATCTCCAGGGCCTGCTCCCCACTGTCGGGCTGGGACACGAGCAGGTCATCCGTATTGACTCCGAGTTTCTTCGCATAGCCCGGGTCCATGGCATGCTCGGCATCGATAAAAGCGGCTGCACCTCCGGCCTTCTGGGCCTGGGCGACCGCATGAAGAGCAATGGTTGTTTTCCCGCCCGATTCCGGGCCGAATATTTCCACAACACGGCCCCTGGGGAAACCACCCACGCCCAAAGCCGCATCAAAGGAAAGGGAGCCCGTGGAAATGGTCTGAACGCCCGCATTATCGACACGCCCACCCAGGCGCATGATGGAGCCCTTACCGAACTGTTTTTCAATCTGCATCAGAGCCATGTCGATTGCTTTGTTTTTATTGATCCGCTCGTCTGCCATCACGCACTTTCCTCCACTATTGGGATTTATTAATACGGTCTCACCATATTAAATAGTAAATTCCCGGATTGAGCCGGAATTTTTTATAAAAACCGCCTGAGAACCCAAGCAGGCATTATCCTATCATGAGCGATCAATGGCAAAAAGTCGAAAACCGCGGTTGAACGTTATAACGTTTAACATTGAACGTTGGACGTTTAACGTTATAACGTTTGGATGCAACAAAATCTTAAGAATGTGATACTGAGGATGACCGGAGGGAATTCTAAATGACACAGCAGAAATGGGCACTGGTATTGGGCGCATCCAGCGGTTTCGGCGCCGCCTCATGCCGGGAGCTGGCGCGAAAGGGATTCGATATTGCAGGCGTCCATCTGGATCGCAGAAGCACGATTGCAAACGCAGAGAAACTCACGGATGAGATACGGTCTCTCGGCCGCCGGGCACTCTTCTTCAACGTCAATGCCTCCGACCCCGGTCGTCGCAGTGAAGTTGTTCAGGCCTGCGGCGAAACAATCCGCGCCGGGGGCGGCTCCGGATTTACGGTAATGCTGCATTCTCTCGCTTTCGGTACATTGAAACCGTACATACACGACGACCCGAAAAAAAGGATCAAACAGGCCGACATGAACATGACCCTGGACGTTATGGCCCACAGCTTTGTTTACTGGATTCAGGACCTTCTGGACGCCGGTTTGCTCGTCAGGGGGGCCAGGATATTTGCCATGACCAGTGCCGGCGCCCATCGCGTTTGGCCGACCTACGGCGCCGTTTCAGCTGCAAAGGCCTCCCTGGAAGCTCATGTAAGACAGCTTGCGGTGGAACTGGCGCCCTCAGGCATCGCTGTAAACGCACTGCAGGCAGGAGTAACCGACACTCCCGCCGCCCGCAGGATACCCGGCAGCGAACAGATGCTTGCCCGGGCACTGGAATCCGGCCCTGGAAAGCGGCTGACCGTGCCTGAGGATGTCGCTTCGATCATAACCACGCTCAGTTTGTGCGAATCGACCTGGATGACGGGTAATGTCATCCGAATTGACGGCGGTGAAGACCTTATCTGAACGCAGGTGCAGGGTAGAACGTTCTAACGTTCTACCCTGCAAAAGTGTTTTAAATGAGTTTCATTATTGACTTTGGGGACAAGGATTGATAGTATTCGCCGTTCTGAGGG
This sequence comes from uncultured Acidobacteriota bacterium, assembly GCA_964586015.1. Taxonomy (GTDB): domain Bacteria; phylum Acidobacteriota; class UBA6911; order UBA6911; family UBA6911; genus UBA6911. The sequence continues at coordinate 32,849 of CAZPHK010000025.1, read as the reverse complement.
GAGTCACGATTATGCCAAAGCAGTGTTATGTTTGCGAAAAAAAACCAATTTTCGGCAGTACAGTTTCACACGCTCATAACGTCCGCCCCAAGAAGTTCAATCCCAACCTTCAAAGCATCAAGATCCTGGAAAATGGTACAATCAAAAGAGTTAGAGTATGTACGCGCTGCCTGAGATCCGGCAAGGTACAAAAAGCCATTTAGTGTCCCCGATTCCTTTAAAATAACCGACCGACGGTTGGAACATCAGCCGTTCATCGCTTCCACATAACTGTCAAAAAACAGCCTGGCTTTGCCGGAAACAACGGTCTCTCTGGCAATTGCAAAGCCGGAGGCGAAATCGTGCGCCGCACCAAGAGTGTAGATGCCCGCTGCAGCATTCAGGCAAAGCATATCCAGCAGACCGTTACAGTTCTCACCGTCAAGCAGGCGGAAGAAGATTTTATAATTCTCATCCGCATCCCCTCCCGGCAGATCATTATAGTCCAACGGCTTCAACCCGAGATCTGCAGGATTCAGCAGATGCTGTTGAACGACACCCGATTCTATCTGCCAGTAGCGGGAGGGACCGGATATGGAAAATTCATCGATTCCAGGTTCCCCGTAAACAACCAGCGCTCTTTTTCGGCCCAGTCTCGCCAGGCACTCCGCCAGTTTCCGACCCAGCTTCAGATCGCTTACCCCAACGACCTGATAAGGCACGGCGGCCGGATTGCACAGAGGGCCTATGATATTAAAGACAGTGCGCCGCTTCAGCCGGGCTCGGGCCGGACCGACATGCCTCATGGCGGGGTGGCAGGTACGTGCATACAGGAAACATAAATTAGTGCGGTCAAACAGTTCGGCGGCATCTTCCGCGGATCTATTCTGAGCAATCCCGAGCTTTTCCAGTAAATCGAAGGATCCATTAGGCCGGGAGGATCCATTATTGCCGTGCTTGGCGACCGGATATCCGGCCGCGGCCAGGATGAAAGCGGCGGTGGTCGAAATATTATAACGATTTCTCCCACTGCCGCCGGTGCCCACTATATCGACGGCTTCACGATTTAATTTCACCTCCAGGCGGTTTTGCATCAGGGCTTCATAAAAGCCAACAATCTCATCAATACTTTCGCCCTTGTCCGCCAGTGCGCTCAAAAACCGGGCGATTTCATTCTCGGTGCTATTCCCGGCCAGCATCTCGCCCACGGCTTCCTGCGCCTGTTCCCGGCTCAAATCAAGATTCCGTTTCAGTAATTCCGTCGCTTTTTTAATCATCGCCATTTAAAACACAGAACGGTTTAATTATCCGCTGATTTAAAGTCTTGAAATGAGAAGCCCAGATACTGAGCAATTTCCTTCAGCTTTGCCTGAATCACGCTCAGGTTATCCGGACCCATGCGAAGCAGGTGTTTCTGAGGCGCACTCAATTTTTCCAGCTCCGGATCCGCGTAGACATAGGTCAAAACGTCTTTCTCAAGATAAATTCTGTCCCGGACAATTGGCGTTTCAAGAACATTGAAAATGGCTTTTTTCAAGGTTGCATTAAAATCTTCGTCGGGATATCCCATTTCCCTGTATGCCTGCTGGATGGGCAGCCTGAGCTTCCGGTAGAGAGTTACGCATCCTTTGGCATCCAGGGACATCACGACGGCGGCAAACCGGGTGTATCGCTGATAAGTAGCGGGATCCAGAAAAATCCGTCCATCCTCTTCGCGTACCTGAAAATCCCCGTCAATCCGGATAAAATCCATCGGGCGGCGCGGGCTTTCTCCGTTCGCGATCAGGTCCACCGTTGCCACGAACTTCCGGATCAGGTAATCCGTCATCAACCATTGAGCAAACGTGGGATGCGATGAAAGTTCCCCGGCCAGCTTGCGCACCAGTTTATCGCTGTTATTCAATTCCACTTCAAGTGGCTGGACAAACTCTTCCTGCGGCTGTTCTTCAACCCCGGCAAGTTCTCCCGGCATTCCACCCCTAATAATTTCCGGAGGCTCTGAAGGTTTTAAAAAGAAATAATAAACAGCAACCGCTGCCAAAATAACGACAACCACTCCCACCAGAACGGCTGTTTTCTTTTTTCCCATGAGGCAACCTCCAACCCTGCAAATCGTTTTGGGTTAACCCGGATTTCATACTGCGGCGGCGTAAACAAAGCGACCGAACCCCTGTGAGAAATGCGGGTTAAGAAACTATACGTTTATGGTAACACTCCATACCAAAATAAAGAGGAATAAATCAAGAATTGTCCATTCGCGATATTGTCCGAAAAGAATTACGTCAAGGAAGGATGGGTGGAAATCGTGAATCCGGATCAGGCAGAACCGGAATGGCGAATCAGGAAATTTCGCTGATGCGTTCAATGGATTCAATGCCGCGTATTGATCGGATGCTCTGAATCACCCGTTGAAGATGCTTCAGATCGGAGATATCCACGGTAATTTCGATCGTCCCTTTACCCGAATCCGTATCGGTTTTCGTGCGGGATTCCCGGATATTCGTATTAAGATTTGAAATGGTGGAAGCGATGTCCGCGAGAATTCCCTGGCGGTCTTCGATGGATATAGAGAGCCCGACCGTGTACAGCTCTTTTTCTTTCGTATTCGCCCACTCCACGTCCGTCATCCTGTCCGATCCCAGGAAATTTACTACATTGGGACAGGCCGTCGTATGAACCGATATCCCCTTTCCCCTGGTAATATACCCTACAATTTCGTCTCCCCTGATTGGATTACAGCATTTGCTGCGATAAACCAGCAATCCGTCCTGTCCATTGACGGTTATGGCCGAATCGGTCCTGCTGCTGCCGTCTGCCGCAATTGCAGGGGCGGTGGGTTTCAGCGGGGGTGTTTCGCTTTGAGGAATCATGTCCGGAAACAATCGTAACAATATCTGGCGGGGAGAAATCGTGCCGAATCCGACAGCGGGGTAGATATCTTCAGCTTTTTTTAGCCCGTATTGCTCAATCACATCAGGCAGGCCCTTCATGAGCATGACTTTTTTCCAGCTTGTCTTGAACTTGCGCGACTCCTTCTCCATCAACTTTTTGCCGAGTTCCGAAGCGTCCTCTTTTTCCTGCTTGTTGATCCAGTGTTTGATTTTACTGCGCGCTCGGGCTGTTTTTACGTAGGCAAGCCAGTCACGGCTGGGGGAGCCGTCCTTGGATGTAACAATCTCGATAACTTCGCCGTTTTTAACCTTTTGCCTTAAAGGGACGATCCGATTATTGGCCCTGGCCGCCGTGCAGTGATGGCCGACTTCGGTATGAATGGCATAGGCAAAATCGATGACGGACGCGTCCCGTGGAAGCGTGATCACTTCCCCCCGCGGAGTGAAACAGTAAACTTCATCCGGATAAAGATCCACTTTGAGGTTGCTGATGAATTCCCGGGGATCGCTGATTTCATTCTGAGATTCTATCAATTGGCGCAACCAGCGGAACTGTTCTTCGCCCTCCACGGCGCCGAGTTTCCCTTCCTTGTATTTCCAATGGGCCGCAATACCCTCCTCGGCGATCCTGTGCATTTCATGAGTCCGGATCTGAATCTCGAAAGGCTGTCCGTTCCTGCCGATCACGGAAGTATGCAGGGACTGGTATAGATTGGGCCTCGGAATGGCGATGTAGTCCTTGATGCGGCCGGGCACCGGCTTCCAGAGATTATGCAGTGTGCCCAGAATCGTGTAGCAATTTCTGACGCTGTCCGTAATAACCCGGATGGCGATAAAATCGAACACTTCGTCGATGCTGATCTTCTGCCGCTTCATCTTGGAATAAACGCCGTATATACGTTTGATGCGGTACTCCAATTGTGCCGGGATGCCGTGACTTTCAAGCTCCTTCTTGATAGTCTGCACGGCTTCCTGGATGAAATCCTGGTCCACAGCCCGGCGGGACTCTATCAGGGATACCGTTTTCTGGTAAGCCACCGGATCCAGAAAGCTGAATGCCAGGTCTTCGAGTTCACCGCGAATTTTGGCCATTCCCAACCGGTGTGCCAGCGGAGCGTAAACCTCCAGGGTTTCCCGCGAGATTCTCTCCCGGCTTTCGGGCGAAAGATACTGCAGGGTCCGCATATTATGCAGTCGGTCCGCAAGCTTGACAAAAAGCACCCGGATATCGCTGACCATGGCCAGCAGCATTTTTCTGAAATTCTCCGCCTGCTTCTGGCGGTGCGACGTGAACTCAACCTGGGATATTTTGGTGACTCCGTCTACCAATTGATAGACTTCATCTCCGAACTGATCCCGCAGTTTTTCCGGAGACATCAAAGTATCTTCCAGCACGTCATGCAGCAATCCGGCCGTGACGGTCACAACATCCAGCTTGAGTTCGGCCAGGATATTGGCGACTTCGATCGGGTGTGTAAGATAAGGCTCTCCATTCATCCGAAGCTGCCCTTTGTGATATTTTGCGGAGACGACGTATCCCCGCTGTATCATTTCAATAGGCGCATCCGGGTGCCACTGCTTCACTTTTTCCGCGAGATCTTCGTAACGTATCATCTGCATACAAACACCCTAACGCATTATAGGATATCGGAGAACGGCTTCGAAACTGTAATTATTGCGGGTTTTTGACCTCACATGGATTTCTCGGAACATTGGTAAAAAAACGATTGCCTTTCTCAGTTTCCGAATCCGCGGAGCACAGGCGGCTGTTTGTTCCCATTATCCGAGGGCAAAAAAAAAGGGCGGAGAACATCCGCCCTTATTACTCCCGGGACATGACAGCTTCCCGAACTATATGAAAAACAGAGGAATCATCTGCCCAAATCAAGCTCTTTATACTGTGAAGCTTCTTCCGCTTCAGCCTTCAGTTTGAGCTGAATGGATTTATTATAGGCTATATCGGCCTGGTTGATCAGCTTCAATTTTTCCTCTTCGTTGTCTTCCATTTTGGCTTTTTCACGCCAGAGCAGGTTCTGGTACATCATGGCATCGAAATAATCGGGACGCAGCTCGATGGCCTTCCCGAGATGATCCAGCCCCTCCTGGATGTATTCCTGTAATTTGTCCTTATCTTCCTGTTGCAGGAATTCTATGTTTTCGCCCAGGGTGCCGGTCTCTTCGTTTACGGTGTCAAAATCGATTACCGCTATCCGATAATGAGCTTCCGCTGCGTTTTTCTTTTCCTCTTCCGTTTCCGGTTTGATGTTGAGGACCCGTCGGCACCATTCTTTGGTTTCTTCGACATTCTTCATCTGGTAGTTGAGGCTGGCTATAGCCAGCATCGCGTTCACGTTCGGTTTCCCGGCGGCCTCAGACCGCTCGACTACCTCCGCGAATGTTTCAATGGCTTTATTACCCATCTGCTCGCTTTTGGGATCCATCGAGCCGGGGACGAACTGCAGCATATAGGCAGTTGCCAGATACATACGGGGCACATCGCCCGGAAAGTTCGGATCCAGCTCAATCGACTTTTGGAAATATTGCGCCGCGGCATCGTACTTTTGATCGGTGAATGCCTTTACACCCTTATTGAGATTGTCCCTGGACTGCAGCTTACTAACGAAACCGCAACCGGACAGAGGTAATACTGCCAGAAGAAACAAGGCGGCTAGCCACCTACTGTTAACCCTCATTTATGTGGCCTCCAAACTAAATGTTTAACAGAGCACGAGGTGGAATGTTACTAACGAATCTCTTCCGTAATCAATCCTATTTCACCCACGCCCGCACCCTTGGCTATATCAATAATCCTTACTATATCGCCATAAGGCAATCTGGGGCTGGCACTCACAAACATGTTCTTATTCGACCGGGCGCTGTATATCTTCTGCAGCTCTCTCCCCAGGTTGGCGATGCTGACCTGTTCCTGATTAATTGCGATCTGGGCGGATTCGCCGATCGAAACGACAATTACATCTTGAGGAACCGCAGCCGGAGCTTCAGCTTCCTGCTGCTGGGGTACCTTCACATCCAGATCCATCTGGCGCACCGGAGTGATAACCATAAAAATGATAAGCAGCACCAAAAGGATATCAATATAAGGAGTAATATTGATATCCGACATGGATTTCTTACCACCACCAACATTCATTGACATGGTAAATCCCTTTCTTTCATACGGCAGTCAGGATTCGGTGTTGCCGGGTTTCCTGGAGCCGATCCCCTCGACTCCGGTTCGCAACCGAAAGATCCGACAGGAAACTGTCGGCAACATAAAATCCCGAGTACTACACGATCTTCAGCATCCGGATCCCGAGCGATGGTGGAACCATTGCCCGCGACCGCCGATACATACAGTCACGGCTTAAATGGGACATCCAACCGAATAAAATTCAGTCTTCGTCCAGTTCAGCCATTAAACCTATACGATCGACTCCTGCGCGTCTGCATCCATCAACAACCTCTACAACGCGGCCGTAGGCCAAAGCCGTATCGGCCTTCAGAAAGATCGTCCGGTTGATCTCTCCGGCGGAATATCTCTGAACGAGATAATCATAAAGGTCGTCATCCGTGATCGGCTGTTTCTTCAGATATAGCCGGCCTTCGCGGTTCAATGCGATGACAACGGCATCCTGAGCGTCCGCTTCCGGTGCATCCAGGGGATTTTTCGCTTTCGGAAGGTTCACGGTGATCCCGCTCTGCAGAAGGGGTGTTGTTATCATGAAGATGATAAGAAGCACCAGCATGATATCCGCCATCGGAGTGACGTTGATATCCGCAGAAACACTACTTTTACCAAGATTCCGTCTAGCCACGACCCTCACTCCGTCTCTTCAGGAAATAATCTATCAGCTCCGAAGAAGAATTATCCATCTCGACAGTGAACGTTTCGACTCTGTTGGTGAAGTAGTTGAACGCCCACACTGCCGGTACGGCGACAAATAGACCGATCGCCGTAGCGACAAGCGCTTCGGCGATACCGCCGGCAACCGCGGCGATACCCGCGGTCTCCTCGGTTTTCATCCCCGTAAACGCGTTGATGATACCGACGGTCGTACCGAACAGTCCTACAAAAGGTGCCGTTGCGCCTATGGTGGCCAAACCGCCCAGCCCTCTCTTTAAATCCTCGATTGCGATGGCTGTAGCTCTATCCAGCGCCCTTTTGGAGGCTTCAATGCTTTCGCCCGGGATATCCTGGCTTTTGGAATGAGCCTGCAGTTCGTGCAAACCGGATATCAGCACTTTGGCCAAATGGCTCTTGTTGTACTGTTCGCCCAATGCGATGGCTTCGTCTATCTTACCGTCCTTCAGACACTCAGCCACTGCAGGGGTAAAGAGCCGCGACTGTTTGCGCGCCTGACGATAGGTAACCCATCGCTCAATCATTACACTAATCGAATAGGCGGATAGGATAACAAGGATTCCTACAACACCCTTGGCCAGCCAGCCCATTGATTCCCACAACTCCATCATGCTCATGTAGATCCCTCCGAATTTCTAAGATCCTGTAGTTATTTAAAATTTACTATTTCCCCATTACGAAATTAACAGTCACGGTTGCAATCACCGGAATCGGTTCACCGTTCAGTAATGTCGGAGAATACTTCCATTGACGAACAGCACGCTCGGCGGCCTCGTTCAACATCGGATGCCCCCTGGAAACCTTGATGTCGGCGACATTCCCCTCTTCATCGACCGTCACCACCAGAATAACCACTCCCTGGACGCGTGCACGCCTCGCCAGTTCGGGGTATTCCGGCTCAACTTTCCTGATCAACTGCGACTTCAATACGTTCCCGCCTATTCTTTTAGGCTTGCGTTTCACCGGCTTCGGCGGCGGCGGCGGCGCCATTTGGGGAAGATCGCTCAGCAAACCTCCCACGACTCCGCCCGCAAGACCTCCCGGGATTCCTCCGGCTACGCCACCCGGAATCGCGCCGACGATATTGCTCACTCCGATAACCGGAGCTTCGTCGTCCGGGGGTGGAATTTCCTTCGGAATTTCAGTCGGGGCTACAAACTGATTCGGATCCACCAGGGCGGCCTTCGGCACCGTACGCGGCTGTGACGGCGGCGGCGGCGGCGGGGGCGGCGGCGGCGGCGGCGGCGGGGGCGGCGGAGCAATCAGAAACGTCAGCAGTTCCGTTTCCGGCAAGACGTTGAAAAACCAAAGCGGAATGATGATCACGACAAGCACCAAGAATAGGTGCAGGACCAGCGAAAGCACCATTGTCACCATTCGTTTCGCCAGATCCGATTTTCCCTGTACATTTGCAGACTCAAACATGTGTCCCCCTCGCAAACTGCCCGTGGGTTTTAAGACGTGGGCATTACTGCGGTAGCGTCAATTCAGACCACCGATCTTAATATCGCGCTCAAAAAACTGTCAAGATATTTCTGTCTCACAAATTGCATCGACACCCGATTTTGCAGGCAGTCTCCTTAGTCTGATGCATTTTACAAACACTATGCCGTTTTTCTTTTCGGCTTTTGCTCCTGGGAGCGGTACCACCAGGCCACGATGGGTGTGGCGATACCGATGGACGAGTACGTACCTATGATTATGCCTACCGTCAAAGCGAATGAAAAACCGTTAAGCACTTCTCCCCCGAAGACAAGCAGGGCGAGAACGGATAAAAACGTCATCCCGGATGTCATGACGGTTCTCGAAAAAGTTTGATTGATGCTGAGGTTGAGTATCCGGTCGTAAGGTTCTTTGCGCACAAGCCTTAGATTTTCCCGAACCCGGTCGAAAACAACGATGGAATCGTTCATGGAATATCCGACAAGGGTCAATAGCGCCGCAATTACAGTCAACGAAATCTCTTTATTGGTAAGGGCAAATAAACCAACGGTAATGGCCAGGTCGTGAATAAGGGCAATGACGGCTGCAACACCGTATGCGGGTTTAAAGCGGAATCCTACATAAACCAGCATGCCCGCAAATGAAAGTCCGACCGCCAAGAAAGCCCGTCTTCTCAGGTCCTTGCCTACAATAGCCCCAACGCTTTCGTGTCCTTTTATGGCAAAGGGACCCGCATAAAATCCTTTTTCAAGGCTGGAAACCGTAGCCTCAGACACGCCTGGAGCCTGTTTAAGATCCTCCATGGACGGCACCAGGCCTTCACGATCCTTGTCGCGGTAGTCCTTCAAAGCCTGGGCAATATCCCGGTAGTGCCGCTCGATTTCCAGGCTCCCCTCGTCGCGGGCTGCGAGACGGTCGGGATCCTCCTTGATCAGGTACTGCACCAGGACTTCCAGGCCGACATTGTTGAAGTCGGACAGTTTACTGTCGACATTTTTGGGATCGAACACTTTGCGCAGCACTGTAAGCAACCGGGAGCGTCCCGCTTCGAGATCCTGCCCTTCATCAAACGAGGACTGAATGCGTACCTGGACGGTATTCTTGGACGGCGCGTCGTATCGCTGAATAAGCGGCGGCGAACTCGTTTCCGGGCCCAGCGACTCCCGGATCAGGTTCAGATCGGGCTTTTCATTGAATTTCATAAGAATGATCGTCCCACCTGTAAAATCAATCCCGTATTTCAAACCGCCACGCATATAATACCCCGCCGCTCCCGCTAAGAGCAGCAACAGGGAAAAACCAAAAAACCACCATTTTTTGCCCAGCCAATCGACTGATATCTGCTTAAAAAGTTCCACAGGCAATCCCTCGGAAATGCTAACCGGAGTTTGCCGAACACTGAGACACCGTTCGGCATTCTAAAGTTCCCTTAAATCGACAATTCTTCAACCCTTCGGTCCCCCAGCATCAATTCAAACAGCCGGTGAGAGAAGTAAACGGCCGTAAACATGTTGGCGATCAGGCCGAACGTCAGCGTTACGGCAAATCCGCGAATGGGCCCTGTGCCGAACTGGAAGAGAAAAGCCGCTGCAATTAATGTCGTGAGATGCGTATCGAAAATCGTCCAGAAGACCTTGCCGAAACCCGTATCCACAGCCGCGCGGACGGTTTTCCCGTTACGCAGCTCTTCGCGTATTCTTTCGAATATCAGGATATTGGAATCCACCGCCATACCGATTGTGAGAATAATTCCGGCTATCCCCGGCAATGTCAGAACGCCCTTCAGGACCGCCATGCCCGCCATCATCAGTACGAGGTTCGCCAGAAGACACCATACGGCGTTCAGACCCGCCCTTTTGTAGTAGACGACCATGCCGACGACAACCAGGCCGAAACCGATGCACATGGCCCAGAGCCCGGAGCGTATGGAATCATTCCCCAGAGAAGCGCCGACGCTGCGCTCGTCCAGGATTTTCAGTGAAGCGGGAAGAGCGCCTGTCGACAAAAGCATCGCCAGGTCATTGGCTTTCTGCTGCGTGAAACTCCCGGTAATGATGCCCTGATCCCGGATCGTATCGTTGATCGTCGGGTAGGAATATACCTCGTCGTCCAGCACAATGGCCAGGTTGTCCCCGATATGCTCACGCGTGGCACGTTCAAACAGTTGGGCTCCCTCCGATTTCAGATAGAAGCTGACCGCGGGAGCGCCGTTGCTGTCCGTGCTCGGGCGCGCTTTTTTCAGGTCTTTTCCCGTAATGACCGAATCCTTGCGCACAACCATGTATTCCGGCGGACCGCCCTCCCTTGCATTCCTCGCTACCCTGAGGATATCGTACTCGTCAAATGCTCCGGGATTCGCTTCATACGCGGCCTCAATACTCGGGAAAGGCCCGCCATTTTGCTTCTTGACCAGGCGAAGCTCCAGCTGTGCGGTATCCCTGAGGATCTCTTTTACGCGCTCCGGATCGTCGACGCCCGGAAGCTCGACAATGATCTGGTCCTGGACATCCTCGCCGCTTTCACCGTAAAGCTGAAGGCTGGATTCGGATACACCGAACGCATCAACGCGCCTTCTGAGAGTCTCCATAGCCTGGCGAACCGTTGATTCACGCATGGTGCGAATCTCCGCGTCCCGTAAAGTCAGGGTATAATCGGTCTTCCCTTCCGTCACCTTGCTCTGGACGAGATAACTTCCGCCGTACTCATCATTCAGGAGATCGCGGACTTCGCCTGCCGCCGCGGAATCGATACCGGTGACATCAATAGAGTACCCGTTTCCCCTCCTGGATGCGTCGAATGCGATCTCTTTCGACTTCAATTCCCGTGAAATCGCCCCCGCATCCTGGTTGAGTTCCTGATTCAGGGCGTCATCCGTAACCACCTGAACAACCAGATGGATCCCTCCCTGCAGATCCAGTCCTAAATTAATCCTGGAAAAAAATCCCTCACCTTTTTTGGGGGGACTGGCTATGTAAACAACGCAGCCCACCAGGACTAAAAGGATAATGATGATTTTCCATTTTAAATTCTTCTGCATATGGCACCTAATTTAGATATATGCGGCGTTACGATATTATCCGTCGTATCTGAAACAGCCTGTTCTTTCGGGAATCCGTGCTCGAACGCCGGCAACCGTAAATTGCCCCCGGAGGTTTCGGCTCACTGCATGGCTGCTTCCCGGGAAAACCTGGAAAGAAGCCATCCAGGAAGCCTGAATGGCCTGGAATAATCGCATCAGATGTCCGGCTCTTCAGCTTTGCTGGTTCTCTTCCGTCGCCTGGGGTCCTGCGATGGAGTTTTTTGACACCTCAATCTTCACCTGATCGGAGATTTTCAGGATGAATGTCTTTTCTTTCACGCCGGCAATGACGCCATAAATCCCGGCATGCGTAACCACTTTGTCCCCGTTTTTAAGAGCAGCGATAAATTCCCCAAGCTTTTTTCGCCTCTGTTTCTCAGGTCGAAAAAGGATAAAGTAAAAAATAGCCCCAAATACAAGGAACAGCAACAGCATTTGGGGAAGCTGATAGGAGCTCGAAGCTTGCAACATCAGAACGGATGGTTCCATTTTAATTATTAACCTTATTTTATTTCCCTCGATCTCTTTCGGGAGGAAATGATTTCACGGGCTGGACCAGGGGCCAATAGAGCGATTTCAGGGGTATTTACGGTCCTCTTTCTCCATTTTCTCTAACCAGTTACCAAAATTATCAAGCTCGATAGCCTCTCTTATTTTCCGCATCATGTCAAGATAAAAGGTCAGGTTGTGCACCGTGTTATAGAAAGCCGAAAGATATTCGCCCGCCATAAATAAATGCCGCAGGTAAGCACGGGAAAACCGGCGGCAGGTCCGGCAGCCGCACTCGGGATCCAGGGGTTCCGGATCCTCGGCATAGGCCGCATTTTTAATAAGAATACGCCCGCGACTGGTAAAAAGACACCCGTTTCGCGCGTTGCGCGTCGGCAGCACGCAATCGAACATGTCTACGCCCATGGCAATGCTGCGAATCAAATCTTCGGGCGTACCCACGCCCATAAGATACCGCGGGCGGCTCCGTGGCAGCAGAGGGACCGTGAATTCTATTATCTCATCCATGACATCCCTGGGTTCTCCGACGCTTAATCCCCCGATCGCCGTACCGGAAAACTCCATTTCCGCAAGCATTTCCGCGGAACGTTTTCGAAGATCGGGATACACGCCCCCCTGGACGATTCCGAACAGGCCCCTGCTGCCCTCGTTTTTGATTTTCCAGCGCTCAAAGCAACGGCGGGCCCACCGCATCGACAGCTCCATGGAGCTTTCCGCATCCGTGTATCCTGCCGGATAGGGTGTGCAGTCGTCAAAAACCATGGCGATATCGGAACCGAGGGAATTCTGTATATCAATGGCCTTCTCAGGTGAAATAAAGTTTTTGCTCCCGTCGATATGGGAACGGAATTCGACGCCCTCTTCGCTGATCCGGCATAGTTCGCGATGGCTGAAAACCTGATACCCTCCGCTGTCGGTCAGGATCGCACCGTCCCAGGACATGAACCGATGCAGCCCCCCGAGCCTCTCGATTCTCTCATGGCCGGGCCGCAAAGACAGATGGTAGGTATTCGCAAGGATAATGCCGGCATCCAGAGACTCCAGAACCTCGCACGGCACCGCCTTTACGGCTCCGGCTGTGCCGACCGGCATGAAGACCGGAGTCGGAATATCTCCGTGGGGAGTATGCAGTATGCCGCGCCTGGCATTTGTGCCGGAATCCTGATGCAGAATTTCAAATCCGAACTTCGAATTCATTTTGAAGTTAATTGACGCCGTCCTGTCCCGAAAACTGGGCCCGATAAATGGAACTGTTGCCGGCAAAGTAGATATCGTTACCAGAGACGGCCAGTCCGACAAGTATCGGGGCGGCAACAAAATGCTCCATGGATCCGTCCTTCAATGAATATTTGAAAATCCCCTTGTTCCCTCGATAGCCTGCGGTCAGCAACAGGTCGCCGTCAGGGAGAAAGGACATCCCCTGAGGCCGCGCCAGTCCCTCTATCAGATTTTCAACCGTCCCGTCTCCGGAAATCCGGTACAGGCTGTCCCGCATCGAAAAGGTAGGGCCCGTCACATACAGCCGGTTTTCCGTATCCATCGCAAGATGGTACGCGGCGATACTCGGCTCCAGTTGCGCAAATTCCTCTTTATTTCCGGAAGGGTCGATCCTGTAAATTTTGCCGGTCCGGTCTCCGACATAGAGGATTCCGGCGGAATCAAAAACGATACCGCAGGGAACACCGAGGTCGTCGGCTACAACTTCGAGATTTTCAAAGTCCGTATAGCGAAGAACGGTCCCGTCGTTCCGGCTCGTAATATACAGCTGTCCGTCGCCCGAAAAAGCCAGTCCGGTCGGGTTCATGATTTCGCAGTGAAACGGGATCTTGTCCCCCTGTTTTGTGATACGCACAAGCGGCTGGGCGACCTGCTGGCCCCGCCCCCCGCTGATGGTCGATATCAATGTTCCGTCGGACGCCACAACCGGATTCGCCACCGGGTGCAGATCGGTGGCGAAACGCGTTGCAAGGTTGAAAGGAAAAACGGGAGAGACGGTTTCACCGACCTGCAGAGCCAGACCCAGGCATTGCGGGCTTTCGGGCAGGCGCACAATAACCCGGTCTTCCGAAGCCGAGACAATAGACGCCTCGACATCTCCCATCAGCACTCTTGAATCCAGTCCCGGCCGGAACCCGCGGCAGGCTATGGACAGTACACCTTCGGGCACCCCCATATGGGGCGTAACTCCCGTGATAATCATTTCTTTTCGATTGCTCATCCCGCGAAATATTACCGTGCCGAACCAACTCCGACAACGGCAAATAAGCAAAATACGGTTAAACTTTGATACGCTGGGAGCTTAAAGAAATTACCGGTGTCGTGCTAATGTGCTAACGTACTAACGTGCTAACGTACGAACGGGCGAACGTGACAAGCCTTCGTTGGTGGGGTGCGGTATTTTGACGGATGAATGGATGATATGACGTTGTGAGAACGTTCGAACGTCTAACGTTGAACGTCCAACGTTGAACGTGAGAACGTTTCCGGCGGAGTCGTCAGAGCGTTCGGATGGATCACGGACCATCATTCCAGATAATAACGGCAACCGCTTTATCAGCCTGAAACAATACCTTGATGTGCTGGCCGAAGCTGTCGGCTACATATTTGGCGCTCGGATCCTTCTTTTTATCGGACGGCGCCAATTCGCCCATGTAATCCCAGATATACAGTTCGCCCTCTTTTGTCTCCTCGATGGCAATCGGAGCGCCATATAACTCCTCCGCTTTATCGGGCGACATTCCCGGAGAAAAACCCTTATTCGTAACGAAGTACTTTGGCGCGATGCGTTTCGCGCCTTCCAGGAAATCAATAAGCGCGCGAGGTTTCAACTGCTCGCCAAGCAGTTCATACCCCTTCCCTGTCTTGCTTTTCGTATGCAGTTCCAGAAAGTCGAGCACGACAGAGGGAATTTGCCGGGTATTGAAGTGAATGAACTTCGTTCTATGGTAGTCGACATGAAGTTGAATGATCAAAGCCTGATTAATCCTGTCATTTACAAACCAGACTTTATCAAATGAAACAACGCCGTTATGTTTGACCGGATCCCCGTACCCTTTCAGCATATCGTCGGTAACCGGGTAATTATCCGCGATGATAACGTTGTCTTCCGATGCGCGGCAAAAAACCGCGGTGATTAAACAGACTGCAATGATTAGTATACTGTATTTCATATTAATCACACTAGTGTAGCCGGCCGAGTCCCTTAACCCGACAAATCACTGTTGGCACATCGTCCGCCGGCACTCCCCAGAAGTTACAATTTTCGTTAAAAATATGGTTCGCGGTTCTTCTCCGCCGGCCTTAACAGTTCACCGGTTCTAATGGCCGGCGGTACCTGCCATAAAACCGATCATAGCTGCAATGCCTACAAAAATCATGACTAAAACGATAATGATCGCGCCCCACAGCAGGGAGGCAATGCAGAAGTTCTTCCTGCTCACATTCCCGGAACTGCTCAGGGCCCAGTAGAAGTACATGATGATGTTGACAATGGGAATAGCCAAAATAAAGATGGTCAGCATCCAGTCGCCGACCGACATGGGCTTTTTATCTTCCAATCCCACACCTCCAGTTTTTTGTTCCGTCACAGCGCATATCAAGGTTCTTTACGTTCGGGTTCCAGGCACATCCCGCATTTAGGGCGGCGACCGCCCGGTACAGGCGTTCCCCGGGAATAGCACCTCGGACATCTTTTCAATAAGGCCAACCTCAGCAGCCTAGAGATCGAAGCTGGAATTATTGCGACCGCTATGATTATCTGTGATGCCGGATATCGATCTAAAAAGGAATAAGCTGTTCCCAAAATGCCCAGGAGACCCAGGGGAAAAACCAGGCCGGATCGATTGGACTCGGCTATTTTCTGCAGTTCCTTTCTCTCCTCTTCATTCGGAAATTTTGATTTCACCGGAACTCCCCGGTTGATTCAACGTTGCCGACATAGCGGCCGCACATTTGTAAAGTCGTCAATCCTCACAGAGAATCCGTCGATCGTATGCATTCGTTATAAATTTAATTTGACACCCATTTCTCCTGCTAAATCCAGTGCTGTTTTTCCGAATTCAGATTCAATATCTGTTTTTGCCCCTGCGTGCAGAAGCTTTTTAATGACCTGTGCATTTTTCAATTTAACGGCGACATGCAGGGGAGTCTCTCCCATCTCTCCTTTCGCATCAATATCCGCACCGTTCTCAATCAGAAAAACAGCTTTATCTGTTTCGTTCGCCCAGATAAAAACGTGCAAAGGAGTGTCGCCGGCGCTGCCGCGGCTGTTTATTTTCACTTCCGCCTCGCCTGATTTATCGGGATAAAGTCTGTCGGAAGCAGTCTGCAGAATTTCATGCAAATATCGTGTTTTTTTATCACTCATTGTTAATGACGTTTGAATTAAACCGCGCCGCGAAGCGGCGTCGGCTTGAATGAATTAGGCATCACGGCCGGCCATCTTTCTGTGATGACTGTTGCATCTTCTTTGCGTGCTTATTGCCGAGTATGGAACCGAACAAACCGCCAAACGCAATGCCGAGGCTGATGCCGAGGCTAATACCTAGCGCCAAGTTACGACAAGCAACTCCAAGACCAACACCAATAGCCACGCCCAAGGCTGTGCCGGTGCCTAAGCCGATACCTAGGTAGTGTTCGCGGATTTTACGTTGATTGTCGTCCACAATGCCTCTCTTTTGATGCATAACGCCTGAGCTAAGCGGCGGGTGGCACAGCCGACCGTTGGAGCGAATAGTCATGTGGCGTACCGCGATCTCGTAGGCACATATTCTTCAAATCGCTGATACTGTCGAAACCGAGGTAAAACTTTAAAAACCGGCCACACAAAATGAGATACTCGCTTTACTCTCGCAAGAGGATTCACCATCGCTAGTTTCATGCCTTGATCCCATCCTTGGATTTCCTCGTCAGGCGTCATGGGATACCAAGCCGTGGAGAAAGTAGTCGCCTCATCTCTGCCAATGGCTACAAGTTCCACCAGCCCCTTTCTCCTGCCGGCTTCAAATACACGACGGCAAAAGACTACATTGTTTGGAGGGACTGGATGGCGAATCAATATTTTCTGAACACCTCGCCGCCAGATGTCTTCTCTAAAAACCCACTCGATTTCAGTCGAATGGCTGCAGGATCTTAGAAAATCATTGAATTGATCCAATGCTTCATTCCACTTCGGTATTTCAATCATTCGGGTTTTCATCCAGCATATAAATCGGAAAAAACAGACGGCATATATCCCAAAAATATTTTCGCTGTATTTCTTTTAATGATCTTACCATAGAAATCATAAATCGTAACATCTCCTATCGTATCCTCCATTTATCCATCGAGGATCCAAATTTCAGGGCCCTCGTTAGCACGTTAGTACGTTAGCACGTTCACACGATGCCTTAAGTTCCTCTGTTGACACGACCTGTCCCCACCCATAACATTTCTATTTTTGGAGCATTATCGTTGAGTACTTCATCGGAAGACGCCATCGTCGTCAGGGGAGCGAAGGTCCACAACCTGAAAAACATTACGGTCCGGATTCCCCTGAACTCCCTGTCCGTGGTAACGGGAGTGTCGGGCAGCGGGAAAAGCAGTCTCGCTTTCGATACGGTTTACGCCGAAGGACAGCGGCGCTACATCGCGTCCCTATCCGCCTACGCCCGGCAGTTCCTGGAAAGAATCGACCGTCCGGATGTTGAAGAAATCGAAGGGATCTGCCCTGCCCATCCGTCAGAAAAACTACGTCCGGAATCCTCGTTCCACTGTCGGAACGGTCACGGAAATCAACGATTACCTCCGCCTGCTGTACGCCCGCATCGGCACTACCCATTGCTATTCGTGCGGCAGAATCGTCGAAAAAGACACGCCCCGGAAAATCGCGGATTTTATTCTCTCCCTGCCCCGGGGGCAGCGGTTTTACCTGTGCGTTCGGCTCCAGCTGGATGAACCGGAGCCGCCCCGATCCGACACCCGATCCCGCAGGGGTAGAAAACCGGCACTCTCCGGCACGCATCCGGAAGACCGCCTTGCGGTAATGCTGCCGGGTCTTGAAAGGCAGGGTTTCGTTCGCCTGCTGATCGGCAGTGAACTGGTGGATTTGCATCAGTCTGTTGAAGTCCTCAAAAAAAGCCGAACGAAGGAGGCTCACATTGTAGTCGACCGTCTGGCCGTCCGCGAAGACATCCGGGAAAGGCTGGTGGACTCTATCGAAGTGTGCAGCAGGGAATCCGAAGGCCACATTGAGCTTATCCTGCTGTCGGACAATCCTGAGGAAACAGAACACCTGATGGACCGGGAGCACCCCCATATACGATGGCTCCGGCACCCGGCGGGCATCCTGGTCAAATTCAGCGATGCGTTCGAGTGCCAGCTGTGCGGCATTCAATACCAGAAACCCGAACCCAGGCTGTTCTCCTTTAATAATCCGTTTGGAGCGTGCGCCGAATGCCAGGGTTTCGGCAACACCATGACGCTGGATTTCGATCTGGTCATTCCGGATAAATCCAAAAGCCTGGCGGAGGGCGCCGTCGCCCCCTGGTCCAAACCGCGCTACCGCAATATTCAGAACCGGCTGCTGCAATTCGCCTCGAGGGAACAGATCCCGGTCGGCGTGCCCTGGAATGAACTGGCCGAAAAGGAGCGCGGGAAAATCATAAACGGATATAAAGGCTTTCCGGGCATCCTGGGATTTTTTGAATACCTGGAGCGCAAAAAATACAAAATGCACGTCCGGATCTTTCTCAGCCGTTATCGGGGCTACGCGCCATGCCTCGCTTGCCACGGAGAAAGACTGCGCCCCGAAGCCCGTTCGGTGCTTCTGGCCGGCAAGCCGATCACTGAAATCGTGCGGATGACGATTTCAGCCGCTTCGGATTTTTTCGCCGGTCTGGAGCTCTCAACGGAACAGAAGGCCATCGCGGGAAGGATACTGTCGGAAATCAATCACCGGCTGGATCTTCTGGTCAGGGTCGGACTGGGCTATATCGCTCTCGACCGGCTTTCCTCCTCTTTATCGGGAGGAGAATCCCAGAGAATCCAGCTGGCCACCGCCCTCGGGTCTACGCTGGTCGGCGCATTGTATGTTCTCGATGAGCCCAGCATAGGGCTGCACGCCAGAGACAGCCGGAGACTGGTCGGGATATTGCAAAGCCTGAAATCTTTGGGAAATACGGTTTTGGTGGTTGAACACGATGCCGAAATCATGAAGTCTGCCGACCACATCATCGATCTGGGCCCCGGCGCCGGGGAACTGGGTGGCGAGGTGGTGTACCAGGGAGACTTCGCATCCCTTGCAAAAAACTCCGTATCCTTGACCGGGAAATATCTCAGCCTGCAACGCAAAATTCCCGTGCCCGTCTTCCGTAGAAAAAACAAGAAAGGGAGACAGATCCAGCTCTTCAACGCCCGGAAACACAACCTTAAAAACATGGATGTCTGCATTCCGCTGTCCATGCTTGTCTGCATTACGGGCGTCAGCGGCAGCGGAAAATCCACACTGGTACACGACGTCCTTTACGCAGCCGTTAAAAAAGCAAAAGGGGAACTCAAGGAAACGCCTGAAGGATTCGATTCCATCCGGGGCGCCGAGCGAATTTCTGATGCGATCCTCGTGGACCAGTCTCCTATAGGAAAAACACCCCGTTCCAATCCCGCCACCTATACGAAAGCTTTTGACGATATCCGCAAAATCTTTGCTGGGACCCGGGACGCCTACGGCCGGGGATTCGGTCCCGGACATTTTTCCTTCAACCTGGCGGCCGGACGGTGCGAAACCTGCCAGGGCAACGGCACCGTAACGGTAGAAATGCAGTTTCTGGCCGATGTGGAGTTGACGTGCGAAGACTGCAAAGGCAAACGGTTTAAAAGCTCCGTGCTGGAGGTTCGCTACAAGGGCCGGAACATTGCCGAGGTACTCGATCTGACCGTCCGTGAAGCCATCGACTTTTTTGCCGGCAATCCCGGGCTTCTGCGCAAGCTCCGCCTGCTGGATGAAATCGGACTGGGATACCTGCGCCTCGGGCAGTCGGCCACCTCCCTGTCCGGAGGCGAAGCTCAAAGAATAAAACTGGCTACCTACACCTCGCGCGCCGGCGCGAAAAACACGCTATTCATTTTCGACGAACCGACCACGGGACTGCATTTCGACGACATCCGGAAGCTCCTCGCCGCTTTCGACAAGCTCATCAGCGCCGGAAACTCGCTGGTGGTCATCGAACACAATCTCGACGTCATCAAAACAGCGGACTGGATTATCGACCTCGGACCGGAAGGGGGCGAGGAAGGAGGCCGCATCGTTTTTGAAGGTACGCCCGAAGAACTGGTGAAGTGCGATACGTCATATACCGCGCAGGCGCTGAAGGAACCGTTGCAGGTCGGCACGTTATAACGTTGCATGTTAAAAGAAAAGAGCTTCGTTTCACGTTGTACATGGCGGTTACAGAACAAGCTTTTAACGTGCAACGTGCCAACGTGCTGACGGAAACAGCCTTCATCCTGGTTTGTGGTCATTTAAGGGATAAATGAGTAGGCCATGAAGATAAATCCAGCCCTTTTGCTGATTTTCGCTTTACTATTCCCGCTTTATAACGCTGTGGGACAAGCGCCGGCCAAAGAAGACTTCCATGCATTTTTCATTAGGTTTGCATTGGAAAAGGAATTTCAATTAGAAAGAATAAAGTTTCCTCTCACAAAAATTGTCCTGACCTCCGATCCGAACCCTCCTGGCGATTTTATTGAGAAAACGGTTGAAGTAGACAGAGGCGAATGGGAACACAATAGTTTCTATTACAATTCTGATAGAACATATCGGGCACAGATATTTGATAATTTTGAAGCTGAACTCAGAGACACCGATGAACGCGTCTTTGCGTGGCTGGGCATCGAAAGCGGATTCCAGATGTACTACTACTTCCGAAGAATCGATGGGAAATGGTATTTAGTCAAAATCAAGGATTGGTCGATTCTGTAAGAAAGACCTTTATTCCTTTCATTCCTGTAAACAGTTCATCAGCATATCACCAATAATCACTTTCCCCATTTATCCATTAGACAACCTAATCCCGGGTTTTCGTTAGCACGTTTACACGAAATTTTATTTTAATCCGATGTTTATTGACCGCCGATATCTGCTGTGAGTATCATTAAAGAGCCCCTGCAACGTTGGTGATGGCAAGAAGTTATTTGAGCCAACATTCTATTTGTCGGGAGTTCGGGTCATAGGGCCGTGTGCGGGCTTTTAGAGGGCAACAAGATTGCCCTTTAACTTGTCTGCCTGACGCAGTATGCAGAGCACCCCCTTGGTAACAAGGTTCAAATAGATGAGCCACACGGCGGCGCGGGGGTTTTTTATTTCCCGGACCACTGCACCCGAAGGGGCGTCAGCGGATTCCGTGTCGTTCCTTATAAGCGGCCCAATTCTCCTTCAGGCCGCGGAACTCTTCAAAATCCTTGCACAGAAGAAACGGATTGTGCCGAAGTCATTCGATGACGGGCATGTTCAGGCTTTTCTGATTGGCGATGCTGATCTGCGCGGCGACTTTTTCCGCGATCTGAACGAACGCGGCGGCGCAGGGCGAATCGGGATTCGAAGCCACTACGGGCTTGCCTGTATCGCCCCCTTCCCGGAGATCCACGGCCAGCGGGATCTCACCGAGAAACGGGACTCCAAAGCTTTCCGCGGTCATTGATCCTCCGCCATGGCTGAACACATGGGTCTGCTTGCCGCAATTGGGACACTGGAAATACGACATGTTTTCCACGATCCCGAGGATTTCAACATTTACCTGGCGAAACATCAGGATCGCCTTGCGCGCATCCTGAAGAGCAACATCCTGTGGCGTGCTGACGATCACGGCTCCCATGAGAGGAACCGTCTGCGTAATGCTGAGCTGGACGTCGCCGGTGCCGGGAGGAAGATCGATCAGCAGATAATCGAGTTCTCCCCAGTCGACCTGGCGGAGGAACTGCTGGATGACGCTGTGCAGCATAGGCCCGCGCCAGATAAGCGGCGTATCGTCGTTGTTCGTCAAAAAGCCCATCGACATAACACGGACGTTATAATTGGAGAGGGTCTGGATGCGGTCATTGACGGCACGGGGCTGCCCTTCTATTCCCATCATTAAAGGCACGTTCGGTCCGTATATATCGGCGTCCAACAGGCCGACTTTCGCCCCTTTCTGCGCCAGGGCGATGGCCAGATTCACAGTTACGGATGTCTTGCCGACGCCGCCTTTCCCGCTGCCTACGGCGACGATATTCTTTACGCCTGCGATGACTTGTTTGCCTTCGGCCGCCGTTCCTTTGGTCACGGCCGCCGACATCTGTATCCGGACGTCGCGGATGCCTTCCACTTTTGAAACGGCATCCCGCGCCCACTGCTCCATCTCCTTTTTGACGGGACACGCGGGTGTGGTCAATTCGATGGTAAAGGAGGCGACTCCGTCCTCGACTTTAAGGCCCTTGATAAAATTAAGGGAAACAATATCCTTTCCAAGGTCCGGATCTTTGATGGTGCCGAGGGCTTCCAGAACGGCCTTTTCCAGTGGAGATAAATCTTTGAAATTGTTTTGATCCATAAGCTACTTCCGAAAAATGTACACAATTATGGTGAGAATGAGGCTCAGAATGATGCAGGTAGTCAATGGGAAGTAAAAAGAAAAAGCACCTCGCTTGATCCTGATGTCTCCCGGCAGACGTCCCGGACTAAGCCAAGAAAAAAATGGGGTATACGTCAACAAAAGACCTGCAACCAGCAGGACAAGCCCCAGAATAATCAATACCCGGCCCCAAGGAACCATGGGTAATTGTAGAACGCCCCGGGCCGAATGACGAATGAAAAATCGAACCTGGTTCGAATTTATTCATTCCAGAGGCAAGGTTTTAGACCGCCACGCACAGTTGGGCTTTATGGATACTCATCTTTTCGTTTGCCGTTTCCCGTTGAAAACCAATTTTAATACAACGGTGAACGGAATTATATCAATTTCGCCATGGCTTCACCAATTTCGGCGGGGCTTAAAACCACGTGAATTCCGAATTGGCGCATCGTTTCGATCTTCTCTTCAGCGGTGCCCTTGCCGCCGGAAATAATCGCTCCGGCGTGCCCCATTCTTCTACCCGGGGGGGCCGTGCGTCCTGCGATAAATCCGACAACCGGTTTCTTCACGTTTTCCTTGATGAACTTCGACGCTTCCTCTTCCGCGGTTCCGCCGATTTCCCCGACCATAACGATCGACTCGGTTTCAGGGTCCTGGTTGAACAGAGATAGTGCGTCGATAAAATTCGTGCCGATCACCGGGTCCCCTCCAATCCCGATGCAGGTGGATTGACCGATGTTTCTTTCGGACAGCTGATGCACGGCTTCGTATGTCAGTGTGCCGCTGCGGGACACCACGCCGACGGAACCTTCGCGGAATATGCTGCCCGGCATGATGCCGATCTTACATTTCCCGGGAGAAATGATGCCGGGGCAGTTCGGCCCTATCAAACGGCTCCCGGATCGGGCGATGACGGACATGACCCGGACCATGTCGATGGTTGGAATGCCTTCCGTAATGCAGATAACCAGTTCCACGCCGGCGGCAACCGCTTCCAGGATAGCGTCGGCGGCAAAAGGAGGAGGAACAAAAATGACGCTTGCATTGGCGCCTTCCTTTTCAACGGCCTCCTCGACCGTATTGAAGATCGGGGTACCTTCATGAACTGTCCCCCCTTTTCCCGGAGTGACACCGGCCACGATATTGGTGCCGTATCCCCTGCATTGCTGCGCGTGGAACGACCCCTCTTTGCCCGTGATACCCTGAACAGCCAAACGAGTGTTTTTATCGACCAGAATAGCCAACGGAATCCTCCTTACTTTTACTTTGCAAGTGCGACTACTTTTTCAGCGGCATCTTTCATACCGGCCGCCACCGTAAACTTGAGCCCGGAGTTTTGCAGGATCTCCTGCCCTTTCCCGACGTTGGTTCCCTCCAGGCGCACGACCACGGGGATATTCACGCCGATCGATTTTGCCGCTTCCACCACGCCGCTCGCGACGATATCGCAGCGCATGATGCCGCCGAATATGTTAATCAGAACCGCCTTGACATTCTGGTCTCCGAGAATGATCTTGAAGGCATTCCGGACCTGCTCGACCGTCGCGCCTCCGCCGACATCCAGAAAATTGGCGGGATTCCCTCCGGTCAGCTTGATGATGTCCATGGTGGCCATCGCCAGACCCGCGCCGTTAACCATGCACCCGATATTCCCGTCCAGCCGGATGTAATTGATGCCGTAGCGTGAGGCTTCGATCTCGAGGGGATCCTCCTCGTAAAAATCCCTGAGCGACAACAGGTCTTTGTGCCGGAAGAGCGCGTTGTCGTCGAAGTTCACTTTGGCGTCAAGGGCATAAACTTTGTTGGTTTCGGTCAGAAGAAAGGGATTGATTTCCACCAGAGAGGCATCGACCGCCTCGAATGCACGATACAGGGCCGCGATAGTCTTGGTCGTTGGGCCAAGCAACTCGCCGGTCAATCCCAGTTTGAAGGCGAGCTTTCTCAACACATAAGACTGAAGCGGAACGCCGGGATCGACAAACTCCTTAAAGATCAGGTGAGGCGTCTCGGCCGCCACTTTCTCGATATCCATTCCTCCGGAAGGGGAAACCATTATGACCGGTTTCTGGGAGCTGCGGTCCACGACAATACCCAGGTAATATTCCTTCTTTATCGGCAGAGCCTCCTCAATGAGCACGCGCCGGACCGTTCTCCCCTCGGGCCCCGTCTGATGGGTTACCAGGGTCATTCCGAACATTTTTGAGGCAATCTCCTCAGCTTCAGCCGGAGTGGACGCAACTTTTACTCCGCCTCCTTTTCCACGCCCGCCGGCGTGAATCTGGGCCTTGACGACGACCGATCCTCCCAGCCGGGACGCGATATCGTAAACCTCGAATGGATTTGAGGCCAGTTCCCCTCTGGGAATGGGGACGCCGAACTGCGACAACACCTGTTTTGCCTGATACTCATGTATCTTCACGATGATTCCTCATTCCCAGGCAAGCCTCCCTACAGGTTTCCCGGGATCTTTTTAACACATGAGAACACTGCCTGAGACCGTAGGGAGCCCCAGACTAAATCCGAATTCGGCATTCTATTGCAGCGGACCCGGATGGGCAAACAAAATATCCGTTCAGGGTTCACCGTTCAGGGTTCAGGGTTCAGGGTTCAGCGTTCACCGTTTCCCGTTCTCGAATGAATGTTTGAATTTTTTCGATTGAAGATTGATTGAAGCCTGGTAGCGCTACGGGGATTCGAACCCCGGTTTGATGGCTGAGAACCACCCGTCCTAACCCCTAGACGATAGCGCCACAATGGGTGAGGAGGATACTAGCAGACGGCACTATTCCCGTCAACGGACAGATTGCGCGCCCTATCCGTCGATAAAAGAATCATACTCCCCCCAAAATGGTATAATCCCCATCGAATAAAAAAGGGTTACAACGGTCGTTCAGGATTTGTCTGAATAGATAAGACCGAAGTTGAGTTTATCCCTGAAACAAAGTCTTTTAAATTTTCCGTTCCCGGTCTCCCGTTATTTCTGAACGGGAAACGGGAAACGGGAAACGGGAAACGTTTTTTGAAGAACAACAAAAAAGTGGTCCTGGCTTCGCCCCGCGGATTCTGCGCGGGAGTAGTCCGGGCCATCGACATCGTCAATCTTGCTCTGGAAGTCTACGGGCAACCGATCTTCGTGCGACGGGAGATCGTACACAACAAATTTGTCGTCAACGAACTGCACCAGAAAGGGATTATTTTCGTCAACGAACTCGATGAGGTGCCGCTCGGCGGCAAAGTCATTTTCAGCGCCCACGGGGTGTCGCCGAAAATCATCGAAGATTCAAAGAATCGAAGCTTAAAGGTCATCGACGCTACGTGCCCCCTCGTGACGAAGGTGCATCGCGAAGCCCAAAAATATGCGCTGCTGGGCTATTCGATCATCCTGATCGGGCATCCGGATCACGATGAAGTGATCGGCACCCTGGGAGAAGCTCCGGAAGCAATCACCGTCCTGGAACACGAGGACGACATCGAGGGTTTGCATGTGGCGGATTCCAACAGGATCATCTATCTCACGCAGACCACGTTAAGCCTGAACGACACCCGGCACATCGTCGATAGACTTCGGAGTAAATTCCCCCATATCCAGGAGCCCGCTTCCGAGGACATCTGCTACGCGACACAGAATCGCCAGACCGCCGTACTGGAAGTCGCGCGGAAGGCCGATTTGATCCTGGTTGTCGGTTCGGCCAACAGCTCCAATTCCTGCAGGCTGGTGGAAGTGGCTCAGGGTGCCGGCATTCCGGCTTACTTGATTGACGATATTGAGGACATTCAGTCAACCTGGCTCTCGGATGCTACTGTCGTAGGCCTCACGGCCGGAGCCTCGGCGCCTGAAGGCCTGGTTAAAAGAGTAGTACGCTATTTGAACGATCTGGGATATCCCGATGTGGAAACCGCGGGCGAAATCGTTGAACACGTTCAGTTTTCTCTCCCTCCCGAGCTTGCATCCGCCACCGCGATTTCAAAGAGAAAATTGCATTGAAATTGTCCTGTAATGTTTGGATTTATCCGTAACTTGGGATATAGTTGAGTGTTCGTCATTTAACTGAAGCCACTGATCTTACCCGGACGGGCCGTCGGCTTGTTAATGACGTGTGTTACTAATCAGCGGATGTCAGACTATGGCCGAAGAACTCACGCTCGTGACCGGCGCTACAGGTTTCGTAGGGAGCCATGTAGTGCGACAGCTCCTTCGCAGGGGCGACCGCGTAAGAATCTTTGCACGCAATTCCAGCCGAAAGTCCAATATTGAAGCCTTCGGCTGTGAAATCGCCATCGGAGATCTTAAAGATCCAATTTCTCTTTTGCGATGCGTGCAGGGATGCCGCCGGGTGTATCACGTCGCCGCCGATTATCGACTCTGGGCAAGATACCCGCAGGATATTTATGATAACAACGTCGGGGGAACACGCAACCTGCTTTCGGCATGTTGCGAAGCCGGCGTGGAAAAGGTGGTGTACACAAGTACCGTTGGAACGATCGGAATGCGCAAGGACGGCCTTCCGGCCGATGAATCGACCCCCGTAAAGCTGGACGACATGATCGGGCACTACAAGCGCTCCAAGTTTATGGCCGAACAGGTCGCCCACGAGTTTGCCGCTTCCGGACTCCCGGTCGTGATCGTCAATCCGACAACTCCCGTAGGTCCCGGAGATATCAAGCCGACGCCAACCGGAAGAATTATCCTGGAATACATTAAGAATCGAATGCCCGCCTATGTGGATACGGGGCTTAACCTGGTCGGCGTGGAAGATGTGGCAAAAGGCCATCTGATGGCTGAGGAAAAGGGGGAAATAGGAGAAAGGTACATTCTGGGCGGCGAAAACTGGAGCCTGGAAGAAATTCTGGAAGCCCTCGCAAGAATCTGCGGCAAACACATGCCCCGATTTCGAATTCCCTGGATTCTTGCCCTGGTAGCCGGGTATCTCGACAATTTCTTCATGGGAACGGTTCTTCGAAGAGAGCCCCTTATTCCTCTGGAGGGAGTCCGGATGGCAAGATACAAAATGTATATAAGCAGCGAGAAGGCCAGAAACGACCTGGGCTACAATCCACAGCCTGCCGAGAAAGCATTGCGCGAAGCCGTGGATTATTTTCGCTACGAATGGCAACCGGACTCGGCTCAGGACCGGATATCGAATTTGCGGGAGAATACAGTCTGATCGACTGAGATGCTATGGGAATGCAGCAAGCTTCTTCAATCAACCGAGATATTCAAGTGCCGGAGGTAAGCACGGAAATGAGGGCCGCCGTCTACCGCGGTCCGTCGCAGATTTCCCTGGAGACCGTCCCGGTCCCGGCGATCTCGGAACGGGAAATCCTTTTGCGGGTGCATGCGTGCGGCGTCTGCGGTACGGATCTCAAGAAGATCGAACTCGGACTCGTTCCACCCCCGAGAATATTCGGGCACGAAATCGCAGGCACGATCGTAAAAAAGGGAGACGAAGTCCGTAAATTCGATGTCGGCGACAGGGTGACGATCCATCACCATGTTCCATGCAGAGACTGCTTCTATTGCAGGAGGAGCCTTTTTTCGCAATGCGAGACCTACAGGCGCACGGGAACGACAGCAGGATTTGAACCCGCAGGAGGAGGATTCGCCGAATACGTCCGGGTAATGGATTGGATTGTAGAGGAAGGGACTGTTAAAATTCCGGATGATGTAAGCTTTGAGGAAGCCAGTTTCCTGGAACCCCTGAATACGTGCCTCAAGGCGCTGGAAACCGCTTCACTCGAAAAGGATGAGGTTGTAGTGATTTACGGCCAGGGCTCCGTCGGACTGCTCATGATGCAATCCGCGCTGTGTGAAGGGGCCCGGGTTATCGGCCTGGACTTTATCGAGAACAGGCTGAACATTGCGCGCGCGCTGGGAGCTACGGATGCCCTCAATCCGGACAGAGATGACCTGGAATCGGCAATCGCGAGATTGACGGACGGACGGGGTGCGGATTTGGCCATTGTAGCCGCAGCGAATCCCCGCGCCATAGAGGATGCGCAAAGGATCACCCGAAGAGGCGGCCGTGTACTGCTTTTTGCGCAGACCGTCCCGGGGGAAATGATCCCTGTGGACGCATCCCGGATCTGTGTAGAGGAAAAAAAGCTCATCGGCAGCTATAGCGCGTCCATAGAGCTTCAGGAGAGAGCCGCACATTTAATCTTTTCCCGTAAGGTAAATGTGTCCAAACTCATAAGCCACAGGTTTGCACTGGAACTGCTCCCAGAAGGGATTCACCTTGCGTCTCATCCTTCTGAGCAATCGCTAAAGGTCGTAATACAGCCATGAGAGAATTAATAAAGGTATCCAGAGATAAGATGACCGCAGCTGTTCTATACGGCAAGCGCGACGTGCGCATAGAACAGATACCCATCCCGCGAGTAGAACCCGGAGAGGTTCTTGTACGGATTAAAGCGGCCCTTACATGTGGAACCGACCTGAAAGTATATCGTCAGGGTTTTCATGCACGCATGATCGTTCCCCCTTCCGTTTTCGGACACGAGCTCGCAGGCGTCGTTGAGGAAGTCGGAGAAGGAGTGGACAGTTTCACTCCCGGAATGAGGGTCGTCTCGGCCAATTCGGGTCCCTGCAACAAATGCTTCTTCTGTGAACGACATCTTTCAAACTTATGTGAAAACCTGCAGTTTATAAACGGTGCCTACGCCGAATTCATTAAGATCCCCGAAAGCATCGTGCGCCAGAACCTGCTCATCCTGCCCGACAGCGTCCAATTTCGCGAAGCCGCTTTAGTGGAACCCCTGGCCTGCGTTCTCAGGGCGGTCGAAGAGACGGGGATTGAGGAAGGAGATACGGTCGGAGTTATCGGAATAGGTCCGATCGGGCTGATGTTTGTTCAGGTTCTCAAAGCCATGGGAGCCAGGGTCATCGCCATGGGAAACCGCAGTTCCCAGCTTACTATGGCCAGCGTCATGGGAGCGGATCATGTCGTGGACGCCACCCGGTCCAACGTCGTGGAACAGGTCCGCAAACTGACAGGCGGCCGGCGCGGCGCCGATGTTATCATCGAAGCGGTCGGATCGAAGGAAACATGGCAGAAAGCCATGGGCATGGTACGCCGCGGCGGAACCATCAATCTGTTCGGCGGATGCCCGTCAGGTACGCATATTCCCCTGGACAGCACACTTATTCACTATTCGGAAATTACCATCAAGGCAAACTTCCATCATACGCCGCGACACATCCGCGAAGCTCTTGACGCCATCCATCGCGGCAAAATAAACGCGCGGAATCTGATCACGGGTGAAGAAAACCTGGCGGCTATCGGCAGCGTCCTGGAAAGGTTGCTGAACCGAAACGGGGATATTAAAATAGCGATTATTCCCTAACCTGGATTTTTCAAAGTTTCGGAGAGGCATATGGAACCGGAGCTGTCGGCTTCGCACAGATCCGCCAAAGCGGTAGCACGCAAACAGGCTCGAAATTTCTATTATTCATTCGTAGTGCTTCCCCCTGATAAAAGACGCGCATTCTGTGCGGTCTACGCCTTCATGCGGTACTGCGACGATATCTCCGACGGCGAAGGAAACGATGCAACAAAGCGCCGGATGCTTGGAGAATGGCGCGCCCGGTTGAACGAGGCTTACTCCGACGCGCCCTGCCGAAACTCCATAATGCCGGCATTCCGGGAATCCATAAGGCGATACTCCATACCCGCTCAGTATTTTCACTGGATTATCGACGGCGCCGAAATGGACCTGGACTCCCATCAATACGAAACATTCAACGATCTTTACAATTACTGTTTCCACGTCGCTTCCGCGGTAGGATTCGTCTGTCTTCAGATTTTCGGCTTCGAAGATGAAAAGGCCACGAAATACGCGGAGCAGTGCGGCATCGCCTTCCAGCTCACCAACATCCTGAGAGACGTGAAAGAGGATGCGGCAATGGGACGCATATATCTGCCGGCCGAGGATCTTAAGAAGTTCAACTACGCTCCCGACGAGCTTCAAAAAGGAATCCTCGATGAAAGGTTCCGGGACCTGATGCGGTTCGAAGCCGACAGGGCAAAAGGATACTATGCTCAGGCGCGCAATCTCCTGCCCCTGGTTGAGAAAACAAGCAAACCCGCCCTTTGGGCTATGATGAAAATCTACGAGGGGCTGCTGGACAAAATCGTCCAGCGTCATTTCGACGTATTTCACAACCGGGTTCGCCTGTCCGGCGTGGAGAAAACATCGATAGCGCTGCGGGCTTTAATGATGCGTTTTACAGGCTCGGGAATATGATTCAACATATTTCCGGATTAGCCCGATTGGAATTGAATTATGCGCTCACGCAATGATCTGTCAAAAGCTTCCAAAACGATTACGGCCACCCCTGCCGATTCCGCTTCCAGTAACCTTCAGGCCATTCTGGACACATCCAGCACCGCCCTGGCGGAGGGTGCGCAAAAAGCGCTCTCCCAGGCGACCGCCAGTCTGGTAGGCCTTCAGAACAAGACAGGATTCTGGTGCGGAGAGCTTGAAGGGGATTCGATTTTACAGAGCGAATATATCCTGCTGAAATTCATCATCGAACAGGAAAACGATCCGCGTCTTCCCAAAATCGCCGCTTACCTGCGCAGACAGCAAAGGAATTCCGACGGGGCCTGGGTCCAGTACCCCGGTGGCAGCCCGGATCTGAGCGCCACCGTAAAAGCTTATTTCGCCCTGAAATTAATGGGAGACGACGTTGACGCGCCCCATATGAAAAAGGCCCGGGAACTCATCCTGAAGCTGGGGGGGGCGGAAAGCTGCAATACCTATTCCAAATTTTATCTGGCGGCATTGGGCCAGATGCACTACGACTCGATCCCCGTCATACCTCCGGAAGTCGTTCTGTTGCCCAAATGGTTCTATTTTCATCTCGACAAGGTTTCCGCCTGGTCGCGCACGATGATCATGCCGCTGGCGGTTGTTTCCAGCTATCGGCCGATTCGCCAGCTGCCCGAACCTCAGGGCATCATGGAGCTGTACTCCAACCACGATTACCTGCATCGGCCTTTCTGCGAGTTCGACAAACAGCTCCTGAGCTGGAAAAACCTTTTCCTGGCTATCGATAAGGGATTGAAGCTCCTCGAAAAGACCAACCTGAAGCCGCTGCGGCGCAGCGCTCTGCAGCGAATAGAACAGTGGATCCTGAAACGGGCGGACAGCCGGCACTCGGACGGCTTGGGCGCGATTTTCCCGCCCATGGTCTACATTATCATCGCTCTTCGCTGTATGGGATACTCCATGGAGGATCCGCGCGTAAAAGAGGCGGTCCAGCAGCTTGACCGGCTCATGATCGAAGAGGACGATACCATCAGGCTCCAACCCTGCTTTTCCCCCATCTGGGACACAGGCATCGCAACGTATGCACTGTGTGAAGCGGGTTTCGACCAGGACCGGAAGCCCATGCGCGCGGCGGTCGACTGGCTGGTATCCAAAGAATGCCGCCATTTCGGCGACTGGAAAGCCAACGTCAGCAAACCCGTAAAGCCTTCGGGCTGGTATTTTGAATTCAACAATTCCTATTACCCCGATGTTGACGACACCGCAATGGTCACTATGGCGCTGCTTCGTTCGGGCTGTCCCGAAGGCAGGCCTTCAGCCGAACGAGGCATCGAATGGATCTTAGCGATGCAGAACGACGACGGAGGCTGGGCCGCATTCGACCGCACCATGAATCGTCCCATCCTGGAATACATCCCCTTTGCGGATCACAATGCGATCCAGGACCCTTCGTGCCCCGATATCACGGGACGGACACTGGAGTGCCTGGGCCATTTCGGGATTGCGCCGGATCATCCAGCCGTCCAGAAAGCCCTTCGCTTCATCGAATTCGAACAGGAACCCGAAGGCTGCTGGTTCGGCCGATGGGGCGTGAACTATATCTACGGCACATGGCAGGTCGTCTGCGGCCTGAAAACCGTCGGGATCGACATGAAGCAGCCCTGGATACAAAGGGCCGGCGAGTGGCTCCATAAAATACAGAAGATGGACGGTTCGTTCGGGGAATCGGCGGATACCTACGAAAACCCGGAACTGAAGGGATCCGGACCTTCCACTCCGTCGCAGACAGCCTGGGGCACCATGGCTCTCATGGCCGTTTACGGTCCCGACGATCCCGGCGTTCGCAGGGGAATCCGATACCTTCTAGACACTCAGACCGACACGGGAAACTGGGAAGAGCCCTGGTTCACGGGCACCGGATTCCCCCGTGTTTTTTATCTCCGGTATCATCTGTACCGGCTGTACTTCCCGATCATGTGCCTCGGAAGATGGTTGAAGGCAACCGATAGTCGGTAGGAGCGAACCTTGTGTTCGCCCTTCTTTGCCTTTGCCCGTAAATTCCACTGATCAGCAATTCCGCAGATTATGTTCCGCCCATGGCGAGCCTAGTGTTCGCTCTGACTCGATAAGCAAGATCTCTCTGGAGATTAAAAAAGGGCGAACACAAGGTTCGCCCCTACCGCACTTTCGACAATAGATATTAAAAAAGGGGTGCACAAATGTGTGCCCCG
>CAZPHK010000024.1:6346-38938 GCA_964586015.1 uncultured Acidobacteriota bacterium | reverse complement strand
AGCAAGCTGCAGCACTCCAAGGATATGACGAAAAGGCGGGCAGATGATGGATGAATGGCCGGGACCATGGTTGGAGCGGTGCTGATGGAAAGGAGGCAGTTTGCTGCCGCAGTCCAAAATTCACTGATTCTTTTTCTGCTCCGCGATGAAGGCGCCGAATTTCATGTCCACTTCCCGGATGTGGTTGAGCAGCCAGTTTCCCAGGAAGGTCTCGATGGCATCGGCCAGGTCCTGCGTGGCTCCCTCCTCCTGGTAATCGTGGACGAGGTTGGCCAGCGTGGAGCACAAGGCGTTGTGCAGGGCCTTGTGTTGCGCAAATGCCGGGTAATGGTTCTCCTTCATGTATTTTTCTTCCGAGGAGAAATGCGTTTCCGTGTAGTCGGCAAGAAAACCGAGGGTTTTGGAAATCTGCTCCATGCTTTGATAGGATGCGAGCGCTTCGGACGTCCGGTTGAAGTGCTCGATCCATTTCCTGTGCTGCTCGTCGATCGGGCCGATGCCTATGGAAAGATCGTCCTGCCACTGGATTGTCCTCATACTGCCTCCTTTGATTTAAAGCCCTTTCGCCGATGTTGGAGATTAAGGCTTGAAGCCTTCCACGAGACCGTCCATCTGTTCGCCCTTCTGGATGAGCCGCACGTTAATGAATCCGGCTTCCGTTAGGGCGCTTTCGATTTCTTCGAAAGTGTAGGTTCCGCCCCCTCCGGTTCCCACGAGCATGTTGATGGCAAAGATCGCGCCGCCCCGGGGCCATGTACGGTCGGATTCCATGACGTGGTCCCGCACCAGGATCCGGCCGCCGGGACTGAGGGCGCGGAATGCCTTTTTGTATAGATCCAGGTTCTGTTCGGGGCTGTTGGCGTGGATGATAGCCGAGATGAGGGCCAGGTCCGCTCCCGCCGGCAGTTCCTGTTCGTGGAAGTCCCCGGCGACCAGGGTGGTCCGGTCCAGCAAATCTTCGTCCTGCAGCCGTTCGCGGGCCATTTCGATCACGTCGGGCAGGTCGAAAATGGTCGCCCTCATTTCCGGCACGGCCCTTAAAAAGGCAATCGTGTAGGATCCGGAGCCTCCGCCTATGTCGAGCAGGGCCCTGGAGGATTCCACTTTTGCGATTTCGGCCGTTTTGCGGGCCAGCGGGCCGGAGGCGACGTGCATGGCGCCGATGAAGGCGCGCATCTCTTCGGGTTTCCGGGTAAATTCGAATTCCTTCTTTGCGCCGTCGACGTTCTTCACGATATCGGTGAGACAGGACCAGCGATGCCACAGAGACGCCATGTGCAGGACCATGGGAAGAACCGAAGCCGGGGCGTCGTCCGAAAGCAATTGTGCCGTGGAGTCCGTGCAGCGGTAGATCCCGTCCTGTTTGGCCAGCAGCTCCATGGCGGCGAGTGCATCCAGCACCATGGTCAGGGCCCGGAGGCTGCTCCCGGTTTTTGCGGCGATGTCTTCCGCCGTGAGCGGGTTTCCCTTCAGGATGGAAAACAGGTTCATTTCCGCGGCGGTCAGCAGGATTCTGCATTCCATGAAGCTCTGGGCTGACTGGAGGATGGCTTGTGGGTTCATATATAGCTCCTGGTTTCTAGCATCTTATTTTGTAACACGGGTAAGTTTTTGAAGTGCGCAAGCTTGCTTGCGCCTTCGCTTCGTCATACGCAATCGTAACAAAGGCGGCAGCAAGCTGCCGCACTCCAAGGACTCCCTTATATCTTGTAGAGGAAGCTGAAGATGAAAGCCGTGTCGTTCTTCTTGATCGTCGGATCCGGAGTCACGTTCTTAAAGTCGTCGAGGAATTCGACCTTAACCTCGATCCTGCTGGTAATCGACGTGACCAGGGCGATGTCGAAATGGTACAGGGCGTCGCTGAAATTCCCGGTTTTCCAGAGGGCGGAAAAATTCTGCGTCAGTCGGGCGCTTTCCGTAAAATTAAGCGAGAAATTTTCTCCGCCGTTGAGCGTACCGCTGTTCTGCACGTCGACATCCGGATTTTTTTCCCAGACCGACCCGGCGCCGGCGAGCAGCGTCAGTTCGATTCGGTCTTTTAATATCGGCTTGAACCCGATGCCTCCCTGGGGATTCAGCAGGTAGCTGATGTCCTTGAAAGGATCCCGCAGGTATCCCATGGCTCCGTAGGCGAAAACACGTTTTGAAAAGGAGTACTCATCCCGGAACCCCAGGGAAAGGCGGTCGGCCGTGTCTTCATTGTTGGAGCTGGACCGCAGGTAGAGCCCGTTGAATTTCATGACGTTTTTGGTCTTGGGGTCGTAGGTCAGTTCGCCGGAAATGTTGAAGCTGGCCGTGTCCGTATTGCCTCCGGTCGTCGAAAAGCCGGCCCCGAGGTTGCCGGTGAAATGCTTCTCGGGCTCCCCGGCATCCTGCGCGGCGCACAGGGAAGAGAAAGCCAGAATAATCAGCAGGATAAATAAGCTCCATGAATACCGTTTCATTCCTTTTTCCTTTCATGTGAGGCGCGATTTGTACAACAGGCGCCTTTCAAAAACGGGTATAGCCCCGGTGGACAGATCACGAATTACAGATAACCGATGGACGGGATGGCGTCAAGATTGATGTCGTTTCGCTTTTTTGTATCCCGGATAAGTAATTTGGAATTATAGTGAAAAAGCACCCGGGATTTTTATGTACCCCTGCAATTAGGAGCCGATTTATTTGCGGTAAAGGCCGGAAATCTCCGGTATCTGTGACTGTTTTCAAGGAGGATTGCGATGCTGAAGGAATTCAAGGAATTTGCGATGCGCGGTAACGTCATGGACATGGCAATCGGTATCATTATCGGCGCGGCATTCGGAAAGATTGTTTCCTCGTTTGTAAACGATGTGCTCATGCCCCCACTGGGATTGCTGTTGGGCGATTCCGATTTCACCAACAAGTTTGTCACGCTGAAAGGGCAATCCCTGGCCACACTGGACGCCGCGAAGGAAGCGGGTTCGGTCACGCTGAATTATGGTTTGTTCGTGAACACCATAATCGATTTTATCATTATCGCGTTCGCGATCTTCCTGGTGATCAAGCAGATCAACAGGTTTAAGAAAAAGCCGGAAGCGCCGCCTCCGAACACGAAAGAATGCCCGTTCTGCCTGTCGGCTGTCCCGATTAAAGCCACCCGCTGCGGGCATTGCACGTCGGAGCTCAAGCTGGAAAGTTAGCCCGTACATCCGGATGAATCAGGTCCGCATAATATTGTGACTTTAATGTATGAAACATCTGCCGCCCCTTGAGGGTCGCTCGCGCACTTCGGGGTGAAAAATTATGCTATGTCAATATTTTATGCGGGCTAAAGCAGCGGTTCGAGTACTTTCCAGACGTTGTCGACGACAATATCGTATCCTTCGGCGGTCGGGTGGATTCCGTCGTCCTGGTTGAGCTCCGGGTGCCCCCCTACGCCCTCCAGCAAAAAGGGAATGAGCGGGACGTGCAGCTGTTTTGAAAGGCCGCGGTAGATATTGCGGAACGCGCTCGTGTACTGCGGCCCGTAATTCGGCGGGACTTCCATTCCTGCCAGGATTACTTCAGCCCCGGCTGCCTGAAGCCGCGTGATAATCTCTTCGAGGTTGTTGCGCGTGGTTTCGACGGGGACGCCGCGCAGGCCGTCGTTGGCGCCGAATTCGACGATGACGATCGCGGGATGGAGAGCGGCAACGGCTTCCGTGCGGTTCAGTCCCTGGGAGGACGTTTCGCCGCTTACCCCGGCGTTGACTACCCGGTAGCTGTAGCCCGCGGCGTCGATGCGGGCCTGCAGCTTGGCAGGATAATTTTGTCCGGGATCGACGCCTGCGCCTTCCGTGAGGCTGTCGCCGAAAGCGACAAGGAGCGGCCGGGTGTCCTCTTTAACGGGCCTGCTGGTGGAAGTCGGTGTGTTTTCCTGTTTCAAGGTTTCCTCGTTCGTTGTCCTGGCGCCGCACCCCGTGAAGGTGAAGCCGATTGCAATACATATAATATAGATAACGGCCGATACGGTTCGATTCAAGATTCCCCTCCAACCTTCTTATATTAAATGGTGTTGCGCTGTATTTTCATGTTTTTTTGGAAGTGCGCAAGCTTGCGCACTTCCAAAAAAACAACGGCCTTTGATAATATAAAAAAATGATTTAAGTTAGGGATCTGACGACGACATTCTTTTCCGGCGCGCAGCAGATAGAAATCCTCAAGGGAATCAACCTTTCCGTCGGCAAGGGCGAAGTCGTTGCCGTCGAAGGGCCGTCCGGCAGCGGCAAGAGCACACTGCTCGGCCTGCTGGCCGGTTTCGATTCCCCGACCCGCGGGTCTATCCGGATAGACGGCGAAGAAATCACGGAACTGGATGAAGACCGGCTGGCCCTTCTGCGGGGAAGGAAGCTCGGCTTTGTGTTTCAATCCTACAACCTTATTCCGACGCTGACGGCCGAGGAAAACGTCATGCTTCCCATGGAACTGCTGGGGGAGTCGAAAGACCCTCAGGACCGGGCAAGGGAACTGCTTGCGGCGGTCGGCCTGGACCGGCGCTTCACCCACTACCCGGCGCAGCTTTCGGGAGGGGAGCAGCAGCGGGTCGCAATTGCGCGGGCGTTCGCCTGCAGCCCGGCGATTCTTTTGGCGGATGAGCCGACCGGGAACCTCGACAGCGTTACGGGCGACAGGGTGCTGGAAATGCTGCTGAAGCTGAACCGGAGCCAGGGCACTACCCTGGTCCTTGTAACGCACGATCCCGCCCTCAGCAGGTTGACCGACAGGATCGTCCGCCTGCGCGACGGACAGATCATTAATTGAGGCATTCGTAATGCTTTTCGAAATCCGGCTGGCCTGGCGCGAGACGCGGCCCGCATGGAAGCGATTTCTTATCCTGGTTTTGGCCGTTGCGCTCGGCGTGGGCGCCCTGACGGGCCTGAAGGGATTCAGCCGGGCGCTGGAGCGCTCCATCCACAAATCGGCCCGGGACCTGATTGCGTCCGATCTGGTCGCCAGGATGAATGTGCCGATACAGCCCGAAGAGCTCAAGGTTCTGGAATCTCCCGTGGATCGGGGCGCCGTGGTGACGCGGACGACCGAGACCCTCTCGATGGTTTCCGCCGGCGACGATTCCGCTCCGATCCTGTCCGACATCCGCGCCGTCGATCCCGGCTATTATCCTTTCTACGGCAAGGTGGAACTGGACCCGCCCATTCCCCTGAAGGAAGCGCTATCGGGGCAAGGCACTGTCGTCAGCCGCGACCTGCTGGTCCGGACCGGTCTGGCGGTCGGCGACGCAGTGCAGATCGGGGCCGCTCGTTTCCGGATCAATGCCGTCTTGAAATCCGAGCCCGACCGCATTTCCTTCGGCATCGATATCGGGCCGCGCATCCTGATCTCGCGCGAAGGCCTCGAGCAGAGTGAACTGATCCAGTTCGGCAGCCGCGCCACCGAATCCTTTCTCTATAAGCTGCCCGACGAAGGCCTGGACCCGGACGAGGCGAGGGAAATGCTTCTGTCCGGAATCGAGCGCCGCGTCCGGATCACCGATTACCGCAATCCCAACCCGCGGCTTTCCCGGGGGCTGGAGCGGACGGCCAATTTCCTGAGCCTGCTCGGGCTGCTGGCGCTGCTTGTGGGCGGGCTTGGAATTTCAACGACGATGTACACCTACCTGCAGCAGAAACTGGACAGCATCGCCGTACTGAAATGCCTCGGCGGGCGGTCCGGCCAGATCCTGCGGATTTACATGATCCAGGGACTGGCCCTCGGGGCGCTGGGAAGCGTGATCGGGATCGGTTTCGGATACCTGGTTCAGCTGCTTCTGCCGCAATTGCTGAAAGGCCTCGTGGATCTGCCCGCCGATCTGGAATTGGCGCCGGGCGCGGCCTTTCAGGGGCTCTCGATCGGAGTGCTGACGACCATGATGTTTCTGCTGCCGCCCCTGCTGGCCATCAGGAAGATCCGTCCGATCCGGCTGTTCCTGCGGGAAATGCCGGAGACCCGGCATTCCACCCTGAAGCGGCTGCGCCGGGATCCGTTGCCCCTGGTGGTTTCCCTGGTCCTCTTTTTCGGCACGGGCCTGGCCGCAAGCTGGCTGGCGGAATCCCTGCGCTGGGGATTTACGTTCCTTGCCGGGTTGATTGCCTGCATCCTGGTGCTTGTACCGTTTTCGCTTCTGCTGTTGTGGCTGCTGCGGCGCCTGCCCCGGCTGTCGATTCTGGTGCTGCGGCAGGGACTGAAAAACCTGAACCGGCCGGGGAATCACGCGGTTTCGGTGATGGTCGCGCTGGGACTGGGCGTGGCGTTTGTCCTCACGGTTTATTTCATCCAGACGTCTCTGATTTCGCAGATCGTCCGGAGCGCTCCGGCCGATTTTCCGAACGTGTTCATGCTCGGGATAACGGAGCAGGACGAGCCGGAGCTGGCGGAGTTTCTGAAAGGGTATCTTGGTCTGGAGGAGCCGACGCTCATACCGGCGATATCCTCGCAGCTTCTGACGATAGACGGGCATGCGCCTCCGGACAGGTGGCGGCGGGATCGGGATAGGGATCGGGAATCGGAGCCGGATCCCGAGGATCAGAGACGCCGCCCGCGGGAATTCACCCTGACCTGGGCGGATGCGCTGCCTCCGGATACGGTCGTTGTCGAGGGGGAGTGGTGGAAGCCGCCCTTTACGGAACCGTTGGTTTCGGTCGAGGAGTACGCGGCCGAACGCTACGGCATAAAAGTCGGCAGCGTGCTGGAGTTCGACATATCCGGCCGCATTGTCCGGGGAAAGGTCGCCAGTATCCGCAGCACCGAATTCCCCCGGCCGGGCGGCAGCAACCAGTTCATCTTCTCCCCCGGCGCGCTGGCCGGAAGCCCGGCATCCTACATCGGGACGGTCCGGATGGCGCCTTCGGATGTCGGGGCGTTCCAGGGAGCGCTTTTCAGGCGGTTCCCGAATGTCACTTCCATCGATGTCGGGGATGTCCTGGCCAGGGTCCAGGACCTTCTGAACAGGATATCCGTTGTGGTCCGGTTCGTTGCGCTCTTCGCCATTGCCAGCGGGCTGATCATCCTGGCGTCCAGCGTGACCTCGACCCGGTACCAGCGGATCCGGGAAACGGTGCTTTTCCGGACGCTGGGGGCGACGCGGTCCCAGCTCCGGTGGATCCAGACGGTGGAGCTGCTGACGATGGGATCGGCGGCCGGCCTGGTCGGAGGGATCCTGGCGGCGATTGCGGCGCATTTCCTGCTGGGCGAACTGCTCGAAACGGAATTCGATTTTCAGTGGCTTCCGCTTTTGATCGGAATTGTCGCCTCGGCGATTCTCGCGGCCGGGACGGGATGGCTGGCCGGCCGCGGCATACTGAAGCACAAGCCCCTCACCGTCCTCCGCGAAAATTAGTGAGTTTAATCAGGCCCGGCCGCAGCATTTTTTGTATTTCCTGCCGCTGCCGCAGGGGCAGGGATCGTTTCTGCCGACGCGGGGCGTCTCGCGGCGGAAGGTTTCCACCTTGCCCGGCATCAGCCCGGGATTTTCTTCCAGCATTTCTCCCGGCGTTTTCCCCTCGAACGCTTCGCGGGGCGTGGACTTCCATTCCTCCTGCAGCTCCTGCGTCCCGGGATCGTCCATCGACCCCTCGTTTAATTCGACGCCCTTCTCCCGGCAGAACATGAGGAAATCGGACATGATTTGTCCCTGGGGCGATTCCATGATGTTCTGAAGCTGTTTCATGTCGAAACCGGGAGGGAGCTTCATTCCCGGGGGCAGCGCATCGGCGAGTTGCGACAAATCCAGCTTGGACGGATCGAGTCGGGACATGTCGGGCATGCCGCCCTCTATCAGGGGTTCCGCTTCGATTTCGCCCTCCTGAGGTTCCTCTTCTTCCCCGGATGCCGGTTCTTCCGCCGGCCCGACCAGGGCTTTAATGCCCGCCAGCAGCGGCGTGACTTCTTCGGCATTCATGCCGGGGCTGTTGCTCCTGAGCTGCTCGACGATCCAGTCGATGCTTTCGCCCTCCTCGACCAGTTCGACGATGTCTTCACCTTCAAACCGGGTGATGGAGTTCCGCGCGATGAAATCGTCCAGTTTTGCCTTCAGTTCTTCAAGGTTGTTCTCTTTCGATGCCGGCGGTTCGTTCAAATTCATGGGTATTCCTGTCTGAATAAAAATTTAAGATTACAGATTGAAGATTAAAAACCGAACCACGTTTACACCCTTCCGTTTGAGAATTCCAAAAAGCCGGGTTGCCGGAAAACATGCATTATACAGGTTTCTCGGTAAAGCCTGAACGGAGATCGGGCTTTTTGTCGGAGCCGGATTTTTCCGCGGCGCGGGCAATGCCGCGCAGCATGCCGGCAAAGACGAGTTCATGCATGGGATATACCGTGTACCAGTAAACCAGGCCCCACAACCCGGCAGGGTCGAATATGGCGGTCTGGCGGATGCGGGTGTCTCCATTTTCCTCCGCTGCTTCGAATTCCAGCCAGGCCCTGCCCGGCAGTTTCATCTCCGAAGCGAGGACCAGTTTGCGGTCCGGCTCAATGCTCTCCACGCGCCAGCAGTCAACCGTATCCCCGTTCTTCAGCTGCTCGTCGTCCCTTCGGCCGCGGCGCATGCCGACTCCGCCCGCAAACAGATCGATCCAGCCGCGGATTTTCCAGAGCCGGTTCCCGTAATAGTATCCGGTCCTGCCTCCAATGCGCCGGATGGGACCGAAAGCTTCGGCCGGCGGAACCGATACCCGGCTGGTTCTTGAATCGACGAGACGGTTTCCGAACCTCTCCCCGCCCCAGTGTGATTCCGTTCCCGAGGAGGAAAGGGCGTCCGACCATCGGGTTTCGGCATATTGCCGGTCTTCGTTGCGAAGCGCGGTCGCAATGGCTTCGGCGACTCCGATCGGGCGGATGGGGAAGGCTTCGAGGGCCGAGGTTTCGCGGACCACGGTGGGATAGCGGATGCTTCCTATCAGCTTCCGGCCGATGCGGGCGTAAAGCGGCGTGACCAATCCCAGCCACAGGCTTGACAGTGTCGGCGTGAGCACCGGCACGGGTATCATCAGGCGCCTCAGCCTGCGCTGCCTGGCGTATTCCTTCATCAGGTCCCCATAGGAAAACCTGTCCGGGCCCCCGATTTCGAAGATGGGATTCCCGGCAGGGGTCATATCCAGGGCTGCGCGAAGATACTGCAGCACGTCCCCGATTGCGATCGGCTGAGCGCTGACCGCGACCCATCGGGGCGTGATCAGCACCGGGAGGCGTTCCACCAGCGCGCGGATCATCTCGAAGGAAAGGCTTCCGGATCCGATGACGATCGAGGCGCGGAATTCAATAACCTGCACGCCGGATTCTCGCAGAACGTTTCCCACTTCCTGACGGCTTCGCAGGTGGGAAGACAGGGTGTCGGAGGAATCTCCCAGTCCCCCCAGATAGATGATTCTCCGGACGCCCCGGTTTCGGGCGGCCGCCGCAAACAGCTCCGCGGCTCGGCGGTCGGTCTCTTCAAAGCCCTTGGCAATCCCCATGGAATGAACGAGATAGTAGGCGGTATCCACCCCTTCCAGAACCTGGTGCAGGGAATCGCCGTCCAGAACGTCGCCCTCCATAATTTCTGTGCCTGCCGCTGCGCGGCCCTGCAGGGATTTCCTGCGCCGGGTGAGGCAGCGGATGTTGTATTTTTCGGTTTCGAGCAGCTTCAGGAGACGTCCGCCGATGTATCCGGTTGCGCCCGTCAAAAGGATCAAGGACTTCATTCTTATTTATTAACAGGGAAGGGAATTATATGAAACATCAATTTTGGTTTTGTTTGGCGGGGGTGCATTTGATTTATGCATCCGGTGTTTTATGAATACCGGAATATCCGAAAATTCATTGGGGCGAACACAAGGTTCGGCCCTACAATCAATGCGAAAAGGGCGAAGGCGGAAGGTTCGCCCATACAATATCAATTGGAACGGATGAGAAATGCGTGCTATGTGGCGGCGATGATTTCCAGGGGTGTTTTTTCCAGCCGGTATTCTTCGTTGTGCCGCAGTACCTGTTTGAAGGCTTTCACTACATCCGGATGAAACTGCCTTCCCGATTCTCTCTCGATTTCTTCGTAAGCCTCCCACGGCTGCCTGCCCTTGCGGTACGGCCTGTCGGTAATCATGGCGTCATAGGCGTCCGCGACCGCGATAATCGCAGCGCCGAGAGGAACAGTGCACTCTTCGCCGGATTCATGCTTGTTCGGATCGAAATAATACTGGTGGTGGGCCAGCACGATGGGAACGGCATCTTTCAAGACCCCCCCCACGAGAGACAGGAGTTCGGCACCTTTTTGGGTATGCGAGGTCATGAGATTCTTTTCGTTGGAGCTCAGTTTCGCGGCTTTATTGACGATGTCCATGCTGACTTCGGTCTTGCCGATGTCGTGAAGAAGCGCGCCCGCTTTTACGGTTTCCACGAATGGTCTCGGCAGGTCCATGGCTATGGCGATCTCCTGGGACATTTTCGCTACCCGTACAGAATGTCCCTGAGTGTACCGGTCCGCGGATTCCAGGTATTTCGACATGATCTCCAGCACGCCGATGTAGGCATCCTGCAGATCCTTGATGCGTTTCTTGTTTTCATCGTACAGGAATCCCAGGGCCGCGCTCGTCAGGATCAGGAAAGAGCTCCATAAAACAATATAAATGCCGAGATATAATTTCCCTATTTCCGCAATTAAAAAGGAATCGGATTTGAGAATTATAAACAGGACTACGATGGCTACGGAGAAAAGAGCCGTTATAACCGCCATCCGTTTGCCCAGGAAATAGCCCGCGATTATGATCGGAAGATAGAAAATGTTTAAGAATACCAGCTTGAACTCGATGGAGTAGGTGATCAGGATGATAATTCCGACAATACTCAGGACGAGAATTCTCTCAAAGTTGTTTACAAAAAAGGCTTTGAGCTTTTCCATGTTCGGCATTGACTAATTCCCCCTTTGCTGCTCGATTCAATATCGCTCATGGAATTTTTATGCTCTTCTTTGAATTCCCGAGCGGAATAATGTGAATTTATCCAAATTCAGGAGGAATAAATTCAAATACCTTTTCGACCGGGAATATAGTTATCATTAATTAAAGTAGATACTTAACCATTAGTAGTTCGGGCCGTTTGTGAACGGATGAGGGAGGTCGGAACGGAGTTCCTTTATCCGGCTGCCGGCTGCATGGTTCCGGGGGCGAACACCAACTTGTCCGGCGACTTGTCAGGCGTAGCCCGAAGGGTGAAGCCTGAAGCTCGGCCGAAGCTTCGCTTCGGCTGGAGCGAAGCCGGAAGGTTCGCCCCTACATCCCAAAACGTTACAACAAAAACAATCAGGGTCCGATTCCAAATCAGCCACAGCCACAATCTGCAATCTTCAATCTTTAATCTTCAATCGAAGGGCGAACACAAGGTTCGCCCCTACTGCATACTGATTATTGACAGCGACAGGCCTTGCACGTAGCATCGATAAGTAAAGAACTCTATCGCGAGGAGAGGTTATGGCGCCAAAGAAGAACAATGAAATCTCGGTGGAGTGCCCGTGCTGCGGCGCGCGCCTGTATGTGGATCCCCAGCTTCAGAAAGTGTTGAGTCATGATCCGCCTCCGGAGAAGCGCAGCGGCCTGGATCTGGATCGAGCGGCGGCCATGCTGAAAGAGCAGGCGGCGCGGCGCGAGGCCATATTCAATCAGAGTTCCGCGGATTTTAAAAACCAGTCGGAACTGCTGGAACGCAAATTTGCCTCGGCTTTGGAAAAAAACAAGGACGCCCCCATCGAAAAGCCGACCCGCGACATCGATCTGGATTA
Source organism: uncultured Acidobacteriota bacterium (assembly GCA_964586015.1). Taxonomy (GTDB): domain Bacteria; phylum Acidobacteriota; class UBA6911; order UBA6911; family UBA6911; genus UBA6911. The sequence goes on along the minus strand of CAZPHK010000024.1, from coordinate 27,189 downwards.
ACGCAACCTGTTTATGTAGGGGCGAACCTTGTGTCAAGGCTGTCCAAATTAGCATTTTTTTAGGTCCGAAGGACCGGCATTGGAGTAGGCCCGGCCGTAAGGCCGGGATCCTCATGTCGTTTATTATGAGCGCCGAAGGTGCGACACATCAAAATAATGCCCTTGTGCCGCCCCTTCGGCGCTCATTATTTTTACGACCTTAATCCCGGCCTTACGGCCGGGCCTACTCCAATGCCGGCCTTTCAGGCCTCACGATCATTTTTCCTGCCAGGATCAACCTGATAAAGATGTTAAGGATTTGAATGATGTAAATCCTTTAAAATCAAGGAACGAAATTCTCAAATCGCGCTAATTTGGACAGCACTGACACAAGGTTCGCCCCTACAATCTGCCCCTCCTTACGCCTGTTTTTTCATGAAACAATATTCAGACAGGGGTTGCGCATCACGGCCTAAACGGATTAAAGTAAAAGGTTATTTTTTCGTTTCAGCGAAGTCTTTGAAAGTGTTGGAGGTAAATGTGGGCGAGTCTGATCGAGGCGATGTTAAAATTTCCGTGCACCACTGCAAAGGATGCGGATTGTGCATTGAAGCCTGCCCCGCCAAGGTGCTGATCCAGGGCGATTTGTTGAACCGCCAGGGGTATTATGCGGCTGCTTATATTGGATCCGGCTGCACGGGGTGCGGGATCTGTTTTTATGTCTGTCCGGAGCCCGATGCGATCACCGTCCTGGTAAAGAAAAAGGAAGACAAATCGGCCGCATAGCCCGCATGCGCCGCTTGTTCCCCTGTATTTAACGAAATGCAAATTCAGCGGTTTCATTGAGATATTCGGTTCCGGCTTCCGGAGCTTCTATCATGGATACTTAGGATTTTGGAGGCGGTGGATGCGCCAGCTACTCAAAGGGAATCATGCTGTTGTAAGAGGAGCGATTGCAGCGGGCTGCAGAGCCTATTTCGGCTATCCAATCACGCCGGCCAGTGAAATCGCCGAGTCGGCGTCGATGCTGTTTCCGGAATCCGGAGGCGTCTTCATACCGGCGGAGAGCGAAATCGGGTCCATCCAGATGCTGTTCGGTGCGGCTTCGGCCGGGGTGCGCGCCATGACCGCGTCGTCGGGACCGGGACTCAGCCTGATGCAGGAAGGAATTTCCTACATGGCGGGGGCCGAGCTGCCCGGCGTGATTGTGGACATCATGCGCGCCGGACCGGGGCTCGGCAATCTCGGCGTGGAGCAGGGCGATTATTTCCAGGCGACGAGAGGAGGCGGACACGGCAATTATCGAACGGCCGCGTTTGCGCCCAACAGCGTCCAGGAGATGTGCAACCTGACGATGCATGCATTCGATGTGGCGGACCGGTATCGCAATCCGGTTATAATCCTTGCCGACGGCGCCCTGGGGCAAATGATGGAGCCGGTCGAAATACCCAAAACGAGGCCCGAGGAGCCCGACAAGCCCTGGGCGGTCCGGGGCGACGCCGCTACCCGCAAAAACCTCATTACCTCCATCTTTCTGGAGCATTACGTGCAGGAAGTCCTCATTACCAGGCTGGAGGACAAGTACCGGGAAATGGAAGATAAAGAGGTAATGTTGGAAGAAATTCAGACGGAAGATTCTGAAATCATCATTGTAGCTTTCGGCATCGCCAGCCGAATAGCGCGAGAAGCCGTGGAGATGGCGCGCGCCGAAGGTCTGAAGGTCGGGCTTTTGCGGCCGGTCAGCCTGTACCCGTTCCCGACCAAACGCATCCGCCAGCTTGCCGGGAAAGCATATTCCATACTGGTGTTTGAACTCAGCAGCGGGCAGATGGTCGAAGATGTCCGTCTGGCGGTCAACGGAATTACTCCGGTGCAGCTTCTCAGGCGCACCGGAGGCATGATGCCGACCTCGGAGGAAATCGTTGCAGTCCTGAAAACGATGGAGAAAGAGTGTGTGGGAAACAAAACATAGCAAACCGGCTTCCTTTTACGACAGGTTCGAAAGAAAAAGCGGCGACCAGGAAATAACGCACTACTGTCCGGGTTGCGGCCACGGGGTCCTGCATAAGTTTGTGGCGGAAGCCATCGACGATTTCGGCATTCAGGACAGATCGATCCTGGTGGGATGCGTCGGGTGCTCCATCTTCATGTACTACTACATGGACGTCGGCAATATTTCGTCTTCCCACGGGCGCGCTCCCGCCGTGGCGACCGGGGTGAAGCGGTCCCGTCCGGAGGCGATAGTATTCTGCTACCAGGGGGACGGCGACCTGGCCGCAATCGGCGGAAACGAGATCCTGCACGCCGCCAACCGGGGAGAATCGATCACGATATTTTTCGTCAACAACGGCATTTACGGCATGACGGGAGGCCAGATGGCGCCGACGACGCCTCTCGGTCAGAAAACAACGACATCCCCGCGGGGCCGGATGACCCAGGTTGAAGGCCCGCCTTTGCGAATGTGCGAGCTTCTGTCCACCCTCGACGGACCGGCGTACATCGAGCGTGTCGCCCTGACCGATGCCAGGCATCATATGCGGGCGAGAAAGGCCGTTCGAAAGGCCTTGAAGAACCAGATGGAAGGGCGCGGATTCTCTTTCGTGGAAGTTCTTTCCGCCTGCCCCAGCAACTGGAAAGTATCGCCGAAGGACGCAATCCAGTGGGTGGAAAAGAACATGATCCCGACATTCCCCCTGCAGGTTTTCCGGGATGAGGACAGGCAAGATGTCAAACCTCTGTGCATGAGTGCGGAAACATCCTCCGACCGGGAAAGTCCCGCCGAACCCTCGATCCGGGAATCCGCCGCCAGGGGCGCCATCGCAGGCGGCGAGCTGGGCGAAGTCTCGTTGAAACTGGCCGGTTTCGGCGGGCAGGGCGTTTTGTTTTCGGGACTGGCGCTGGCGGAAGCGGCCTTGCGCGAAGGCCTGCAGGTTTCCTGGATTCCGTCCTACGGTCCCGAAATGAGGGGAGGCACCGCAAACTGCCATGTCCGGATATCAAAGAGTCCCATCGCGTCGCCGCTTATCAACCGCCCTTCGAGCCTGATGGTTTTCAACCAGCCTTCCCTGGAAAAGTTTGCCGATCAGGTTTTGCCGGGAGGTCTGCTGCTGGCAAATTCTTCGATGGTAACCGATATACCGGACCTGCCGGGGATTCAGATTGTCCGGGTCCCGGCCTATGAAGCGGCCAGGGATCTCGGGAATGTCAAGGCGGCCAATATGATCATGCTGGGGGCATATCTGGAGATTACACGGGCGGTGGCGCAGGAGGCCGTTCTGGCCGCCTTTGCGGACAATGGAATGCGGCCCAACCTGCTGAAAGCCAACGTAGCGGCGCTCGAAGCCGGCCGGCGCATTGTGAGCGGCACCCGGCTGCAAAATCCGCAATCCTGACGCTTTCGGGAGATCCCGTTTGTGAAGAATTCCGGAAATGCGCCCGTACGGAGCCGCCCTCGGCAAGAATTGAAATAGACTCTGGTCATGCAAGGGTTCTTGCTCTAGAATAAAAGCGGGCTGGTGTGAACCGGAGAGGTGCGCGCCCCGGTAATTTTAGGCAAAGGTTGCTGAAAATAAACAGTTTAAAGTCGGTCTTCCATTGGGATGACCGCGCGGCATTGTTAGAAACTTTAATTTAATATTGCGGGTAATTAAGTAAAATTTAAAATGAACGGTTGTTAACTGAATTACCTTCCTGGCTGGAAGCTTCCCAATTTTCTTCTTGTTTATGGTGTGAAATATGAAAAGAAAAATGGTTACCATCGACGGTAACGAAGCGGCTGCATACGTAGCATACAACGTGAACGAGGTCATAGCGATCTATCCGATCACTCCTTCCTCCCCTATGGGGGAGTGGGCGGACGCCTGGGCCGCGGACAATGTCGAGAATATCTGGGGAATGGTTCCGTCGGTGACGGAAATGCAGAGCGAGGGGGGCGCCTCCGGCGCCGTGCACGGCGCGCTGCAGACGGGCGCGCTGACGACGACTTTCACCGCGTCGCAGGGACTCCTGCTGATGATCCCCAACATGTTTAAAATTGCGGGAGAACTGACTTCGGCCGTATTTCATGTTTCCGCCCGGACTGTTGCCACGCACGCCCTGTCCATTTTCGGCGACCACAGCGATGTCATGGCGGTCCGCACAACCGGATGGGGACTTCTGGCCTCGAACTCGATTCAGGAGATCATGGACTTTGCCCTGATCGCCCAGGCAGCCTCCCTGGAAGCCCGGGTGCCGTTTGTCCACTTCTTCGACGGATTCCGGAGTTCGCACGAGGTCATGAAAATCGAGCAGCTGACTCTCGACGACATGCGGGAGATGATTGACGACGATCTGGTCCGCGCGCACCGGATGCGGCGGCTCTCCCCGGACAATCCCATCCTTCGGGGCACGGCCCAGAACCCTGATGTCTTTTTCCAGGCGCGCGAAGCCTGCAATCCCTACTATCTCGCGACGCCGGGAATCGTCCAGAAAGCCATGGACAAGTTCGCTTCCGTCGTTGGAAGACAATACCACCTGTTCGATTATGCAGGGGATCCCGAAGCGGAACGCGTCATCGTCATTATGGGTTCCGGCGCGGAGTCGACCCAGGAAACCGCGGAATACCTCGTGGAAACGGGCGAAAAGGTCGGGGTGCTGAAGGTTCGGCTTTACCGGCCTTTTTCCGGAAATGACTTTATCAAGGCGCTTCCGCCTACCGTTCGAACCATCGGGGTTCTGGACAGGACCAAGGAGCCGGGTGCCTCGGGCGAACCCCTTTACAAGGATATCGTGACTGCTGTCGGGGAATCCTTCGCTTCGGGAACCATGCCGTTTCAGAAATTCCCGAAGATTGTGGGCGGGCGCTACGGTCTTTCGTCCAAGGAATTCACGCCTGCCATGATCAAGGGCGTTTATGAGGAACTGAAAAAGGAGACGCCCAAGAATTACTTCAGCGTTGGAATTATCGATGACGTCACAAACAATTCCATAGAGTACGATCCCGATTTCTCGATCGAAAGCGACGTGACCCGGTGCCTTTTTTACGGCCTGGGCGCGGACGGAACCGTCGGGGCCAACAAGAACTCCATTAAAATTATCGGCGAGGATACTCCCAACTACGCCCAGGGCTATTTCGAATACGACTCCCGCAAGTCCGGATCCGTGACGCTTTCCCACCTTCGCTTCGGAGCCAAACCGATTCATTCCATTTACCTGATCGACAAGGCGGATTTTGTCGCCTGCCACCAGTTCGTTTTTCTTGAAAAATACGACATGCTCAAGAAAGCAGTGGAAGGCGCTACGTTCCTTTTAAACAGCCCGTACGGACCGGATGAGGTGTGGGATAAAATTCCGCGCAGCGTTCAGGAACAGATCATCCGGAAGAAAATCCGTTTCTATGTAATCGACGGGTATAAAGTGGCCAAGATGACCGGCATGGGAGCGCGGGTCAACACGATCATGCAGACCTGCTTCTTCGCCATTTCCGGCATCCTGCCCAGGGACGAAGCCATCGCGGCGATAAAAGACGCCATCAAGAAAACATACGGCGCGAAGGGCGAAGAGGTCGTTAAGAAAAATTACGAGGCCGTGGAACAGACGCTGGCCAACCTGTTTGAGGTGAAAGTGCCGTCAAAGGCCGACAGCAGGATCGAGAAGCCGCCCGTGGTTTCCGCGCAGGCTCCCGAATTCGTGAAGTCCTTTACGGCCCGCATTATAGCCAGTGAAGGGGATGCTATTCCCGTCAGCGCTTTCCCGGTCGACGGCACCTTCCCGACGGGAACGGCCCGGTGGGAAAAGCGCAGCATTGCGCTGGAGATACCTTCCTGGGATCCCGATACGTGCATCCAGTGCGGCAAATGCTCCATCTCCTGCCCGCATGCCGCTATTCGCATCAAGGCGTATGACGAAAAGCTGATAGAGAACGCGCCGCAGACCTTCAAGTGGATGAAGGCCAAGGGCAAGGATTTCGAGCCGAACATGAACTATACGGTCCAGGTCGCTCCGGAAGATTGCACCGGATGCGGCGTGTGCGTCGAAAACTGTCCGGCCAGGAACAAAAGGCAAACCAGGCTCAAGGCGATCAACATGGTGCCGCAGCCGCCGATCCGGGCGCAGGAGCGGGAGAATTATGAATTCTTCCTGGATCTTCCGGAATATGACCGCCGCCTGGTGCACAGGACGAGCGTAAAGACCAACCAGCTGCTGCAGCCTCTGTTCGAGTACTCCGGGGCCTGTTCGGGATGCGGGGAGACGCCGTATATCAAGCTTCTGACGCAGCTGTTCGGAGACCGGTCGATTATCGCCAACGCAACCGGGTGTTCCTCCATCTACGGCGGAAATCTGCCGACCACGCCCTATGCATTCAACAAAGAGGGGCGGGGGCCTTCCTGGAGCAATTCCCTGTTTGAGGACAACGCCGAATTCGGCCTCGGATTCCGCCTGACCGTCGACAAGCACACCCGGGTGGCGCGGGACCTCGTAAAGAAGCTGGCCCCAGAGATCGGCGAGGAACTGGCCGGGGGGCTCCTGACGGCCGACACGTCGGACGAATCCGGGATTTACGACCAGAGGGAAAGGGTAAAGGCGCTCAGGGACCGTTTGAAGGAAAACGGATCCCAGGATGTACGGAACATGCTCACTCTTGCCGATTACCTTGTTCCCAAGTCCGTGTGGATCGTCGGAGGGGACGGATGGGCCTACGACATCGGCTATGGAGGGCTGGATCACGTGCTGGCCTCAGGGCGGAACATCAATGTGCTGGTTCTGGACACCGAGGTCTATTCCAACACCGGCGGCCAGATGTCCAAATCCACGCCGCGGGCCGCGGTCGCCAAGTTTGCCGCCGCGGGGAAGCCTCTGTCAAAGAAAGATCTCGGGCTTCATGCGATCAACTACGGCAACGTCTACGTTGCCAGCGTGGCTTTGGGGGCGAACGACGCGCATACGATAAAAGCGTTCCTGGAAGCGGAGTCCTATGACGGGCCTTCCATGATTATTGCATACAGCACGTGCATCGCCCATGGCGTCGACATGAGAAAGAGCATGCAGCAGCAGAAGCTGGCCGTCAACAGCGGGCACTGGCTGCTGTATCGATACGATCCGCGCCTTGTCGAATCCGGCAAGAATCCGCTGACCCTGGATTCCCGGCCGCCGTCGATATCGGTGAAGGACTACATCTACACCGAAACCCGGTACAAGACGCTGACCCTGAGCAAACCGGAGGCAGCCAAACATCTGCTGAAAATGGCGCAGGAAGACGTAATCGCGCGCCAGCAGTTTTACCGGCAGTTGGCGGGCCTGGACTACGAACCCCACGAGTCGCAATGGTAGGTCCGAAGGGACGGCCGCATTTCGCCTCATTGCTTGAAAAATCAGGGGATGCGGTTCGTATTAGTATGTGTGGCGGTATTTTCAATATGGCGAGACCGTAACCCGCTTCTCTCATCCACGTGAGAAAAGCGGGTCGGAGAAAACATCGAAGATATTTTGAGACTATTGAGGTAGGGAATGGAAAAGAAAAGGATTGTCCTGATAGTTGCTGTTCTTGTGCTGGGTGTGTTTACGCTGGCGGCCGCGATTCCGCAGGAGGACTCTCAAGCTGAAAAAGTGGATAAATCCATGTGCCTGGCGTGCCATGGACCGTACGACGACATCGCCAAGGCTACGGCCGACTACAAGGCGCCGAGCGGAGAAACCGTGACGCCGCACCAGTATATTCCCCATGCCGAAAAACAGGACATACCGCAATGCGTCGAATGTCATACTCCCCACCCGATTCCGCCCGAATCGAAAGACCAGGTGGTTATTCCGGACAATATCGATTTCTGCTACGACAGCTGCCATCACATGAGAAATCTGCAGCCCTGCAGTGCATGCCACCAGTAGGGGCGAACCTTGTGTCAGTGCTGTCCAAATTAGCGCGATTTGAGAATTTCGTTCCTTGATTTTAAAGGATTTACATCATTCAAATCCTTAACATCTTTATCAGGTTTATCCTGGTAGGAAAAATGATTGTGAGGCCTGAAAGGCCGGGATTAGGATCGTATAGGATATGAGCGCCGAAGGCGCGGCTCCAATGCCGGCTTGTCGGGCGTAGCTTTAGCGAAGCCTTGACCCTTCGGACCTAAAACAAAAACGCTAATTTGGACAGCACTGAACCTTGTGTTCGCCCTTTTTTACTTTTCCCCAAAAACCTGCATGAAGGCAAAAGGGCGAACACAAGGTTCGCCCCTACAAAAAATATATTTAATCGAACTTTTTTGCCGCCGGGTCGGCGCCGGTAAAAAAAATGGTGCCTGGTTCTTGATTCACCAATTTCCGGTTTGGGAATTATTGCGCGCAGCTGCTACGATAAATTGGTGGATTAACAACAAGGTATGATTTCCAGGAGCGGATTCAATGGATTGCAAGCTGGAGCAAAACAAGACAAATTGTAACTGCACGTACGAACCGTGCTCAAGAAAAGGGGCCTGCTGTGAATGCCTGCAGTACCACTTGAAAAGCAGGGAACTTCCCGCCTGCTGCTTCCCCGATGATGCGGAGCGAACATACGACCGGTCGTTCGCGCATTTCGCCCGTCTCGTCTCTCAGAACCGCATCTGATAAAAACGGGGGCATAATACTTTTTCCTGAGAATAAAGTATTATGTCCCCGTTTTTATAGAATAGACGTATTTGGCTGCATGCTCCTTTTCAGCCGGATTGAGCCGGAGAACCCGGAATCTGTAATAATGCTGGGAAACAAAGCGGATTGTATGTTTCAATAGTGCGGCAGGAAAGCATTCAGATCAGAAAGATAGGTTAAATTGCATCGGTCTGCATCCTTCTCGGCGCACCGCGTTTTCGAAAGTCCCTTTTTTGCCGGCATTCTGTTTCTTATTATTTCAGCGGTTTGTCCCGGAGACATCCGTGCCGCGGACGTATCCGACGAAACCTGTTTCATGTGCCACGGCAGGGAAGGAAGCCGTGTTCCTTTTGTGGAAAAGAAACAGATAGGGAGTTCCGTCCACGGACGCTTTCGCTGCACGGCCTGCCATCAGGATATCGATTCCGTGCCGCATGCCGATCATCCCGCCCCGGTCGACTGTTCTCGCTGCCACCCCGTGCAAACCCGGGACTATCTGAATTCGGGACACGGCCGGGTTTTAAAACTGGATCGTACGGTCTCGGAAACCTGCGCGGACTGCCACGGCAACTCCCACGCCATCGCCGGAGCCGGCGATCCCGGTTCGCCCGTGTATCGCGGCAATATCATAAGCGCCTGCGCCCGATGCCACTCGGATCCGGAGCGCATGGAAGCAGTCCGGCTTTCATTGAAGGATCCCGTAGCTTCCTACAGCCTGACGGTTCACGGAAAAGAGTTTCTTGAAGGCAATATGAACTCCGCAGTCTGTACGGATTGTCATGGCGCGCATTATCTTTTTAATTCCCTCGATTCAAAGAGCCGGGTCTTCAGACTGAATGTCCCCGATACGTGCAGCCGCTGCCACGGAGAAATCGTAAAGATATACAAGAAAAGCATTCACGGCCGCGCCGCGCTTCGGGGTGTGTGGGATTCCCCGGTTTGCACCGATTGCCATGGAAGCCATATAGTTCACTCCTCCGGGAAATTCTCGTCGAATAATTCAATCGGGGCCGTTACGCGGACATGCGCCCAGTGCCACGAATCGGAACAGATAATCCGCAAGTTCGATCTTCCTTCGGACCGGCTCGAGACTTACAGCAATTCCTACCACGGGCTGGCGGCGCGCCGCGGGGACCTGAGCGTGGCCAACTGCGCATCCTGCCATGGATACCATGACGTCCTGCCGTCGGACGATCCCGATTCGTCCGTCAATAAATCGAATCTGGCGAAAACATGCGGCAACTGTCATCCCGGAGCGGGAGAAGCCCTGGCCTCCGGTTACGTTCATGTATCCAGGGGGAACATGCACTGGACGATTTCTTTCGCCGAATGGTTTTACTGGATTTTGATCGGTTTTTCGGTCGGTTTCATGGTGCTGCACAACGGGTTGGACTGGGTGCATAAAGCCTGGACCGGCGTTCGAACGACCGTATATCCGAACGTTATCCGACTCACGGTCAACGAACGATGGCAGCACGGAATACTCGCTCTGGTTTTCGTTATAATGGCCTTGACCGGATTTGCACTCCGGTATTCGGATGCTTTATGGGCCAGGTTACTTGTCCCATTCGAAGAAGGCCTGCGCCGGTCTCTGCATCGATGGGCGGCCCTGGTTTTTACCCTCCTCTCGGTGTATCACCTTTTCTACCTTTTCCTGACCGTGAGGGGAAGATACATACTCAGGGAAATGCTTCCACGCTGGGATGATTTCAAGGACATGCTGGCGGTCATCGCCTATAACACGGGCATCCGAAAATCCCCGCCCATACACAAAGCCTTTTACCGGTATTCCGAGAAGACCGAGTACTGGTTCCTTCTCTGGGGCGGTGTCGTGATGATAATTACGGGGACCGCCCTGGTATTTCACAACTTCATGCTGAGGCACTTCCCTTTATGGGCTCCGGAGTTGGCTACAACCATCCATTTCTACGAAGCGACGCTGGCCTGCCTGGCCATTTTTTTCTGGCATCTGTATTCCGTGATTTTCGATCCGGACGTCTACCCCATGAACTGCGCCTGGTGGAACGGCCGCATGCGCTGCTCGGAAAAGAAACGACCGCAGGGACAGGGGAAATATTATAAGAAAATTCCTTACGGCCGGTACTAACCCGCTTTTCCAACATAATAAGGCACCGCGCAGATCGCTCTCCTGATCCAGGCTTGTCCAAATTAGCGTTTTTGTTTTAGGTCCGAAGGATCAGGCTTCGCTAAAGCTACGCCCGACAAGCCGGCATTGGAGTCGGCCCGGCCGTAAGGCCGGGATATTCATGATGTTTATTACGAGCGCCGAAGGCGCGGGACGAAGGCATTGTTTCAATGTACCGCACCTTCGGCGCTCATATTTTATACGATCCTAACCCCGGCCTTACGGCCGGGCCTACTCCAGGTGCCGGCCTTTCGGGCCTCACGATCAATTTTCCTACCAGGGCCAACCTGATAAAGATGTCAACCCGCGTTTCTCACAAGATTTCTACTGTGAAGCCGCCTCCTGATCTTCACCTTCAATCTTTTGCCGAATATTTGATTTCTTGATTCATATCAAGGTTTCCTTTAGAGTCTTGAATTAACTTTATTCCGATGATCGCCGGGCTGCCCGCCCTTGTAGCTGAAGACGGATGAAACACTTGCTCTCATAGCAGACTCACGGAAATATCCGGTTGTGAAAACCCCCGGATGCATTTCACGAGTTGCAGAATTTGTTGTTAACGGCAATAAAGAGGGGCTGTGGATGGCTCGCGACGTGAGTTTTTTTGATAGGCCGATGGTTGCCGTACTGGGCCAATTGAGAATTATCCCCGACACGATCATTATCGTAGTTGGAATTCTTCCCCTGGCGTATTTTCTGTTTAAAACGTTTCCCCATCTCAAAGCGCAGGAGATCAAGGAGGGGGAATCCGTGTGGGACAGGCTGGGCGTCAAATTGTAAAGATGCCGTTTTTGCCGATTGCCGCGGGATCCGGGCGGCATCCTTCCGGGTCCCGCGGATTTATTGCGATGCTGTTTTAATCGTGTTGCTTAAGGACTCCCGCCTTGTTTGTCTTCCTTATTCGCGGTAATTTATTTTCAGTGAGCCAAAAAGGGTAGAAAACCGATCCCGTTGCATCAATGACCTCCCCGGGCCTACTTGCCCCCCTTCGAAGATTAAATGGAGGAACCCATGACCGATCTCGCCAATAATTCAAAAGAAGAACTGTATACTCCTTCTCCTGATGCCGTATCCAATGCCTTTGTCAAGGACTGGGAGGAGATATCCCGTCACGCCGATGAAGATTACATCGGTTTCTGGGCGGATTGCGCCAGGGAACTGGTCGACTGGTACGGTCCCTGGAGCCGGGTGCTGGACGATTCCGGGCGGCCTTTTTTTAAATGGTTTGTCGGCGCCAAAACCAATATTGTTCACAATGCCATCGACCGCCACATAGGAACGGCCCGCCGCAACAAGCTCGCCCTTATATGGGAGGGGGAGAAAGGGGAGCATAAAACTTTCTCCTATTTCGCCCTCAATCGCGAGGTCAGCAAGTTCGCCAGCGTGCTTAAGGCGCTGGGCGTGAAAAAAGGGGACCGGGTCACAATATATATGGGACGCGTTCCGGAGCTTCCGATAGCCATGCTGGCGTGCGCCAAAATCGGGGCAATCCATTCGGTTGTCTACGGGGGGTTTTCCACGGAAGCCCTGCACGGCCGGATCGAAGATTCCATGTCGAGAATTGTAGTGACCTGCGACGGCGCGTTTCTTAACGGGAAAATCGTCGAGCTGAAAAAAATCGCCGATGAAGCCATCAAGAGGGCGCCCATTGTCGAGCATGTCGTAGTGTTCAGGCGCACGGGACAGCCGGTGGAGATGGAAGAGGGCCGGGACATGTGGTGGCACGACCTGATGGCCCTTCCCATCGCCGACAGGCGCTGCCCTACCGAAGAGCTCGATTCCGAAGATCCCCTGTTCATGCTGTACACCTCCGGTACAACGGGGAAGCCGAAGGCCATCGTGCACACTCATGGCGGCTATCAGGTCGGCGTGGCGGCAACGCTGAAATACGTTTTCGATCTGAAAGATGAAGACCGCTGGTGGTGCGCGGCGGACCCGGGCTGGATCACGGGGCATTCGTACATCGTATACGGCCCCCTGATTCTCGGCGCCACCGGCTTTATGTATGAAGGCGCTCCCACCTACCCCTACCCGGATCGCTGGTGGGCCATGGTGGAAAGATATTGCATCAATGTCTTCTACACGGCGCCCACCGCCATACGCGGACTGATGCGTTTCGGCGAGGCCTGGCCCAACCGCCGCGACCTTTCCTCGCTGCGCCTGCTTGGATCGGTCGGCGAGCCCATAAATCCCGAGGCGTGGCGCTGGTACTACAAGAATATAGGAAAGGAGAAATGTCCGATCATGGATACATGGTGGCAGACCGAGACGGGCATGTTCATGATCACGCCGACTCCCTGCATGCCGCTGAAGCCCGGATCGGCCACACGCCCGTTTTTCGGCCAGCAGGTGGATATTCTGGACGAGGACGGAAATCGCGTGGATGACGGGGAGGAAGGATACCTTGTCCTGAAGCGGCCCTGGCCGGCGATGCTGCGCACGATTTACGGAGATCCCGATCGCTACGTGAAGCAGTACTGGAGCAGGTTCAAGGACGTTTATTTTACCGGGGATTCGGCGCGGAGGGACAAGGACGGCTATTATTGGATTATCGGGCGCGTGGACGACGTCATTAAGGTCTCGGGCTACCGGTTGGGCACGGCCGAGATAGAATCCGCCCTTGTTTCTCACGACGCGGTGTCCGAAGCGGCGGCGATCGGATTGCCCCACGAGATCAAGGGGCAGGCGATACATGCATTTGTCGTGCTGAGGGAAGGTTATGCGCCTTCAAAAGACCTGGAGGAGGAGTTGCGCCGGTATGTCGGGTCGGAAATGGGACCCATAGCAAAACCGGAACATATCAAGTTCCTGGACACGCTGCCCAAGACGCGTTCGGGCAAGATTCTGAGGCGCGTCCTGAAAGCCCGCGAACAGGGCTTGCCGGAAGGGGACCTTTCGACGCTGGAGGAGTGACGGTTTATTTCCTTGTGAGATAGGAAAGCAGCTTGTCCATGAGGCTGTTGGTCTTCAGGTATCCGGAGGACGGGAACGCCATTATCTGCCGCTCCGTCTGGATATAGGGCCCCTCCACCATTTCATCGCGACAGTTCCCGATGAGGGCCCGGGCGCTTTCCGGCGTGGTTTCGAGGTGAAACTGCAGGCCGATGACGCCGTCTCCGATTTGAAATGCCTGGTGGGCGCATCCCCTGCTCCGCGCCAGATGGATCGAGCCTTCAGGGAGATCGAAGGTTTCTCCATGCCAGTGAAAAGCGTAAAACGCTTCCGGGAAATGAAACGAGTCCTCTTTTGACGTTACGGAGACAACCGGATGCCATCCGATTTCTTTGTGGGTGTTCCGGTAGACGCGCGCGTCGAGCGCGGCGGCGATAAGCTGCGCCCCCAGGCAGATCCCGAGCATCGGTATGCCCTGCAGGATCGCGTTGCGGATAAAGTCTTTTTCGGTGCGCAGCCAGGGCAGCGCCGCTTCATCGTTTGCGCTCATAGGGCCTCCCATGATTATGATAAGGTCCTGATCACCGGGCCGGGGAAGGCTTCCGTCCGCGAAGAAGCGCGTATAGGTTGCCGTCGCCTTGTGAGATTTCAGCCATGCGGCGATGCTGCCGACATCTTCGAACGGGACATGCTGCAGAATGTGTGCGTGCATCCATATACTCCTGTTAGCTCCGAAACGCAAATTCCGGGATATTTTACAGGTTTTCCGCTTTCAAACGCTTGATGAAAGTCAAGAAATTATGAAAATGATTTATAAATTAAATTATGAAAGATTGTGGAAGAGATAGTATGATAGGGGCATAATTCGGCCGATCCCCTATCGGAGACGAGGGGGAAATCTGCACTGATAAATGAAGGAGGTCCGTTTGATGGCAAAACCAAAAATGCTCTGGGTGCTGGCCCTGTTGACAATCGCTATGGGGACAATCCCGGCTGCGGGATACGCGGCGTCGGCCTGCGTCGATTGCCATAAGAGTATTACGCCCAATATTGTTACGGATTGGGAAATCAGCAAGCATGGGCAGGCAGGGATGGACTGCTCCGTTTGTCACGGCAGCAAGCACAACTCGCCGGGCAATGTGGCGGACGTTCAGATCCCGACGCCGGATACCTGCGCCATGTGCCACGGTACCCAGGTGGAGCAGTACAAAGCGGGGAAGCATTCGATTGCCTGGGCCGCAATGAAAGCGATGCCCACCATGCACTGGCAGCCATCGGCGCTGATCGAAGGCATGAAGGGATGCGGCGGCTGCCATAAGATCGGATTCAAGGACGAAGCGGAGATCAAGATTCTGAAAAAGAACAGTCCCGGTTACGGTGTCGCTTCGTGTGATGCCTGTCATACGCGCCACACGTTCTCAACCGTGGAAGCAAAGCAGCCGCAGGCCTGCCAGACCTGTCACATGGGTTTCGATCATGCGCAATGGGAAATGTACTCGTCCTCAAAGCATGGAGTCCGTTACCTGTTGAAACAGAGCAAAGTTCTCCCGGAAGAGACGTCCGCGCCGACCTGCCAGACCTGCCATATGCAGGAGGGAAATCACGAAGTCCGCACCGCGTGGGGATTCCTGGCCGTCAGACTGCCGCTGCCGGATGACATTATATGGAAGGACGATCGAGCCACCATTCTGAAGGCTCTCGGTGTCCTGGATCCCGCGGGACAGCCTACGGCCCGCCTGGATATCTTCAAGGGAGCGCAGGTCGCCCGCTTTAACCAGGAAGACTGGCAGAAGGAGCGGGACAAAATGACCGCGACCTGTCAGGAGTGCCATTCTCCCAATTTTGTGAAATCGGAGCTGCGCAAGGGTGATGATATGATCCGGGAAGCGGATCATGTAATGGCGGAAGCCATTCGTGTTGTCGCAAAGCTGTACCAGGATGGAATTCTTGAAAAGCCCGAGAGTTACTCCTACGCATATCCGGATCTTCTGACATTTCACGATTCGCCGACCCTGATTGAACAGAAGCTGTTCGTCATGTTCCTAGAACACAGGAACCGGTCGTTCCAGGGGGCCTTTCACAACAGCCCGGACTACTCTCTCTGGTACGGCTGGAGTGAAATGCAGCGGGATCTGACCGAAATCAAATCACTGGCGGAGGATTTGCGGCTGCATCACGAGGTCCAGGCGAAATAGACGGCAACCGGTGCCGTTTTATTTTCGCGGAAAAACTAAAAACGGGGCAGGCTTTCCAGCCGCCCCGTTTTTTTAGTGCCGCATCTTCGGAGCTCATTTTCTATACGACCTTAATCCCGGCCTTACGGCCGGGCCTATTCCAATGCCGGACTTTCAGGCCTCACGATCATTTTTCCTACGAGGATTAACTGGATAAAGATGTTAAGGCTCGTTTGATGAAACCTCCGGCAAGAGTCGGAGGATATTTACTCCGCCCGTTTCAGGGGGGTCGTGTACAGGTACAGCGTGTGGCTGGAGTTGTCTTCGTTTGAAATGACTTCCACGGTCTTGTCGGGAACGATCCCTTCGATGTCGTAATTGTGCATTACAATGCGGGATCCGGGTTTGAGCGTGTCGAACTGGGGCAGCAGCTTCAGGTTCATTTCAGGCAGGAGATACAGGGGAAGAACGTCCGCTTTGCTGATATCCACGGTATAAATATCCGCCTGTATTATTTTTACCAGGTTGCCGACCTTGCCCTTTTCGATGTTGTTTCTCGAGGCCCGGACCATGTCGGGATCGATGTCGTATCCTATTCCGCGGCTTCCGTATTTTTGCGCGGCCAGGACAACCATCCGGGCGTCCCCGCAGCCGAGGTCTACGACGAGATCGTCTTTTTTCACCTGCGCCAGCTGCAGCATTGCGGAAACCAGGTCGTAGGGAGTGCCGACGTATACCACGTCCGGGGTCCTCATGTAGGTGGGTTCGTCTCCCTTGAGGGGCAGGACGCACGCCAGCAGTAAGGCGGCGACTATGAGAGGCTGTTTGGTGAGTCGAAAATATGAGTACATAAAAAATCCTTTATGGAAACAATCCGGTGTTTTCGAGGCGATTTTATTGAAAAATGGCCAGTGTGGGAAATTGTGCAATGACGCTTCCGATCGCCCATTGGCTTATATTACAGCCTTCGGCGTAGACGATGCGCAAATTCGGCATTGTCAGAAAAGAATTCAGGTCAGAGTCGTACACGGCGCAATTGGTGATGTTCAGCTCGTTGAGCCGGGCCATGCCTTCGAGCTTTCTGAGCCCCGCACCGGTAATTTTCGTTTCGGCGAGGGCGAGCACTTCCAGATTATTAAAGCGCGCAATCTGGGCAAGGTCATCATCCATAATGCCCGTTTCACTCAAATTCAGCACTTTGAGTGTGCCGGCCGCATTCAGATTCTTGAGGACTCTGCCGTCTATTTTTGTGCGCTGGAGCGAAAGCGCTTCAAGCCGGGTAAGGTTTTTCAGCCATTCCAGTTTCTCGTTTTCAAGGTTTATGTCGTGCACATAGAGTCGTTTCAGCAGGGTGCATTTTCCCAGGGACTTCATCCCTTTCCCGGTCACAATGCCGTTTCCGATCTCGAGCCATTCCAGTTTAGGCAACAAAGGCAGGAGACTCATGGCTTTGTCCGTCAATTCACCCTGTTTGGCTTCAATCCAGCGAACGTCCCCTCCGGGATCTTTCTGCAGCGGAACACCCAATTCCGTGAGCCGGGTTACGGCCCGGGCGGTGTCTTCCAAACTTGTGGATGAAACGGGATCGGCGCTGTGAACCGCCGGGAGCGTGATGCTGAGAACACATACAACAAATGCCGCCCGGAGGGCGGCTTTTTTAAAAATCAACTTCATATAGAACCTCCTGAAACACCACTATATCGTTACCTGCCCGGTCGGCGCCATGGAATATTTATGCCGCTGGGAAAAAGAGACGGATTATTTCAGATACCGGTACAGCGTTGCCCGGTTGATCCCGAGGATTTTTGCCGCACGCGCCTTGTTTCCCCCGACTTTTTCCAGGACGCGGTCTATGTGTTTCTGCGACATTTCGGCCAGGGAAACGAGATTATCGTCCTGTTGCGGAACGGGATCGGGCGGCGCCTTAAGCGTTTCCGGTAAATCCCCGACATCGATCATTTCCGAATCCGTCAACATGCACGCGTGGCCCAGAACGTTTTCCAACTCACGGATATTGCCGGGCCAGGAGTGCCTGGAGAGAATGATCTGCGCCCGGGGCGTGATCCCCCGGATTTCTTTCCCGTATTCCGCCGCGAATTTATCGACGAAATATTTTTCCAGGATGGGAAGGTCTTCCTTGCGGTCCGCGAGGGGCGGGATCCGGATTTCAACCATGGACAGTCGGTAGTAAAGATCCTCACGGAAGGAGCCCGAGTCTATGAGCTCTTTCAGGTTGCAGTTTGTAGCGGCCACAATGCGTATGTCGGCACGGCGCACCGCGGGAGATCCGACACGCTGGTATTCGCCGGTTTCCACCGCGCGCAGCAATTTTGCCTGCGCCTCGAGAGGCATGTCGCCGATTTCATCCAGAAACAGCGTCCCGCCGGCGGCGTATTCCACCATGCCGGCTTTATCCTGGGTCGCTCCGGTAAATGCGCCGCGCACATGCCCGAACAGTTCGCTCTCGAACAGGGACTCGACGATGGTTGTGCAGTTGCATGTTACCAATCGCCTGGAAGCGACGGGACTCAGGCTGTGCAGCGCCGAAGCCACAAGCTCCTTGCCGGTGCCTGTTTCTCCGGTGACCAGGACGCTGCGGAAATGAGGCGCGACGCGGCGAATGGTCCTGTACACTTCAAGCATCAGGGGGCTGCGTCCCACCATACCTTCGAACCTGAATGTTTTCAGGAATTCATCGTCCAGCTCGAGAGCGCGTTTGTGGCGGCCGGCCTCTTTTATCAATATGCCGATGCGTTTTCTCAAGTCGTCGATCGATACGGGTTTTGTAATGTAATCGCTGGCGCCCTTGTGAATGGCTTCGACGGCGGAATCGGTGGAGTACTTGCCGGTTATCAGGATGACGTCGGTCGTCGGGCTTGTTTCCACGATCCTGTCCAGAAGCTCCATCCCTTCAATCCCGGGCATCAGCAGATCCAGAAGAACAATCTCGGGATGGTGCCGGGATACAAGTTCCAGTCCATCCGTGGCGTCGGCCGCCGTCAGGATTTCAACACCTTCCTGGGAAAGAGCTTCCCGGACAAGTTCCAGCGCCGCCGGGTCGTCGTCGATGGCCACCAGTTTTGTGCGTTGTTCTTTGGAGTCGATCATTGTGTAACCTCTTTTTTTCTGTAGTCCGGCTGCGTTGTGTCGTCAGGGCCCGGAACCGAGTATCTTTTCGACCTGAGTCCTCAAGGCCGCTGCGTCGATCGGCTTTGTGATATAGGCGTCGAAGCCCGAAGACAGAGCCTTCGTGCGGTCCTCCGGCATGGCGTAGGCGGTCAGGGCCAGGACGGGCAGCGTGTCCAGTTTCAGATGTGTACGGACCCGATGCAGTACTTCATATCCGTCATGGACGGGAAGCTGGATATCCAGGAGAACGATATCGGGCTTTTCTTCGGCGATCTTTCTTAAAGCCTCCTCCCCGTTTTCTGCTTCCAGCACCTTGCGGTCGGGATCTTCGAGCACCTCCCGGATCAGCTCGCGGCTTACAGGATTGTCGTCTACGACGAGCACTTTTTTAGTCATGGCCCGTGCCTTTCTAGTCCCCGGGTGTTGCGGGAATGGTAAAAATGAAGCGGCTGCCCAGGCCGGGGCTGCTCTCCGCCCAGATCTCGCCGCCGTGCAATTCAACCAGCCTTTTTGTAATGGTAAGACCCAGGCCGGTCCCCTGGTTCGGATTTTTCGTCGTTCCTCCCGCCTGATGAAATTCCTCGAAAATCAGGCGCTGCTCGTCGTGCGGAATTCCTATTCCCGTATCGCTGACGGAGAAACGCACAAAGTCCGTTTCCCGGAACGCCTCTATGCGCACCTGTCCCCCTTCGGGCGTGAATTTTACGGCATTGGTCAGCAGGTTATAGAAGATCTGCTTAATGCGGACCCGGTCGCCCCAAAGCTCCAGTTCTTTCCCGACGGCGTTGTCGATTTCGATTTTTTTGCTGTCGGCCAGGGGTGTGATGACGGATAAAACCTCGTGGATCGCTTCGGAGACGATAAAATCGGCCGGGTTGAATTCGATTTTGCCTGCCTCGATTTTGGATACGTCCAGTATGTCGTTGATAAGCTGCAGCAGGTGGCGCGCTCCGGCGCTTACGTGATTGATGAAACGTTTCTGCTTGTCGTTCAGGGGGCCTTTCGATTCTTCAGACAGGAGATCCGAGAACCCTATGATTGAATTCAGGGGCGTCCTCAATTCGTGGCTCATGCGGGCGAGGAACTCGCTTTTCATTCGATTGGCGTGTTCCACCTCCTCGTTTCTGAGTTCCAGTTGCCTGTTGACGTCGGCAAGTTCGGCGGTTCTCTCGTTTACACGGAGTTCCAGACCTTCATTCAGCTTTATGGCTTCCGCTTCAGCCTGCCTGCGCCGCCTTACCTCGTGGTTCAGATAGCTGTAGACGGCCAGGAACATGCAGAAGCTGAGAGACAATCCAAGAATAAGGCTGATCCGCAGCCGTTCTGCGCTCAGTTCCGCCTGCCCACGGCGGTAGCGCAGGATGCGAAGTTCTTCGTCCTTCATTTCGGAAATAGTGGAGTCTATTTTTTGCATTAAGGTCTCGTCGCGGGTTTTCAGAAAAAAAGCCAGTGAGGGCTCAAAACCCTGGGACCTGCGCAGCTCGAGTTTTTGATCGCTGAATTCTATTTTTTTCTCTGCTGCTGATTTAAGGGCTTGAAAGCGGGCCTTCTGTTCCGGATTTCCATTAAACATCGAACCCAAATCCCTCAAACGCTTCCGGATCTCAGCAATTGTAGTTTGGTAACTGTCGAAATCCTCGGGGTCCTCCGACAGCATGAATCCCCGGGCGGCACTCTCTCCATCATACAAGCTGGCCAGAAGCCCGTTCAGTTTTTGGACTACCTGGTAAGTGTCCAGCGCTTCTGCATTCGTCTGTATGAGATTGTGGGTTGTCCAATAAAACATGCCTCCGATGAAGATCAGAATCAGGAGGGCGATGCCGAAACTCAAACGAATGAGACTGTCGTGTGCATTTTTCATTGGAATCCTACCGGAATGGATGTTTGTGGCCTTGTTTCCATGGCTGCCGTTATAGGGAGTG
>CAZPHK010000024.1:0-6246 GCA_964586015.1 uncultured Acidobacteriota bacterium | reverse complement strand
CCTACCGGAATGGATGTTTGTGGCCTTGTTTCCATGGCTGCCGTTATAGGGAGTGTGCTTCATAAAATTCTGTTCCAACTCAATGTTATATTATGCGACATCTGTATCGTAATGCGACACTCCGGTTCCTTTCAAGATAATATTTCAAAACCGCTGCATTCCCTTCCCCGCCGATATCGAAGGGCCGAAGGAAGGTGAATGGAATTAGGTTATATTCCCTTTGTTTTCAATGAAATATACAATTTCGACAAGAAAATTCCCATGGGCCGGCCTATGTATATTGTGTTCTTGAGCCCGGTGGGGACCTTTTTGGAATGTGATTTGCAGTTGTCAGAGGTGAAGCTGGAGGAAACATGCTAGAGGAAAACACGACGGTATCGATTTATGAAAATACCGGCCAGGTCCAGGAGGCTTTGATGGAACTGGACGGGCATGGATTCGATTTAAAGAGGGTTTCGATCGTCGGCAAAGCCTACAGGAGTCAGAAAGAGTTGGTTGCCTACTACAGGCAGGGCGACAAACTCAAATGCTGGGGTGAACGGAGTGAATTCTGGAACGGGCTGCACGGCATACTCCGGGAATGGGTTCAGTTCAGCAGTCCGGGCACCGGCGTTCTTCTGGTTGTCGGCTCCATCGCTGTTTGGGTTGTGGCGGTCCTCAATAATTCCGCAATTTTCGTTGGTATGAGCGCATTGGGAGCGACGCTGTACAGCATGGGATTAGCCAGGGACCGAGTTCAGGACTGTGAGGAAGCTCTTAGAAACGGAAGCTATCTCCTGATTGTTCACGGCCCTGCCCAGGAAGTAATGAAGGCAAAGAGAATTCTGAGATCAGCAAATACTATGCTCTCAAAGTAATGCGTTAAGAAACATAAGGAGGAAAAGTCGTGAAAGCCACCCAAAAACAACATGGCCGTTTGAAGACCGCGATGATTATCGCTGCAACCTTGATTTTAGGTGTTGCAGCGGGAACAGTCGTGACGGCAAAAACTCGTCTTCTCAATGAAAAAGCACCTGTGGTACCTAAGGTTATTGTCGCTGAATCACCGCCGGTACCAAACGGAAACATATCCTTCGAATCGGGATTTGCTCCGATTATTTCTAAAGTCGTACCAGCGGTCGTTAACATTTCGTCCACAAAAGTCGTCAATAATCCCCAGACGAATGAGCCGTTTTTCTCGGATCCCTTATTCCGCCAGTTCTTCGGCAACCAACTTCCCCAGCAGTTCAATATGCCGAAACAGCAGCGGGCGGAAGCCCTGGGATCCGGCGTGGTTATCAGTGCGGACGGTTACATACTGACGAACAACCATGTCGTTGAAGGCGCGGATGAAGTCAGTGTGACCCTTGCGGACAAGAGAGAGTTTAA
The DNA here is from genome assembly GCA_964586015.1 of uncultured Acidobacteriota bacterium. GTDB lineage: Bacteria > Acidobacteriota > UBA6911 > UBA6911 > UBA6911 > UBA6911. The sequence goes on along the minus strand of CAZPHK010000024.1, from coordinate 4,878 downwards.
AGCCAAAATCATCGGGACCGATCCGAGGACCGACATCGCCGTACTGAAAGTGGACGCCGAAAATCTTCCCGTCATGGTGTTGGGGGATTCTTCCAAAGTCCAGGTCGGGAACTTTGTCCTGGCTGTCGGAGAGCCGTTCAGCCTGAGTCAGACGGTGACGGCCGGAATCATCAGCGCTACGGGACGGGGCAACCTGGGCATTGAGGATTACGAAGACTTTATTCAGACCGATGCCTCCATCAATCCGGGGAACTCCGGAGGAGCCCTGGTTAATGTCAACGGGGAACTCATTGGCATCAATACCGCCATCCTTACAGGTGACGGCAGCCGGGGCAACCAGGGTGTCGGTTTCGCCATTCCCATCAACATGGCCCGCACGGTTATGGATCAGATTCTGAAAAACGGGCGTGTGATACGGGGCTACCTGGGCGCCTGGATCCAGCCGGTCACGCCTGAAATAGCCAAGGCGTTCGGTTTGGAAGAAAAAGAGCCCTACGGAGCGCTGTTGGGCGACGTGGACCCGACCGGTCCTGCCGGAAAAAGCGGCCTGCAGAGAGGCGACATCGTGCTTGAAATGAACGGGAAGAAAATAACCGAAACCACGGATTTCCGGCTGAAGATTGCAATGACCGCACCGAAAACGCCGATAGACCTGAAAGTGTTCCGCAATGGCGTGACAAAGGATTACACCGTGACACTCGGAGAACTTCCGAACCAACCGGAAAAGACGGGTGAAACGGCAAGTTCATCCGGTTCGGCCCTTCAGGGCTTGAGCGCTGAGACGCTGACTCCCGATATTGCCAAGCAGCTGGGTCTTCCCGCGGGCACCTACGGTGTTGTCGTGGATAATGTCGATCCGGGAAGCATGGCGGAGGAAACCGGCCTGCGCCGCGGCGATGTCATTCAGGAGGTCAATCACCAGAAAATCGCCAATATGGCAGACTTTTCCCGCGCTGTCCGGTCGGGAAGTGAATCCCTCCTGTTGCTGGTCAACCGTGGAGGAAACACCATGTATGTGGTCGTAAAGTCTCAATAACAGGTTCCGGAAACGGGAACCGCAGGCGGAAGAACCGGAGGTTCTGATTATGGCAGTCCAAGCAGTGGAAACGGAAAAAATCGAAAACACGGGGGACGATTCCCTGGAAGAGTTGCAGGCCAGGCTGGACGCATCCCCGGAGGGTCTCGATCAGACCGAGGTTCAAAACCGCCTGCGGCGGTACGGCTACAATGAGATATCGGAAAAGAAGGTCAACCCGTTCCTGAAGCTTCTGACGTACTTCCGGGGGCCGATTCCCTGGATGATAGAAGCGGCGGCGGTCCTGTCGGCCGCGGTACGGCAATGGCTGGATTTTACCATTATTATGATATTGCTTCCGGCCATGCGCAACGAACGGATCAAAGTGTCGGCCTGCCGGGTCCTGAATATGAACCGTTCGCTTTTTGAGAAGCCACAATTCATAACCGATGGGAAGAGGCCCTTTGATGAAGGACATGAAGTACGAATCGATGCCGGAAGCATGCGGGTTAAGCGATATCGGTTTGATTGAGAGGAGTCAGCTATGCAAAATTTGACATTCAACGGATTGGACGTTGAGGCACACCTTGTCGATAAACAGCTGCGTTTGTGGAACGCCCGCTGCAGGGCGGCGAATGAGAAAGCAAATTCTGAACCGGGTTTCCGGTTTCTAACCATAGCAAAGGATGAGGGCAGCCTGGGAAACGAGGTGGCTCAGGAACTGTCACGCAGGATGGGATGGCATGTTTTTGACGAGGAAATAATCCATTACATTGCACAGAACAGCCACGTCAGCGAAAAGCTTGTACGGCAGCTGGATCAGAAATCCCAGAGCGGCATTCAGGAGACGATCGAGAGATTTCTCAAGTCTATTGAAAAGGAATCATTTGGAGGCGATGAGTATCACGAGGCCCTGCTTGTAACCCTGATGTGCCTCGCGAAGCATGGTGCGGCAATACTTGTAGGCCGGGGCGCCAATTTTGCGTTGTACGATGAACCGCACGGTTTGAAAGTGCACCTGACGGCATCCCCTGAAGTCCGGGTTCGGCGGCTCGCAAAACGATGGAATGTGTCCGAGGATGAAGCACGGCATCGCATGCAGGTGAACGACGGGGAGAAAAAGAAATTCATCCGTCACTACTACTGGCGTGATTATGACGACATGCGTTTCTATGATGTAACGTACAATACGGACCGGACTTCGGCCGACCGCATTGCCTCTTCGATCCAGGCGTTCATGAATCATCCTGACGATGTAATGGTTATTTGACGCAGCCGGTTTATCCGCAGCTCAGTTTTTCCAAATATAAAATACGCAGATCTCGAATTATGCTCCAATCGGGCGGGGAATATGGCGCACTTGCATTCGCGACTTCAATAAAGATAATGGGAAAGGAATTCGCGCGCAGTTCGGATGCAGTCCCACAGGGCGGCAAAATCCCGTTATCTGCAGGAAGACGGGAGCGGAGGATTTCGGTCCGGGCGCCCGGGGTGGGCGAATCCGGGAGGAGAATTATGAAAATACTGGGGCTTTCATTCAGTCCGCGGGAGCGGGGGAATACGGAACTGTTAATGGATGCAGTGCTGGCGGGATCCGGGGAGCTTGGGGCGGAGACGGAACTCTATCGCGTGGTCGAAAAGAACATTGAGCCGTGCGATGCCTGCGGTTCGTGCTTCACGACGGGCGAGTGTCCGATCGAAGACGATATGCAGGATCTCTATGTGAAAATGCTGGAAGCGGACGGGATCCTGTTCGGAACGCCTGTGTACTTCTACAATATGACCGCCCAGGGGAAATGCGTTATCGACAGGACCATCGCCCTGAACCATGGCGGCAAAAGCCTGTCGAGCAAAGTCGGCGCCGTTGTGGCCGTTGCGGGCAGCCTGGGTCTTGTCGACGCGTTGAAGGATCTCTATTTCTACATGGTAACGAGGCAGATGCTTCCGGCGAGCTTCATCGCCGCTTACGGTTCCAATAAAGGGGATGTGAAGGATTTCGGGCAGTGCATGAAAGCATCCGCGGAACTGGGGCGCAGGATGGTAAAGATAATTGAAAAGAAATTCGTATATCCGGAAGGAAAAGCGAATTATATCGCTTACGGCACACACACCTTTTAACTAATACCGTTCAGCGTTCAAGGTTCAGGGTTCAACGTTAATAATCAGCGTAGTACGAAAAAATATTTGATTATCAACTTGATTTATCAAAATTCGAAATTTCATCATTTATTTAGCTGCTGGCTTGTGTTTGTTTGGAGGGCGAACAAAAGGTTCGCCCCTACGAAAAACAATAATGGAACTGCGATTCAGTCAGACGCCGACTCCAAATCGACCCCAATCTTCAATCTGTAATCTTCAATCTTTTAATACAGCCCCTTCCCGGGACAGCAACTCGCGTTTCAGTTCTTTCCCGAGCCCGTAATTTCCGATGCCTCCGGATGCCGGGACGATTCGATGGCACGGGATAAGGAAGGGAATCGGATTGTCGGCCATAACATTGCCGACGGCCCGGGCGGCTTTCGGGGAACCGGCGCGCCGGGCCAGCCACGAGTAGGACCGAACCTTTCCGGCAGGGACTTTCAGAAGCGCTTTCAGCACCTTCCGCTGAAATTGTGTGAAACCGGACCAGTCGATGGCTGCAGGCGGAGCCTGCTTCCCCGCCAGGGCGGCGTGAAGCGCCTTTTTGTACGCGTCGGGGATTTCCCCGCGTAGAGGACGTATGCCGAAACGTTTTATATAGGCTGCTTCAAATGCCGACGGGGATTCCGCCGCGGAACGGACGGCCGTAATTCCGAGAGGGCTGCAGGCCACCCGGAATTCGCCCAGATCCGTTGTAACTTTGAAGTAGGAATGCATGTGAGACCTCCTGGAAACAGTGACTTTTCCCAGTATATATCATTGTGCAGCCGATCCGATTGCAATGAATTGTTCGGATCGCTCGGGGACGCCGTCGCCGGAGCAAATTATCTCTTTAATCCCGAAAATTCTGTGATAGTTTATAAAACAAGCAGTCGGAACGATTGAATCAGGTCTTGGGGCGACTGCCTGTAAGTAATCGATAATATTAATTATGGCAATAAATTGCTGCCAATGAAAAGGGTATTGCAGGGGCTGTTTTTATTACGATTATACTTCGTGAGGATTTTTGAAAATGAATCTAGGAAAAATTACCGAACTGCTTGGAGAAGAGCAGTCGAAGTATCTGCTCGATCATGATTGTAAAACGGTTTCCAGTGACCTGCTCAGTCTGCCCGGTCCGGATTTTATCGATCGGGTATGGATCGGCAGTGACAGGAATCCCCAGGTATTAAAAAGTCTTCAGTCGCTTTTCAGTCACGGCAGGCTGTCCGGAACCGGCTACGTTTCGATTCTTCCCGTCGACCAGGGGATCGAGCATTCGGGCGGCGCTTCGTTCGCACCCAATCCCATCTATTTTGACGGGGAAAACATCGTGAAACTCGCCATCGAAGGCGGGTGCAACGGGGTAGCATCCACTCTCGGCGTCCTGGGCTCGGTTTGCAGGAAGTACGCTCATAAGATTCCTTTCATCGTCAAGATCAATCACAACGAATTCATTTCCTATCCCAATTCCTACGACCAGATCCTGTTTGCCAATGTCCAGCAGGCGTTCGAGCTCGGGGCGACGGCGGTCGGCGCCACGATATATTTCGGTTCCGAGGAATCGAAGCGGCAGATCCAGGAAATCTCGGCCGCTTTCCACGAAGCCCACGAACTCGGGATGGCGACGATTCTCTGGTGCTACCTCCGCAATTCCGCATTCAAGAAAGACGGAGTCGATTATCACACGGCGGCCGATCTCACCGGCCAGGCGAACCATCTGGGCGTGACGATCGAAGCGGTCA
>CAZPHK010000023.1:33206-39359 GCA_964586015.1 uncultured Acidobacteriota bacterium | reverse complement strand
GCATCGGCTCCGCGCTGGCTCTCTTCTACGGGCTCCCCTTCCTTGAGTGGTATCTACAATCATAAAACCGTTGCACGTTGCACGTTAAAAGAAAAAAGCTGCGTTGGAACGTTACCTCCCCGATATGCCTCCTCTTTAAACTTGTTTTCCAACCTTCAACCAAGTTTTTTTAACGTGCAACAATCTTTTTGTTTTTAACCTGCAACGTGCAACGTTCAACATGCAACGGAAATTTTTTTCGCTCAGATCGTCAGATGCCCGTTATACAGATATGAAACCTGGTGAAAGAGGTGGTTACAGTTTATTGGAGTGCCTGATCGTCCTGTGCTGCGCCGCTGTCCTGGTCGGGCTGTCGGTACCGGGTCTGTACCGCGTGCACCAGGAATGGACGTTGTGGGGATGCTCCCGCCTGGTGGAATCCTCGCTGCGCTGGGGGCGGTCCCGGGCCATTGCTTCGAACACGGCCCTGATTTTCGAAGTGACCGGCAACGGGAGCGGATACTGCTGGATCGATGCTGAAACCGGACTGAAATATGAGAATTCAGTCCGCCTGCTGCCGCATGACGCGAGGATCGTATCCCATCCCGGCCGTTCTCTGCGCTTCTACCCGCATGGAACAGCCGTACCTGCGGGGACTTATGTTGTGCGGGCAAGCGCGTGTTCCTATTCTATTATCGTAAATCCAGGAGGACGGATCAGGGTTAAAAGAAACTGAAGCACGTTGCACGTTGCAGGTTAAACGTTGAACGTTAAAAGAAATAACTTTGTTACACGTTGCGGGCTGATGGGAATTGAGCCTTGTATTTTCCGCGCTTAAAAGATTTCAGTTCGTGTTTCCGTCTATTTATTGCCGTTTAATAAATGTGGTGGTTTTTAACGTTCCAGCGAAGCTTTTGTTATTAACCTGCAACGATCTTTTTGTTTTTAACGTGAAACGTTTAAGGAATTAAAACATGCAGAATCCCGCAATTTTAAATTTCTCTTTAGCCCGCAACGGCAGTGCAGAAGGCTGCGCTTGCCGCGGCCATACCTGCGGAAACAGGAAACACTCATGCATAGAATAGAAATCCAGCCCTGGAATAGCGAGCACGGATTCAGCCTGATTGAAATTCTCATGGCAACGGCCCTTACGACCGTCGGGCTTCTGGCGGCATTTCAGCTCCTCCTGATTGCAGCGAGCTCCGCAGCCCTCGCGCGTGCGCAGGAAGCGGCGGCCCTTTCAGCCATGAACAAGCTGGAATCTCTCGCGGACGCCTATTCCAGGGATCCCTTCAACGGCAATGTGCTTCCCGGGAATCACGGGCCGGAAGAAGTAACGGTGATAAATCCAAACGGTGGCGGTGTTTTAAATTGTTTTCAAATCACATGGACGGTGGACGGCGTCGCGGATCCGAGACCTGGAAAAAACCTCGATGCAAGGCGCGTGCGGGTAACGGTGACGCCGGCTTTGCCGGGTGGAGCCGTAAATTATCACCCTCCCTTCAACAAAATTCTGAACGTTACAACCGTTTTCAGTCCGAGAATGCGATGATCCTCGAATCCGGAACATTCAATTCCAAACACTCGGCAGCGATTGATCCCACCGGTGTTCTCCACAGTTTTCCCGCGGCGAAGGGATCCGGCGGGAAAGGCGGAGCGAACGACGAATCCGGCTTCTCACTGGCCGAAATGCTGATGGCATCGGCAATACTCCTGATAATTTCCCTGGCGGTATTCGGGGCGCTGAATGGAATCCAGAAAACGGCGGGGTATCAGGCCGAAGTTCAGGCAGTCCTGGACAATACCCGCAATGCCCTTCAGATAATGGAACGGTGCATTCGGCAGGCAGGAAACGATCCGTATAAAAAGGGATTCGAAGCCATATCCATCGTCGGTCCCACGGAATTTCGCATGCGCTCGGATATAACCGGTTCGGCCGGCCCAGGCAACGCAAACAAGGGCGATCCGGACGGGGATATAAATGACTCGGGGGAAAATCTCTCAATCCGGTATAATAGTAGGGAAAAGAGGCTTGAAATGATCTCGAGAAACGGCCCGGCACAGATTATTGCTGAAAATATTTCCGGCCTTTCCCTGCAATACTTCGACGCTGAGGGCAATCCGACAGGCATAGGAGACCTGGTTCATAGAATCACCGTAAAAATAAAAGGAACAAGTATTTACAAGGATCCAAAAACGCGGGAATGTTTTGGTGTGGAACTGGAAAGCACGGTCCGAATCCTGACGCGATAAATCGAGCCTCATATACAAAAAAAACTGTTGCCGGACCCTGAAAAAGCCGAAAATATAGAAATATGAGGTGTCTAATCATGAAATTAATCACGGCATTTTTTTCCGCTGCATTGTGCGTCGCAATTGCTTCGGCAGCGTACGCTCAGTCACTGGCGGATATTGCAAAAAAGGAAAAAGAGCGCCGGGAACAGATCCATAAAAAAGCCGATGTAATCACAAACGACACGGTTTCCGAATATTCCGGAGGTTCCGTTTCCACGATAACTCCAGTTGCGGTTCCTTCAGACAAAACGGATTCAGACGATATCGAAGGAGACGCCGAATCGGAGAAACAGGGCGAGAATGTCGATTCGGATGAACCGGTCGATTTTCAGGGAAGACCGGAAAGCTATTGGCGCGAAACCATGACCGCCGCCCGCAAGAAAGTGAAAGATCTTGAAGATGAGGCCAACGTTCTTACCCTGAAACTGAACAAGCTTCAAACGGAGTTCAACGATGCCGGCGACCAGTTTCGAGGTGAGTCGGTGCAAAGGGAAATGCAAAAGACTTATTACGAACAGGATCTGAACAAAGAGAACCTCGCCAAGGCCAAAGAGGAACTCGATGACCTGGAAAAGGAAGCGCGCAAAAGCGGAGCATTGCCCGGATGGCTTCGCTAAAGAGGTTCCGGAAACTGTAGTGCCCTGCCGGCCGGAACCAGCCGAGCGGGAATAGATTCGCTGCTGCCCCGCTCCAGCGTAGAAAATCCAGGGTGAGTGCCGGTTAAGCCGCTCTCCCCAAAAGAAGTATGGCAATGCCGCCTGTCAGCAGTTTGTAATCCACATCTTTGTAGCCGGTGCACTCGGCTATTTCCTTCAGTTGCTCCACGGGGGGAAAAGCCTGTACGCTGTCCGGCAAATATCCGTAAGGCCCTTCCACTCCCGAAACAAGCTTCCCGATCCGGGGCAGTATTTTCTGAAAATAAATGCGATAGAGCGGCGCCACGACCGGAGTCCGAGGCATACCGAAATCCAGAATTCCCAGGAGACCGCCCGGACGCAGGACCCGTCTGGCCTCCCGAAAACCCGAATCGATATCCGCCAGGTTCCGCAAAACAAAGGATGAAACTACAATATCGAAGGAAGCGTCCGTAAAGGGCAGGGCCAGGGCATCCGCTCCCATTAAAAAAACTTTATTGGGGTATGTGCCGCCCGCAATCTTTTCCCCTCCGATACGGAGCATGGGATAGCAGAAATCGCACCCGACGACAGTCCCCATGCCGGAAAAGGCGATCGAAAGATCCGCGGTTCCACAACCCAGATCCAGAATTCTGGGATTCGGAACCAGGTTTCTTCGACTGATTTCACGCACGCATGTCTTTCGCCAGCGACGATCCACATTCGCGGACAGAAAGTGATTTAAAAAGTCGTACCGGGCCGCGATCTTTCCGAACATATCGCGCACTCTGCGCGATTTGTTTTCCACGGATTCTCTATCCACGCCGGCCCTCTATTTTCCCGCCGGAGGCAAGAAATTCTTTCAGGAAACGCCGCAGCATGGAGATGTCGATGCCGGACCGGATTTCGGCGTCTCCAATCCTTCCGAGCAGAATCATGCGGATATCCCCCGAACGGAATTTTTTATCCCTGACAAGGGCATTCCAGAGAGAGTCTAAGCGGATTCCCTTAAGGGTAGGGAGCGGTCTCACCCTGTTAATAAGGTCCACTAACCTTTTCGCCTCTTCCGAGCGCAGAAAACCCAGCTGACGGCCGAAACCGACGGCTGCAATCATCCCCCAGGCGACAGCTTCTCCATGTTTAAAACGCCTGTAACCCGTGGCGGCCTCAAAAGCATGGCCGACCGTGTGGCCGTAATTCAGAATCATGCGCAGGCCCGCTTCCCTTTCGTCATTCGCCACAACCCCGGCTTTAATCCGGACCGATTCCACGATGATGTGGGTCATTTCCCTGGTTTGACAGCGCAGGATTCCGTCGAGACGGCTCTCCAAATATCGCAAAAGCGGTTCCGAGCGTATCGCCGCATGCTTGACGATTTCGTAAAGCCCCGAAGCCAGTTCCCTTTCGGGAAGCGTTTTGAGAACATCAGTATCGGACAGCACCGCCGCGGGCTGATGGAACGCTCCAATCAGATTTTTTCCCTGCGGCACGTTTACGGCGACTTTACCCCCTATGGAACTGTCGATCTGAGCCAGCAGGGTGGTCGGCACCATCACAAACGGTATCCCGCGCATGAATGTCGCCGCTGCGAATCCGGCGATATCACCGACCACCCCGCCGCCGAACGCAAGGATCCACGAGCGCCGGTTTGCCCTGGCCCGGAACATTCCCCGGTATATTTTCATAAGCGTTTCGTGGTTTTTAAAGCGCTCTCCGTCTCCTATACAGATGACGGGAGAATGACCGAAAGCTCCCTGCAGCGATTTCATCAGCGACGCTCCGTGCAGATTCAATATCGTCCGGTTGGTGACGACGACAGGCGGCGAATCCAATTCGCGCGCGGACAAAAGTCTGCCTGACGATGGGAGAAGGCCGGATCCGACTATGACGGGATATTTTCGATCGGCCAGATCTACATTCAACGTTCTCAAAATCCGCTGTCCTTTTTAATGACGGTGTGTTTATCTCCGCAAAGCGGTGCGGGAGTTGTATTTGTCAATGAACCGTTTCCCGTTCAGAGTTTTGCATTCACTGTCTTTCAATGAGAAACGGGAAGCCCGGAACGGAGGAATCCCTTCACATAAACTCTGCGCAGACCGGCACAGTCTTCCAGGATCTCACGGTTAGCCCGCAGATTTAAAGGAGGTTAACGCGAGATGCCCTCCAGAGGACTGCTGGCGGAAGCGTACAGTTTTTTCGGAATCCGCCCCGCCTTGAATGCCATGCGGCCGGCCCGCACCGCCAGGTTCATGGATTCAGCCATGGCAACCGGATCCTGGGCGCCCGCGATGCCCGTATTCATCAAAACCGCGTCGCATCCGAGTTCCATGGCAACCGCGGCATCGGAAGCGGTTCCCACGCCGGCATCGACAATCACCGGCACCGAGACGCTTTCCATGATAATGCGGATATTGGCAGGATTCTGAAGGCCCATGCCCGAACCGATGGGCGCCCCGAGGGGCATAACGGCCGCGGCGCCGGCATCTTCGAGTTTTTTGGCCATAATTGGATCGTCGTTTGTGTAAGGAAGAACGACGAATCCGTCCCGGACCAGTATTTTCGTCGCTTCAAGCAGTGCGCCGGTATCCGGGAATAAAGTCTTCTCATCTCCGATTACTTCAAGCTTCACCCAGTCCGACAATCCGGCTTCCCGTGCGAGATGCGCCGTCCGCACCGCCTCCTCCGCCGTAAAACAGGCCGCGGTGTTGGGCAGGATCATGTAGCGGTCGGTATCCAGGTAATCGAGCAGCGATTCCGAGGATCGATCCAGATTCACACGCCGCACGGCTACCGTCACAATCTCGGTGCCGGACCGCGATAGCGCTTCCTTCATAAGCGGGAAGGTTGAATATTTGCCCGTTCCCACCAGCAGGCGGGATTGAAAGGTACGACCTCCCAATTCCAGTTTGTCGTCTTCTATAGAATATGCCATGTGTTGCTCCGATCAGCCTCCTCCGACAAATTGAACGATCTCCACTCGATCCCCGTCGTGAACAGGAGTCTCGGGCCAGTCTTTCCGACGAATGATATTCCTATTCAGTTCGACCGCGATCCGCTCTTCAACGATCTCAAGATGCCGGATGAGTTCCAGCAGGTTCGAAATCCCCGGGATCGAACGGGATTCACCGTTAATTGTAAGTGTAATGCTATCCATCGAATTCTCATCATACGCACCGCATTCCGGGCAAATCAAGTAAAGATATTAAAGCATCGTTGCACGTTTCAGTGGGAAAATGGACAAGAAAGGCAGTGGGGGCGAACCTTG
>CAZPHK010000023.1:14135-33106 GCA_964586015.1 uncultured Acidobacteriota bacterium | reverse complement strand
TGTTCGCCCGTTCCCACCCTTTCCAGGGTGAACCTTATATTCATGGATCCGGACACCCATAGTCGGCAGTAGGGGCGAACCTTGTGTTCGCCCGTTCCCACCCTTTCCAGGGTGAACCTTATATTCATGGATCCGGACAGCTGATTGTTGAAAGGAGGGAATGTGTATCCATTCGTAAGCTTCCGTTTCAGGAGCGGAGGATTATTTCCGGTACAGTTTCTTCCAGGGCTGCTGTTGTGTCACAAGGCAGTCTCTCAAAGCGGCCTGCAGCGTCTCAGCCGCGAGTTCTGCGCAGTGCATGTTCCCCTCCGGAAGGTTACCCAGTGATTTGGCAATATCCGACGCTGTCAATTTCATCGCCTCGGTTAAAACCCTGTCTTGAGCCATTTCCGCCGCCATGCTGCCGCAGGCGATAGTCGCGGCACATCCGTCGGTCCAGAAGCCCGTATCCCATATCTTCCCGTTGCGGACCTTGAGCCAGATCTTCATGTTTTCGCCGCAGCCGCTCCGGCACGCCCCGAAACCGTCCGCATCCCGGATCTCCCTGTTGTTATGCGGACGGAGAATATGCCGGACGGTTGTATCCGAATATACTTCACGCAAGCGTCTGACGATCTTCTCAAGCGAATCGGTCATATGATAATCCATTGAAGATTCGAGTGCCGAAGGGGAACCGGCCACGCGATTCCAGCAGTCATTATATAATGGGTGTCCACATTCTCCCCGGCAAACTGTCGACTGGACAGGGCGAACCCGAGTTTCGCCTGAGATGAATCCGAGATATCCTGAAATAAGTGTGAAAACGTATAGATGGATGACCCGACTGCGGAAGTCGGGCGAATACCAAGGTTCGCCCCCACAACCAACGCCTCATTTGACAGCGCCGTTCACATTCTCCTGCAAACTGTCGACTGGACAGGCGAACAAAAGGTTCGCCCCGTCACTCAACCCTATTTCCACCAAGGCCCGAATTCCAATTAGCATACTGCCCACTGCGGACTGCCTACTGCGGACTGCTTTATAAAAACCCTTGACAGCGCCGGAATCTGTCCACTAAGATCATCCCTCCAGGATTTATCCGGCCCAAGTATTTGATTCGCAAATATTTGTGAGGCTTCCTGGTTTTTTTTAATATGCCTGTTTTATTATAATTAGGGTTATTCGAATGTTATCCGAATCGGCCTGCAAGCAGATTCAAGACTTAATCAGCAAATACCCCCAAAAAAGGTCCGCGCTCATCCCTTCTTTGCATCTTGTCCAGAAGGAGCTCGGATATGTACCGCAGGATGCGATGCGCGAGGTCGCTGAAATTTTTGGACTTTCCCCGAACGAAGTCCATGAAGTAACAAGCTTTTATACGATGTTTCACAGAAAACCCGTGGGGAAATATGTCATACAGGTCTGCACGAATATCTCCTGCCAGCTCTGCAACGCAGAGGACATCATGGCTCATCTCACGAACAAGCTTGGGATAAAGCCGGGAGAAACCTCTTCGGACAAGAAATACACGTTACTGGAAGTGGAGTGTCTGGGGTCCTGCGGCACAAGCCCGGTCGTTCAGATCAACGAAGATTATTACGAAGAACTTACTCCGGAAAAGCTCGATAAGATTCTGGACAGCCTGGAATAATGGAAACGGTACTATTTTATCTCTTCAGCGCCATCGCACTCATATCGGCCATCCTGGTGATTGCCAACCGTAAGGTTTTTTACTCAGCCCTTTCTCTCATCATCTGCCTCTGCTCCGTGGCTGTGCTGTACTTAATCCTCCAGTCCCCGTTTATTGCCGCCGTTCAGGTCATCGTGTATGCCGGAGCGATTATGGTGGTGTTTCTTTTCGTGATCATGCTGCTGGATCCCTTTTCATCCGCGATCCTGCACGGGAAAAAGACGTTCCTTGCCTATATAGGAGTTATCCTGGGCATCCTGACCGTCACGCTTTTATACCCGATACTTAAATCCTACGATCTCGCCCAGACCCCCAAGAATCCCAGCTTCATCGACGGAGGTGTGGGATCGGTAAAACAATTGGGACATGTATTATTCAGCGAGTACCTGCTGCCGTTTGAAATGACATCCGTATTGATACTGATTGCCATCATCGGCGTCGTCGTGCTCGCCAAGCGACAGGCATCAAAATAAGTATGGACCTACTGCACTACCTCATTTTAAGCATGCTCCTGTTTGCCATAGGGGCCGTAGGCTTCATTATCAAAAGGAACATCATTTCCATGTTCCTGTGCGTCGAGCTGATGCTCAATGCCGTGAACCTCAGCTTTGTCGCATTCTCAAGTTTCCTGAACCAGGTCGACGGACAGATTATCGTGTTTTTTGTTATGGTGATCGCCGCGGTTGAAGCAGCCGTCGGTCTCGCAATCACCATCGTGCTCTATCGGAACCGCAACACTCTGAATGCGGACGACGCCGATACGATGAAATGGTGAAAGGCTCCGTTCCATGATTGACTACCTTTGGCTGATTCCTTTATTGCCGCTGATAGGATCCGCCATCAATGGCTTCACGGGTAAAAAGCTGCCGAAATCCGCCGTGACGTTTATCGCCTGCGGCACCGCAGGAATTTCATTCCTCCTCGCATCGGTTTCCTTTTTCGAGCTGCTCAGGCTCCCGGCGGACGACCGGCATGTGCTCGTTCACTGCTTCAGCTGGATTGCTTCAGGAGACTTCGTAGCCAAAGCGGAATTCCTGCTCGATCCCCTGTCCGCCGTCATGATACTTGTCGTTACCGGAGTCGGGTTCGTAATCCACGTTTATTCGATCGGATACATGCACGCCGAGGACGGGTACTACCGCTTTTTCTCCTTCATGAACCTTTTCCTGTTCTCCATGCTGATCCTGGTCCTCAGCAGCAATTTTCTTTTGATGTTTGTCGGATGGGAAGGTGTAGGGCTCTGCTCCTATCTGCTGATCAGCTATTATTTCGAGCGGAAAAGCGCCGGGGACGCCGGCAAGAAAGCGTTTATCGTCAATCGCATCGGAGACGTCGGCTTCGTCCTGGGAATATTCCTGGTATTTTTGACATTCAACAGTCTGGATTTCGGCGACGTATTCGGACAGATCTCGGCCAATTCCCGGCAATTCCCCCTGGAAGCGCAGGCAGGCATCCTGACCGCTATCGGAATTTTACTGTTTGTAGGCGCTACCGGGAAAAGCGCCCAGATCCCGCTCTATGTCTGGCTTCCGGACGCAATGGAAGGCCCGACTCCCGTAAGCGCCCTCATTCATGCCGCCACCATGGTGACCGCGGGCGTTTATATGGTCGTACGCTGCTCGCCCATTTTCAGCCGGGCCCCTGTCGCTCTCGACGTCGTCATTATCGTGGGCATACTGACAGCCCTGATGGCTGCAACGATCGGACTGGTGCAGACGGACATCAAGCGGGTTCTGGCCTATTCCACCGTGAGCCAGCTCGGATACATGTTTGTGGCTTTAGGCGCCGGAGCCTTCTCCGCCGGGATTTTCCACCTGATGACGCACGCGTTTTTCAAGGCGCTCCTCTTCCTCGGGGCCGGAAGCGTCATTCACGCAATGGGGGGCGAACAGGACATGATGCGCATGGGCGGCCTGCGAAAACACACGCCCATCACATTCCTGACAATGTTCGTCGCCACACTCGCCATCAGCGGCATCCCGCCTTTTGCGGGATTTTTCAGCAAGGATGAAATTCTCTGGTCGGCATATGCAAACGGGCATCCCGTTGTCTGGGGCATCGGTCTCCTGACGGCGGGATTTACGGCGTTCTACATGTTCCGCCTTATTTTCCTGACATTTTACGGCAAACCGCGATATTCCGAAGAAGCGGGCCACCACCTGCACGAATCACCGCCAAGCATGACGGTCCCGCTGGTGATTCTGGGGATTCTGTCCTTAATCGGCGGTTTTGTCGGCGTTCCGGCATGGATGCACCTGGGGCCGAACAGGTTCGAACATTTCCTGGAACCCTCGCTGGCGCACACCCTGCACGGAGAACACGCGCACTATCCGCATTCTCTGGAAATCGGGTTCGCGGTTCTTTCGGTAGCGGTTGCGTGCTTCGCGATCTTCATTGCATACCGGGTCTACATCCGGCGGCCGGAAACGGCGGAAACCCTGGCGTCCCGTTTCCGCTGGCTTCACAAACTGCTGTTCCGGAAATACTACGTGGATGAATTGTACGATGCCGCCATCATACATCCCACGGTGAAGACTTCCACGAAAGTCCTCTGGAAAGGATTCGATGTGGGCCTGATCGACGGAGCCGTCAATGGATCGGGACAGACGATACAGGGATTGGCTTCAATTCTGAAAGGCATTCAAAACGGCCTCATTCGCAACTACGCAGTCTGGATACTGCTGGGCGCGGTTGCAGTGCTGTTTTATATCTCCGTATTCCGGGGCTGAGCGCGACAATAACGATATGGAAATTAGTTACATCCTATCATGGATCACATACCTGCCGGCGTTGATCGCCGCAGTCATCCTTCTGATGCCGCGAGGCTCGGAAAAGGCGTCCAAATGGATGGCCTTTCTGGGCTCGTCCGCCGTCTTCATTTTTTCGCTGCACCTCGTATATCATTTCGATGCCGCACAAAGCGGCATGCAGTTCGAGGAATCCTGCGAATGGATCAGAACGGCCGCTTTTTCGATCAACCATCACCTCGGAATCGACGGAATAAGCCTGTTCCTGGTCATTCTGACGACCTTCCTGACGCCTCTGGCGATTCTCTGCTCCTGGCGATCGGTAAACCGGAGAGTTAAATCCTACCTGGTCTGTCTCCTGACTCTCGAAACGGGAATGATCGGAGTGTTCTGCGCCCTGGACCTGGTGCTTTTTTACATTTTCTGGGAAGTCATGCTGATACCGATGTACTTCCTGATCGGCGTCTGGGGAGGCGAAAGAAGGATCTACGCGGCGGTTAAATTCATCCTTTATACAATGGTCGGGTCCCTCCTCATGCTCCTGGCGATTATTTACCTTTACTTCGCCCATGGAGGCACCTCTTTTGATCTTATGGAAATTACCCGGAGCCTGAGTTCCGGTGCGATGGCGCTCGGCGCACGGGAAGAATTCTGGCTTTTCATGGCCTTCCTGCTTGCGTTCGCCATCAAAGTGCCGATGTTTCCGTTCCACACATGGCTTCCGGACGCGCACGTGGAAGCCCCGACGGCCGGATCGGTAATCCTGGCGGGCGTTCTGCTTAAAATGGGGACTTACGGACTGCTCCGATTCTGCCTCCCGCTTTTCCCCGCGGCCGCGATCGACGCGGCGCCGTACATCTCCGTTCTCGCGATCATCGGGATTATTTACGGAGCTCTGGTCGCCATGGTGCAGCCCGATCTGAAAAAGCTGGTGGCGTATTCGTCCGTCAGCCATATGGGGCTGATTGTCCTGGGAATATTCGCCTTCAATATTCAGGGGATAGAGGGCGCAACGCTGCAGATGCTGAACCACGGCCTGTCGACCGGCGCACTCTTCCTTCTGGTTGGAATGATCTACGATCGCCGGCACACGCGGAAAATCGCAGATTTTGGAGGGCTGGCGCATGTAAGTCCGGTGTATGCCGTGGCCTTCCTGGTTGTTACGCTTTCCTCCATCGGCCTCCCCGGCCTGAACGGCTTCGTCGGTGAAATTCTGATTCTGATGGGAAGTTTTGCCAGCAGCAAAGTCTTCGGGTCTTTGGCGGCACTGGGCATGATTCTCGGCGCCGTGTATATGCTGTGGATGTATCAGCGCGTATTCCTGGGCAAACTGGAGAACCCGGATAACGCCGCAATAAAAGATATCAACATAAGAGAAAAACTGATCCTACTTCCCATAGTGCTTGTCATGCTGTGGATCGGGGTTTATTCGGGACCGTTCCTTAGCCGAATGGAGGTTTCGATTCAGCAGGTTCAGGAGCGGATAGACAATGCCCGCAATCGCGACAGAATTTACCGCGTGGAACAATCCCGGCCTCTGGATTTGCAGGTGAATGAATAAACAATGGGCAACGACTTAATACTACTGATACCGCAATTTGTGCTGGTCATCGCTGCAATGGCGCTCATGCTGCTGGAGCCGTTCACCACGGCGGCGCATAAAAGCCGTATGGCCAGAATCGCAGTGCTGGCAGCAGCCGTTGCAGCATTCAGCCTCGGTTCCCAATGGAGCAGCCAGTCCCGCACCATTCTGAGCGGGATGTTTGTCGTCGATAATTTCAGTATTTTCTTCCAGTGGCTCTTTCTCGTGATTCTGGGAGTTTCCGCCCTTATCTCGATGAAGTTCAACGAGAGGGAGGACATCAACAGGGGCGAATATTACTCTTTACTCCTGTTTGCCACGTCCGGCATGTGCCTGATGGTCGCAAGCAGTGATCTGATTCTTACGTTCATCGGGATAGAAATTCTTTCGATTTCGACCTACGTCCTCGCGGGATTCAAAAGGAACGATATCCGTTCCAACGAATCCTCCCTGAAATATTTCCTGCTGGGATCTTTCGCTACGGCGTTTCTGCTGTACGGCATCGCACTTATCTACGGCAGCACGGGCAGCACGAATTATCAGACGATCCGTGAACTGGCCGCCATGCAGGGAGGCTTCCAGAACACCACCCTGATCGGAATGGGCCTCCTGCTGGTAGGTTTCGGCTTTAAAATAGCCCTGGTCCCGTTCCATTCCTGGGCTCCGGACGTCTACGAAGGGGCGCCTACACCCGTAACCGCATTCATGACCGTCGGACCGAAAGCGGCCGGATTTGCCGCCCTGATACGGATCCTGGTTGAGGCCGTTCCCTTCCTGGCCACCGAATGGTCTTCCATCCTGTGGGCATTGTCCATTCTGACCATAATCCTGGGCAACGTCGTCGCGGTGCTGCAGACAAACGTGAAGCGCATGCTCGCCTATTCCGCCATTGCTCACGCCGGTTACATCCTGATAGGAATCGTAACGGACAGCGCTTCGGGTTTCAGCGCCGTCCTCTTCTATCTGGTCGTTTACACGATAATGAATTTGATCGCATTCAGCGTAATCCTGTCGATCAGCGGCAAGGGAGACTCCCGCGTCCGCCTGAACGACTACATGGGAATGGCCCGAAAATCCCCCTTCGCCGCTGCGGCACTCTCCATTTCGCTTGTCTCCCTGGCGGGCATTCCCCTCACGGGAGGTTTCATCGGCAAGTTCTACCTGTTCAGCGCCGCGATCAGGAACGGCTATATAGGGCTGGCCGTGATCGGCGTACTCGGCAGCGTCGTTTCGGTTTTTTACTACTTCCGCCTGCTGGTATATATGTACATGAAAGAGCCTGAAGAAACAGCCGAGGCCCCTGAACCTATAAGCTGGCTGGTTCAGGCTGTAATCGTACTGGGAATCATCGGCATCCTATGGCTGGGAATCTTCCCCGATCATATCCTTGCACTGGCCGACTATTCGATTCTTGCCCCTAAATAAACCAATCCCCCTTTGGAGCAGCTCATGATTGATATACGCAAGAAATTGCAGGATGCGCTCAATGATATTGAGCACGAACTGCGCGTGGAACTGCCGAAGGAAATCCTCCGCGCGCGCGAACACGGAGACCTCAGTGAAAACGCCGAATACAAGGCCGCAAAAGAGAGACAGTCCTACCTGGAGGGCCGGAAGGCGCAGCTGCAGCAGAGACTGGCGGCGCTGTCGCTGGTAAACCTCGACAAGATACCGACCGACCGGGCGTCGTACGGCTCCAAAGTGGTGATTTACGAATACGATACGGACAAAGAGGTGGAATACAGGCTGGTCTCCGCGGAGGAATCGGACATTGCCAGGGGAGACATTTCCATTACGTCCCCGATCGGCCGCAGTATTGCAGGCAAAAAGGAAGGGGACGCCATTGAGATCGTCACCCCATCCGGCAAAAAGGACTGTGAATTGCGCAGTCTTAAAACGATTCACGAACTGGAAGACTGAACAAAAACGGCGTCTATTTCCCGGGACGGACAGTTGCTGTCGGCGGGCCGGAGGCTGAAACCGTTTCCATTGCATTTTCTTCAAGTTTCGGCTTTCTACCATTGAGCTTTTGAAGAAGTGTCTGCTATAATCCACCATTTGCTTGGCATGTATGGCTGACGAAGAGCAAGGACCATTTCTGGCACGATCCCTGCGATTTATGCAGGAAGCTCTTCGCAAATCCGGGCCTGCGGCCGTAGCGGGTTATACGTTACTGGCATCGATCATGGTCCTGGGCGGGATCGGATACGCGCTGGACGCCTGGCGCGGCACCTCCCCCTGGTTCCTGGTAGCCGGGCTATTATTGGGTATTATCGTCGGGTTCGTGGAACTCGCAAAAATAATTTGGCGAAAATGAATCTTGTCTGGTGGATGCTGTCGGGTTCGATCCTGGCGGCGCTGATCCTGACAATTCCTGTAAAGCCGGAATCCCGGCCGGAATTATGGATCGGAATGGCGGCACCGCTTTTGTCCGCCATTGTTTCCTGGATGGCGATGTGCCGTCAGTATGCGCGGCGCCCTGAAGGGATGACCGCCCTAATGATCAAGGCATTCGGCGCCAAGATGATCTTCTTTGCAGGTTACATAACAGTCCTTGTAAGCATGGGATGGGTAGAGCCGATTCCCTTCGTGGTCAGTTTCGTGTGTTATTTTCTTGCGCTGCACGGTGTGGAAGCTTTCGGATTGCGCCGGCTTCAAATCGCGGGCCGGTCCCAACCTCCGGTCGAGCTACAAGGCCCATAGAGAGACGGGTAAGGGAAAATAGATGTGGATGTCAGCTGCAGTTCAAGAACACGAGGCCGTTGCGGAAGGGGCGTCTGAAGCCTTCAACGCCGGTGAAACGATTATTCACCATATCGCCGACACCGTGGAACACCCCATAATTCACCTGCCGAAAATCTTCGGAATCGATTTTTCCATCACGAAGCATGTTTTCATGCTGTTTTTTGTCGCGATCCTCGTTTTCGTGGTAATCACATGGATTGTACGGCGGTATCTGAAGCAGGGGCCGGTCCCGAAAGGTGCGGGAAACGCACTGGAATTTGTCGTCATGTGGGTGCGGGATTCCATCGTTCTGCCGAATGTCGGACAGAAATGGGTGAATACCTGGGCTCCGTTGATACTGACCTTCTTTGCATTTATTTATACGGCGAACCTGATCGGTCTGATTCCCATTTTCGAAACCTTGAGTTTATTGAACCACTGGATATTTCACGCAGGAGAAAACACGGTTTTCGGCAGGCTTCTGCATGGCGGGACAACCGCCACAGCCAACTTCAACGTTACCGCCGGCCTCGCCCTGGTAACCTTCTTTGCCATTATCGTGGCGGGATCGAAGGCGCATGGATTCCTTCAGCACTGGAAGAATACCGTTCCCCCCGGCTTTGCATGGCCGATCTACATCATGCTGATCCCGATTGAAATCCTGGGTATGCTGGTAAAGCCGTTCGCATTGACCATGCGACTT
Source organism: uncultured Acidobacteriota bacterium (assembly GCA_964586015.1). GTDB lineage: Bacteria > Acidobacteriota > UBA6911 > UBA6911 > UBA6911 > UBA6911. The sequence continues at coordinate 23,681 of CAZPHK010000023.1, read as the reverse complement.
GCGGCGAACATGACGGGAGGACACATCGCGATCCTGGCGGTGATTTCCCTGGTATTCCTTTTTACGGGGATGTTTCAAACTCCATGGGCAGGCATCGGCGTCGCTCCCGTTTCAGTTATCCTGGCGGTCGGCATTTCCCTGCTTGAACTGATCGTGGTTCTCGTTCAGGCTTACGTTTTCACGCTGCTTTCGGCCGTGTTCATCGGCATGGTCATACATGTTCATCATTAGTAACAAATCTCTCTCGAAAGGATAGAAGAATGAAGAAGACAGTATTTTCCCGCAGTGCAATGGTTGCATTCCTGGCCGTCGTATTGGTGGCGGTGATTGCCGGCCCGGCCGCCTATGCTGCTGATGATGCCGCCGCTGCGGCTCCGACTCCGGTATGGCACTACTTTGGCGCGGCTCTCGGACTAGGCCTGATCGTTCTCGGCGCGGCCCTCGGAATTGGAAGATTTGCCGCCGCCGCCGCGGAAGGCATTGCCCGGCAGCCTGCGGCCGCAGCCCAGATCAGCGGCGCCGTCAACCTGCCTCTCTTCCTGCTGGAAGGGGTTGCCATCATCGCCGAGGTCGTTGTCCTGCTCATCGTGTTGTTGAAGTAAGCGGCGAGGAAAACTCATTATGGATAATCCATTAGTCCAGGTGAATCCCGGATTGGCTATCTGGGCCATCGTTGTTTTTCTTGTCCTCGTGTTTCTTCTCAAGAAGTTTGCCTGGGGTCCGCTGCTGCGGTTTCTGGAAGCAAGAGAGGAAAAAATAAGAAAATCTCTGGACGATGCGCAGAAGGCCCAGGAGGAACTGGAGCGATTGAACCGCGAATCCGCCGATATCATCAAGAAAGCCCATGCGGAAGCGGAACAGATCGTTTCAAAAAGCTACGCGGAGTCCGAGAAGCTTCGAGAAGAAATGAAGCAGAAAGCCCGGGCCGATGCCGATGCCATCATCCGGGATGCCCGAAAGCAGATCGAAACCGAAACCGGCAAGGCGCTTCGGCAGATTCGAAGCGAGATAGCGGATATGTCCGTTATGATCGCATCGAAGCTGATTCAGCGGAATTTCACAAAGGAAGACAACAGCCAGCTGATCGAAGAAACTCTGAAGCAGCTCGAATCCGATTCACGTCCCAATTAATCCATGCCTGCTTGCGGGCATTCGGATGCGGAACGGCAACGGTTCGATTCCGCCGGATCGGCGGAAAACGCAAAGCTGAATTTCAGGCGCGGTCAACGGCCGCGCCTGTTGTTCTTCTATGCGTTCTTTTCCCGTTTTACAGCGTCACATTCCATGTTCGCCGTCCGGATAAACTCTGATAAGCTGATTATCACGGAGAGGTACCGAAGAGGTCGTACCGGGCCCGACTCGAAATCGGGTTAGGGGCCAAAAGCCTCTACGTGGGTTCGAATCCCACCCTCTCCGCCAGGCTTCGCCCTTCGGGCTTCGCCTGGCACAGCCATCCTTAGTTAAGGCCTCCAACTAATCTCTCATCTGATCTTCGGAATATACGGAGAGCGAAGCCTGCCCGGCGGAGCCTTCCTCCCATTTTCCGCCATTTTTTTCAACAATCAGGCAAAGCATCATAAGCGAGACGGAATAATTACGGGCGGAGCCTGGGCCTAATAAATCGACACCCATCACAAATCCATTCCAGCCTCGCCGCTCCGCTTGTCGCCTCCCGAAACGCATCACTATGACTACTCCTCGATCCGATTTTCACGGCTTTTTCGCATCTATTAATAAATTCGTAGATTAAAACAAAAGCCGGAATAAATTTTGAAAATCAGAGAGGTAAAAATGATCGCAAAAAAGCAGTCGCTGTTTTTGCCTTTGTATTGATTGCAACCACGTCGCTTCAGGCCATGATCGTCCCGGGTCGCTGGGAAAAGGTTGCTGCCGAGAAACCAGGATCAAGAATCATCAGCAGAGAAGCGACAGGACAGCCTTGCCGACGGTGCCGGCATAGGAGCCCTGGCAACAGGAATCCCGGCAGGGATCACAGCAGTCCAATGCCTGGCAGCGAAAACCTTCACAGGAGAACAAGTAGGTTTAAACTTGCCTATATTTCCTGGAATCGGTGTCGGGATCGGGCTGGCGGTCGATGGAAGCATAAAGGACTATGAGACCCTTTATGAAGCTCCTTCTGATGCACCCAATCCTTAAACGCTTTCCATAGGGATTCCCGTCAGCGTCATTGGGATACATTCAGACAAAATGTAAAGAAAGATATCTCTGGGAAAGATCTGACGGGAGCATGCGCAGTCACACAGACATTACAAACTGCTCCCATTCGAATGCGCTCCGGAATCCTGATCGGAATTATTGTCCGTTAAAAAATTCAGCAGTTGAGTATATTATGGGCTGAATTCGCCGGATTGCCTTTTATGTTATTACAAATACGGAATGGTATCAAAATGCCGGTTTCGCTTTGAGCACACCGAGCTGCAGAAGGAAACCGGTAAAGTCGTACGTCCTGATCTCTCGTGCAATTTTATCGTTTTCCAGTAAACACAGGGATGCGGCGCGGAACTGCATCCGTTTCCCTGAAGCCGGAAAACCGCAGAATTCGAGCTGCTGGGTACCGGTCATCTTCAGGAACTGTGCCGCCCTGTCCCCGTCGATCAGGAGATACTCGGAATAAAATTCCATATCCGGGAATATGGATAACAATTCGATATAGCTTTTGCGTATGGCGTCCTGTCCCTTGAGATTTCCGAAAAGAGGGCTCTCGACCTCCCCATCCGGAGTATGACTTTCCGTAAGCGCCTGTGTATTATGTTCCTGCCATGCTTTGTTTCTTTTATCAAAAAAATCCGATATTTCCGAACGAGTCATGGTCCTCACCCCCCTTTAATTTTTCCATTCCTGCCGAAACTGCGAGGTGATTTAATCTTAAGAGAAACGCTTCTCCGCCTATGGGCATTCCCCAAAAAGGCCATGTATTCTATCTACCGGGATAACCTGTTCTTCGAATCCTGAAGCTGTACAGGCATAATACTGCGGTTAAAAAAGAAATGCCAGATTTTCCCCCCTTTTAAATTATAAATTCCAACCATCAATCTAAACGGGGAGAGGGCGAACACAAGGTTCGCCCTACGAATTCAGATAATGCTTTGGGTTTTGTAACGATTACAGGTTTCAAGGAGTTGCCTGTTGTTGCGTCAGGGGGCGAACACAAGGTTCGCCCTACGAATTCAGATAATGCTACGGGTTTTGTAACAATTACAGGTTTCAAGGAGTTGCCTGTTGTTGCGTGAGGGGGCGAACACAAGGTTCGCCCCTACAACGAATTACCGGTATGTTTCAGAGATTGGGGCAGCGTTCCCGGATTCATCATTCCTTCGACTGGAGCCGGATGGAAATATCGACTGTTCCCGGGTGATCGGGAGAACGTTTGAAATCGTAATCCTTCAAGGCAAGGTTTCTTGCCTCCAGGAACCCACTGAGAAGTTTGAGATCATTATCAAAAAACATGGGGCTGAAAAACATATTTTCCTTTACGTTCAATGCGCTCTTTATTTCGCTCTCATCTTCACCGGATTCAACGCCGAAAACACGGATCTGATTAACAGAGTACCGCGTGCCCGGAATAAATTCGAAAGAACAGGAAATGGTTCTCATGTCCCGGTCAATTTCCAAATGGGGAGTGTAGGCAAAATCGATAAAACCCAAGGCACCATACAATCGCTGGATTTTTTCCAATCCCTCCTTTATAAGCTGTGAATCGTAGGAATCTCCATTGTTCATGGAAAAAACGCGGTTCCTCAGAAACTCTGAATTTAAAGGCTCCGTATTCGTCAGCCTGAGATTGGCCAATGTATATCCCCCAAGATCCTGTCCCGGCAGTTCTTCCTGGGGCCCTTGCGTACCGGGCATCGACAAAGCCACTGCAAGGCCTATCGCAATTATTGAAATCATGTTCAACCTCCCCGGGTAAAGGAATGAATTTATACTTTATACGCGCCCCGTAATTATCGGTTGCTTTATCCAACGCTGACGTTTTTGAAAGTGACTGGACCAAGGCCGGGTATAAATCATATAAACGGCGATGTAAGGACGAACCTTGTGTTCGCCTCCTGCGTCGATAAGCAAAGCTGTCTGGAGGAGGAAAAAGGGCGAACACAAGGTTCGGCCCTACAATTTTCCTTCGCCTTTTTCCTGGGAATCGCAATACAGAACAGGGCGCTGCCGACTGCCGACCGCGGACTGTTGACTGCTGCCTGCTTTTTGGCAAACACAAGGTTCGCCGCTACAAATTTTTGGTATATTCAGTACCTGTAACGGAAAGGAGTATCGATGCAGCCGACACGCGTATTCATCCACGGCCTGGAAAGCTCCGGCCGCGGGATCAAGGGAACATACTTTAATGAGCGATATCCGGACATGATCATCGAGGATTACTTCGGCTCCTTCCGGGAGCGGATGGAAAAACTGGAGGAAATTCTCGCAAGAAAGACCGATCTTATTATCGTCGGTTCCAGCTTCGGCGGCCTCATGGCGGCCGTCTATGCCTGCCTGCACGAAGAAACGGTCGACAGGCTCATACTTCTAGCGCCGGCACTGCATCTGGATTTCTACAGGCCGTATCGGGACAAAAAGCTGCATATTCCCGTCACGATTTATCACGGACTGCAGGACGATGTCGTTCCTTTGAACGAGGTCCGGGGTATCGCCGAAAAGCTTTTCGTGAACCACAAGTTTCACTCCGTAGACGACGATCATCCCCTGCACAAAACATTTCCCGCCCTGGACTGGGATTCCCTTCTCGATTAGTTGGTGTCGGGCTGGAATTGCACTTTTTTACCACATTGCCGAAATTAAGTGCAATTCCAGCCCGGCACCAATTTCCGGCACTTAGTTTTACATAATTGCCGCAACCTGTATTAAAATCGCAGCCGGAAATTCGCGCGAGGAAATATAAGACATCATTCAGAGTCAAGGATGCGTCCAATGGGAAATGTGCTGGGAAATCAGGGCCTGCCGTTCCCCTTATCACATCAACAGGAGCTCCAATGCCGGCGAAATGCGCACCTGAAGATCTGCCCGTATTGTTTTTGTACGACATAGATCCTGCATGGGAAAGCAAAGACAGAACAGCGGCTCTCGAGTCGAACCGGAAAATGACGGCAGCCCTGGAAACGGCAGGCCATCCCGTATTTTCCATTGAGGTCAATGGAGACAACCTTGCTTCGCTGCTTTCCCGTCACTCCGCTGAAAAGCTGATAATCTTCAATCAATGCGAAACCATTCCGGGTATCCCCCACAGCGAGCACGAAGCGGCAAAAATCATGGAATCGGAGGGATTTACGTTTACAGGTTCAGCGTCCGATGTGTTGATGCTTTCAGGGAATAAAATAATAACAAAACAGTTGCTCGATTCCCTCAATATCCCGACCCCGGCCTGGAGAGTCTATGATGAACCGCTTGCCCGGGATTGGAGCCTGTTTCCCGCAATTGTAAAAACGACGCTGGAACATTGCAGTATCAGCCTGAATCCGGAGTCCGTCGTTACGAATACCGGCGAACTGGAATCGCGAATAGAATATGTGCTGGAGAATTACAACCAACCGGCGATGGTCGAGGATTTTATCGACGGGAGAGAATTTCACATACCGTTATGGGGCAACGGCGCCGTAAGAATGCTTCCCGTGGTTGAAATGGACTTCTCCGCTTTCAGCGATGTTCATGACAGACTGTGCACTTACGATTCAAAATTCGATCCATACTCCCTGCACTATAATAAGATTGAAAGCCGGATCCCCGCGCCTCTGGACAATGCGGCACTGCAGGCGCTGGAGAAAATCAGCATCGAGGCTTATCGCGCGATCGGATGCAGGGATTACGGGCGGCTGGACGTACGCGAACGCGACGGCAGGTTTTACATCCTCGACGTTAATCCGAATGCGGACCTGGACATGGACGCCAGCGTTGCCTGCTCGGCCGAATATTCCGGCCGGTCCTATCCCGACATGATGCATTACCTCGTCAGGCTCGCGGCTGGCCGCCATGCTTTGTTTTCACAATTTTAAACAGATACGGGGACATAATACTTCATTCTTCAGAAATAGTATTATGTCCCCGTATTTGCAAGGATAAACGTTGAGCGAACTGGATTACATACTGACGGCGCTGGCGGCTGTTGCGGCAGGCGCCATTAACGCGATTGCCGGCGGCGGCACATTAATCACTTTTCCTACCCTTTTGACGCTGGGCATTTCGCCCATTACGGCAAACGTCACGAATACCGTCGCGCTCTGCCCCGGATTCGTGGGGGGAATCCTGGGTCAGCTCAAGGATTTGAGGGGCCAGAGACGGCGGTTCCTGGTTTTCCTGGGTGTGAGCGCCGTTGGAGGCGTGGCCGGCAGCACCCTGCTGCTGCGCACGGGAGAGCGCGCTTTCATGGCCATAGTGCCTTTTCTGATCCTGACCGCTTCCTGCCTGCTCGCGATCCAGGGCCTGGTCCGGATATGGCTCCTTCGCCGTTCATTCAGCAAAAAAGCCGGGTCGGGCTCCGAAACCTGGGCCGTCGTCCTGATCGGCCTGGCTGCGATCTACGGCGGTTATTTCGGAGTTGCCATGAGCGTCGTCGTATTGTGCCTGCTGGGATTCTTAATCAACGACAACCTGACCCGGCTGAACGCCATCAAACAGGTGGTAGCATTCGGAGCCAACGGCGCCGCCGCCGTCCTGTTCATCTTCTCGGGCAAGGTTATCTGGACCATAGCGCTCGTCATGGCCGCCGGAGCCCTGATCGGCGGATTATTGGGGGGCCGCCTCGCGGGTCATATCAAGCCGGATACACTGAGATGGACGGTCGTATCCCTTGGAATCGTCCTGTCCATTATCTACTTCCTGCGTTGAAATCAATGAATCGAACGGTTCAGCCCGTAGGCCCGAGACCGCTTCCGGTGTTCGCTGAGATACAGGGCGGCAATGCACCATCCCTCTTCCTGCAGCTCCTTCAAAGCCAGGTTTTCATCTTCCCATTTTCGTTGCTCTTCCCTCAACTTCTCAGAAAACAGACACCAAAAACCCTTGTCGCACTCTAGCCAAGCATATTGCACAAAAAAAAATCTCCTTGCGGAATGAATCTTTCGACAGGGCTAATATTACATGTTATTTAGTATTTCGCATCAAATTTATGCTACGGGGGACGGTTTCGGGCCATCTGTCCGCTTGTTTCTGATGGAAACCCCGGCACTTCTCAACCTACAGGTCGGCAGGGATTCGAGGGAGCAATAGCCCAATTCAAGGACAGCACCAGGAGAGATCAAAATTCAACTTCAAACGCACAAACGCGTACAACCTTCAACGGTCTTTTTGTTTTTAACATGCAACATTCCAACGGGTAACGTGCAACGGTTTTATGTTATGACCATGATTTGGCGGGCTGGTAATCGTAGAGCTCCATGGAGAAGCTGCCCCGTCCCTGGGTGATCGACCGCAACTGGGTGGAATATCCGAACATCTCCGCGAGCGGCGCCATGCCGCGAACAACGGAAAAACCTTCGAGGATGTCCGTTTCCCGTATTTCCACCCTTCTCGCACCGAGATCTTTCATCACAGCCCCAAGGCCGTCTTCCGGAACACGAACTTCAAGATTCATAACCGGCTCCAGCACAATAGTCCGCGCCTGTCGAAGCGCCTCCCGCAAAGCCAGCGTGAGGGTTCCGAGCAGGGGCACGGCAAGATCGGGCGGATCGTTGTGTCGGAATCCCAGAACCGTTACTTTAAGATCGACGACGGGATATCCGTGATCCCCGCCCGCACTGCAGCCGCTGATTAATATATCCTGGGCTTCACGCTGCAGAGAGGCCGATAAGGATTTGGATATCCGGGATATGTCGACCTCCACGGGCGGCATGGTTCTGTCTCCCTCCGGTCTCGGCCTGGGAAATACTTCCACGTCCGCACGGCCGGTAACAAGCGTGTCGTTGATTCGCTTCTCGAATTCGCCCCTGCCTTTTCCGACAGCAGTAACGGTCTCCCTGTAGGAAACCCGGGGACGGCCGAAAAAAGCATCCACATTGAATTCCCTCTGCATGCGGTTGCGCGTTACTTCCAGGTGCAGTTCGCCCATTCCCGAAAGGATCATCTGGCCGGTATCCTCATCCTTCCCCAGGCTTAAAGTGGGATCTTCGCGCAGCAGGCGGTTTACGATTTCGTAGACCCGGTCCCGGTCGGCGGAAGTCTTGGTCTCCACCGCCATCGACACCACCGTCTGCGGGAAGTGAATCGGTTCGAATGTGATCGGATGCTCGGGAGCGCACAGAGTATCCCCGGTCACGATATCCTTGAGCCCGTGTACGGCCACAATATCTCCGCAGCGTGCCTCCTCCACCGGCTCGGTCCGATCCGCGTGCAGGCGCAGTATTCGCCGGAGACGAAGCCGTTTTTGGGATCGGGGATGGTAGCATCTTTCTTCCGTGTTTAACGAACCGGAATATACCCGGAGCCATAGATAATCCGTGCTGGAAGTTGCCACAACTTTAAACACGAGCGCGGAAAACGGAGCTTCAAGCTTCTGGGGCCGTTCGACCGGCTTTCCCGTCTCAGTATCCGTCGCGCTCGCTGGAGGGCAGTCCAGAGGAGACGGCAGGTACTCGCAAACGGCGTCCAGGACAGGCTGCACTCCCAGATCGCGCAGCGCCGCTCCGCACAGAACCGGGATCAGCGCGCCTTTCAAGGTTGCTTCGCGGATGCCGCGCCTGAGATCCTTCCCTTCGACCGGTTCCCCGCCAAGATAGAGATCCGCCAGCCAATCCACGCAATTGGCGGTTTTTTCAACCAGGCGATCGCGCGCTTCACGGGCTTTCTCGGCATAATCATCCGGAATCTCGCGGTACTGAAGCTCCTGTCCCCGAGTGGCGGGATTGAAAATCATCATGCGCATGTCTACAAGATCTATGATCCCCTCCAGGGAGCTTTCACTGCCGTAGGGGATATTGACGAAAGCCGCATTGGCGCCGAGTCGGTTCCGGATCTGCTCGAGCACCCGTTGATGATCGGCACCGGCCCGGTCCAGCTTATTGATAAAAGCCAGCCGGGGAATCCGGTAACGGTCGGCCTGTCGCCAGACCGTTTCACTCTGGGGCTCCACGCCTTCAACGCCGGAAAAGATGACCACCGCCCCGTCGAGGACACGAAGGCTGCGTTCCACTTCCGCGGTGAAATCCACATGGCCGGGAGTATCTATCAAGTTGACCATATGCTCGTTCCAGGCAAAGGTCGTAGCAGCCGCCGATATGGTAATACCGCGCTCGCGTTCATCGACCCGAAAGTCCATAACGGCCAGGCCGTCGTGGACCTCGCCGATCTTATGGGTGCGCCCGGAATAGAAAAGAAATCGCTCCGTCGCAGTTGTTTTCCCGGCATCTATATGAGCGATTATCCCGACATTCCGCACTCGCTCAATTGGTGTCGCCGCCATCAAACCCTCCGCACTCCGGCTCGCTCAAACCGCCTTCCTCTAATCCTCGTTATATATATCGGACATGAAATTATCTACTTTCGCAGCAGACACCCGCATTCGTCAAGCAATCAATATGTATA
>CAZPHK010000023.1:7369-14035 GCA_964586015.1 uncultured Acidobacteriota bacterium | reverse complement strand
AAATTATCTACTTTCGCAGCAGACACCCGCATTCGTCAAGCAATCAATATGTATAAAAGCCGTTCAGGGTTCTCCGTTTCCCGTTTTTCATTAGAATTGTGAAGGGCTTTTCCTTTTGAAAATTCTTACGGCGTACATTGCCGGACGGTTCATGCGCCCACAGACGATGATTCAGACGGAAATTGAAAAAGCATTTGCCAGAACTCCGCTTTTCCATGCAGAATTTAATAGCAGGAAGGGGTAAAAGACCCCAGGCGGGACCGCACCCGTTTACGGGAGTCCGGTCCCGGCAGCCTGAAACCATTTATTTATTTGGATGGATCGCCGGAATAGAAACTATGAGACAGATAATTCAGTTGAAAGCGGATGATATTATCCCGACTCGAGAGGAAGTGCTGAAATCACAGGGGATGACAGGACGTAAAGTCCCGGATCGCATTCTGGCGCTTCTCGATTCGGCAATGGAGCTTTTCAGGGAGCTTGCTGAACCGAAGGGCATTATCCAGCAATGGCCCATCGACGATTTCGACAGCGTTTTCGAAGGCGAAGGGCTGAACGATCCCGAAGGCCCGGTTCGAATTATTGTTCCCAAGGCGGACGCTATAGCGCTTTTCGTGGCGACCCTCGGAGATGCTCTTTTCAACAAAAGCAGTGAACTCTTCAAGCAGGGGGGCGCGGCACTGGGGTATATGCTGGACGCCGTCAATTCCGCCGCGGGAGAGCAACTGGGTAAAATGATGGGCAAACGCTTTATCCAGCTCCTTCCGGAAGAGCTGCGCGCAAAGAAAGTACTGGTAAGCCAGTACTACTGCCCGGGACACTGCGGCTGGCACATCTCCGGGCAGGAAAAACTCTTCGAAGCCGTCCAACCCGAAGAGATCGGGATAGACCTTAAGGCCAATCATGCGATGTATCCGCTTAAATCCATCTCCGGAGTCCTGGTCGCCGGAGACATGGACACCCATCGATTCAAGCCAAAATTCTCATTCTGCAAGGATTGCAGAGAGCATAAATGCGTGGAGCGGCTGGCTGTCCTGGAGGATGAAAACCGTTCCTAGCTTGGTGTCTCACAATCCTTATATTCACCATGAGCTCCGATTAAAAGCAGTAGCATTTCCTACCGCGCTGGTATTCTCTCCATCTTCGATAAATTCAATCCATGTACGGATTCCTGGATACGGGTATTGAAGCTGTTCCCCCGTGTTGATACTCTTCGCAACAGGGAGAGATCGGGATGGAAAATATTCTGGAGCGCTTAAAGCACGGAGATATCATTGTAGGAGACGGCGCATTAGGCACTTTGCTCATGCAGCGGGGCCTCCAGGAAAACGATCCTCCTGAAAGAATCAATCTCACGGAACCGCGGCATCTGGAGGAAATTTCTTCGATCTATCTGGAGGCAGGGGCGGAAATTATCACAACCAATACGTTTGGCGCTTCCTCCCTCAGACTTCAACATTACTCACTGGAAGCGGAAACCGAACGGATCAACCGCATAGCCGTGGAGGCGGCGCGTAAAGCCGTCGGCGACAGGGCTTACGTCTCCGGATCGGTCGGTCCGACCGCGAAGCTTCTGAAGCCTTATGGGGATACGGATCCGGAGGCTGCCTTTGCCAGTTTCCGCCAGCAGATCGGCGCGCTTATTTCCGGAGGTATCGACATCGTCTGCATCGAAACCATGACCGATTTAACGGAAACCGAACTGGCTGTGAAGGCTGCCAGGGAACTCAATCCCGAAATCCCTGTTATGGCGACCGTCACTTTCAGGAAAACGCCTCGCGGCTTCTTCACGATCATGGGCAGTTCCATCCGGGAGACGGCTGAAAGGCTCAAAAATGCCGGGGCAAATATCATCGGCTCCAATTGCGGCAACGGGTCCGGGACCATGCTGGAAATCGCCCGGGAAATGATGCAATACGCAGAACTTCCCGTCGCGATCCAAAGCAACGCCGGCCTGCCGGTTTTTTCCGACGAAGGATTGTCCTATCCGGAGACGCCTGAATTTTTCGCTGAAAAAGCCGCTTCAATGCTTCAATTCGGCGTTCAGATTGTCGGAGGGTGCTGCGGAACGGGCCCGGACCACACACGTGCCCTACGGAAAGTTGCCGATGCCTATCTGCGGTCCGGAATTTAATCCGGTCTATCCAGCTTTCTGGTTGTATGTTTACAATTAATGTTGTTTTCATACAAGGAAACAGGAGTCAGCCAAGCTTCCGGTTTTGTCTTCAGCTTCACCGGATTGAACATCCTGATTCGCGAGCTCATATACAGTTCACAGGTTTTCAGGTTAACAAGTTACCAGGTTCTGTTGAAAAGTTGCAGGTTTAGTACCAAGGTCAGGAAAACCTGAAACTTGTAACCTGTAAGCAGAACCTGCAAACCTGCCGACTTGTAAACTTGCCAACTTTTTGAAATCAGAGGTCGGGATTAAAGGCTGATTAAAATCGCCCCGTTTTTTAAATACTAAGCTATTAGTATGCAGCCCCTAAAATCACGCTTTAAATTATTAAAAATAAAAAACTTATAATAAACCGATAAACGAATCCTCTTCTTTGGCCGAAAAGCTTAGTTGGATCATAAAATAATTGCTTGTTGAGTGCTGTTACAGGATAACAGTCGAATGCTGCGGTGATCTGTATTTCCAGTTTGTAAAGTCGCTGTGGTGCCTGACTCGTGTATTCGTTATAGATTACAGTTATTTGCGCAAAGAAAATCGTTGATATGACATCCAGACCAGACACGCTTCTTGTAGTAGATGATGATGCACAGATTTGCGATTTGATGATTCGCCGCCTCAAACGGGAAGGATTTCACGTATCGGCCGTTGAAAACGGAGAATCCGCATTAAACTGGATTGAAGAAAATCCCGTGGATCTGATGCTTCTCGACATCGAGATGCCGGGAACCAGCGGGCTTGATGTTCTTTCCATGCTCAGGGGACAATACGATCAGATCCAGCTTCCCGTTATCATGCTGACCGGGAAGACAAGCAGCGAACATGTCGTGGAGGCTTTAAACACCGGCGCCAACGACTATATAACGAAACCGGTGGATTTCGCTGTCGTTCTGGCCCGCATTCGGACACAGCTATCCCGGAAACATGCTGAAGAGGCCCTTCGGGAAAGCGAAGAGCGGTATGCCCTTGCCGCAGTCGGGGCCAATGACGGGCTTTGGGACTGGCATTTCAGGACCAACAGAATTTATTTCTCCCCTCGATGGAAATCGATGCTTGGTTATGAAGCGGACGAGATCGGCGAGAAACCGGATGAGTGGTTTCGAAGAATACATCCCGACGATGTCAACCGGGTTCATGCCGAGATAGCGGCGCATCTGGAAGAACTGACCCCTCATTTCGAAGGAGAGTATCGTATCCAGCACAAGGACGGCAACTATCTCTGGATGCTGGGACGCGGCATTGCCGTACGAAACGGGAGGGGAAAAGCCTACAGAATGGCGGGATCCCAGACGGATATTACCCGCGGAAAGGTTGTCGATGTTCTGACCGGTCTGCCCAACCGCGTTCTGTTTATGGATCGTCTCGGACGTTGCTTCGCACGCGCCCAGCGCAGCCAGAACAAGTCTTTTGCACTTATCTTCCTTGACCTTGACAGCTTCAAGCTGATCAACGACAGCCTGGGACACCTCATCGGCGACCAGATGCTCGTCGCCATAGCAGGAAGGCTTGAAGCGACCGTTCGGGCCTGCGATTCGATATCCAGGTTCGGACGCAACCACACAATCGCCCGGCTCGGAGGCGATGAATTCACAATTCTCCTTGACGATATCTCAAGCCAGGAGGAAGCGACGCGCATTGCGGAACGCATCGCATCGGAGCTCTCTCAACCTTTCCTTGTCAACAGCCAGGAGTTGTTCCCGACGGCCAGTATGGGCATAGCCATGTACAATTCCAGCTATAAGACACCGGAGGAAATCCTGCGCGATGCGGATACAGCCATGTACAGCGCCAAGGCGCTCGGCAAGGGCCGCTACGAAATTTTCGACTCCAATATGCGGGCCAATGCCGTTGCCCGGCTGCAACTGGAAAACGAACTGCGGCGCGGGATGGAACGGCAGGAATTCGAAATCTACTATCAGACCGTGGTCGCCCTGGAAACGGGGAAAATTATCGGATTCGAAGCCCTGATCCGGTGGAACCACTCCGCCAGGGGAGTCATACCTCCGAGCGAATTTATTCCCGTCGCGGAAGAAACGGGACTGATCGTTCCTCTCGGAGAATGGGTATTCGAAACCGCCTGTCAACAGGCGCGCATCTGGCAAACAAGATTTGCCGCGAATCCGCTTTCAATCAACATCAATTTATCCGCCAGGCATTTTCTACAGTCGGATCTGGTGAAATATTGCCGCACCGTCCTGAAGGAAATCCAGCTTTCCGAAAGCAGTCTTGTCCTGGAAGTCACCGAGAGCGCCATGATACCCGATCCGGAAACCGCGATCGACGTCATGCGCCGGTTGAAGTCTCTCGGCATCAAGCTGGCAATGGATGACTTCGGCACAGGTTATTCTTCCCTCAGTTACCTCCACAGGTTTCCTCTGGATTGCCTGAAAATCGACCGTTCGTTCATCTCACAAATGATGGAGGATGATGAGATAGTCCGAACGATCATCACCCTGGGAAGAAACCTGGGCCTGCAGGTAATAGCCGAAGGAGTGGAGACAACCCGGCAGGTCACGAAGCTTCGTCAGCTTGGCTGTGAATATGCCCAGGGATTCATCTTCTCCATCCCGATCAACGCTTCCGAGGCGACGGACCTGCTTATGGCGAAACAGTTCCACCCATTGCCTTCACTGGATGCCACTTTAGGCAAATATTCCACGTTAACGGATTAATCCGGCAACGCCGGAAATTCACTGCCGCAAACTTTATGGGGCCTCTTTCCCCGGGCGGGAGCGATAACTGCGACTGTGGTAGGCGAAATAATCGAAATCCGCCGGAAGTCCGTTTCCGGACATGTCCTGGCAGCACATTCCGACAAAAGCTCCGGTAAAATTGGGATTCCCCTGAGGCCCGGCCTCATCCGCCAGGATACTCGCATCGAACGGTTCCGGGAACCATGTCCAATCGGGATCGGATCCCGTCCGGAAAGCGAATAGAAGGCGCTCATAGTCCACTTCGACCCTCAAATACACCGTTTCATTGTCTTCAATCGCGATCGGTTCGGAAAAAACGTCGGACGGCGCCCGGTCCGGAAGGCTGGACATCACGCGGACATGTTTCCCGAGTTCCTCGTCGCTGGAAATATAAAGGTAATGGAATTTATTCCCGTTGTAGTAGCAGACCAGGCCGGCCGTCTGCTGGAACCGGTCGGGCTCGAAATCAACCGCGGTGGAAGCGCTGTAACAGTGCGATTGCTGGCGCCGGGCGACCAGGGACTGACGATACAGGCTGCCGAGGGATTCCCGCCCGTACAGGCGCAGAAAGCCCGGACGATCCTTCAAGCTGAAAAGCTCTTCCGGCCACGGGGAGCGAAGCCACTGAAAATCCAAAGGCAGTTCCGGATCGTTGAAGTCCTCCCGCTCAGGCTTTTCGGGAAAAACGTGCGGCTTCAACGGCGGAGCCTGGGACTCCGGCTGAGGCATCCCCTGACCGTCTTCCGTACGCAGCCATCCGTCCTCCGACCAGAGCATGCGCTGGATTGCCGTCTCGCGCCCGAGGACGCACCGGCCGCGATTGCGAATAGGCCTTCCGCACAGATACACCATATAGGTTTCACCCGTCTGAGTTTCGACGAGGTCGGCATGTCCCGCGCGCTGGAGTTCTGCATCGGGCCGATCCCTGGCCGTCAATATATGGATATCCGGGTGCAGTTCATAGGGCCCGGACAATGCGCGGGATCGCGCCATCGTTACCGCGTGGCCCCAACCGGTTCCCCCTTCGGCTGTTATGAGATAGTAATACCCGTTTCTTTTAATGAGATGCGGCCCCTCCGTGAAACCGATCGGAGTGCCTTTGAAAACGACGCGGGAGATGCCGACCAACCGGCGTTCGGAATGGGAATATTCCTGCAGCACGATGCCGGCGAAACGGTTCCTGCCGGGGCGATAATCCCACAGCATGTTCAACAGGTACTTGCGGCCGTCGTCGTCATGAAACAGCGACGGATCGAAACCGCTGCTGTTCAGATAAACCGGATCGGACCAAGGTCCGTCGATGCTCTCACCGGTAACAAGATAGTTGTGAAAATCCCGCATGGAAGCCCCGCCCGCGCTCTGCGTCGTCCGGCCGTATCGCTTGACATCGGTGTATACGAGGTAGTAAATCCCTTCCGCATAACTGAGGCATGGGGCCCACACTCCGCAGGAGTCCGGGGATCCGAGCAGGTTCAGCTGTTTCGCGCGGTTCAGGGGCCGGGTCCTCAATTCCCAGTGAACGAGATCCCGGGAGTGGTGGATCTGAACGCCCGGATACCATTCGAACGTCGAAGTCGCTATATAGTAATCATCTCCTGCACGAATTATCGAAGGGTCCGGATTGAAACCCGGCAGGATTGGATTGCGGATAATTCCCTTTTCTTCTCTCATTTTTAATCCTTGGCCATGATGAACATCTGACTGCTGACTGCTGACTGCCGATTGCCGACCGCTGTGAGATCACAGGGCGAACATAAGGTTCGCCTGACAAGCAGCATTGCGTTGAATCCCGGGCCG
>CAZPHK010000023.1:0-7269 GCA_964586015.1 uncultured Acidobacteriota bacterium | reverse complement strand
TCCGATCAGCGATATTATCGGCTTGTAGAAAAGACGGGCGAACACAAGGTTCGCCTGACAAGCAGCATTGCGTTGAACCCGGGCCGTCCGATCAGCGATATTATCGGCTTGTAGAAAAGACGGGCGAACACAAGGTTCGCCCCTACTGGCCGGCTAATACGCCGTCAGCCCGCCGTCTACGGGAAACGCCACACCGTTGATAAAGGCCGCTTCATCGCTGGCGAGATAAACAAAGGCATTAGCCACATCCTCGACGGTCGCGAGTCTTCCCATGGGAATTTCATTGAAACGTTCCGCCCGTTTTCCGGGATCCCTTAACACGGACTGCAGCATCGACGTATCCACCGTACTGGGATGCACCGAGTTGCACCGTATGTTGTCTTTGGCGTACCGCGACGCGACGGACCGGGTCAAAAGCGTGACGGCGCCTTTCGTCGTTGTATATGCCTCATTGGTATACTTATGCCCTACAAGGCCGCAGATTGAAGACATATTCAGGATTACTCCCCCGCCGGATTCTCTCATCAGCGGGATGGCATGCTTGATGCCCAGAAACGGCCCCTTGACGTTGACTGCCAGCATGGCATCCAGCGACTCCTCCGGCATGTCCTCGATGTCTTTGCGAACGTTGATGCCGGCATTGTTGACGAGAATGTCGAGGCGTCCGGCCCTTTTTCGAATTTCAAGAAGCGCGGATTCCCAGCTCTTCTCCACCGTGACATTGAGAGGAAGATAAACCGCGTTCTCAAGATCATTATCCTTTGACTTTTCGGTGGGATCATCGATATCGCCGATGAATACCCGCGCTCCCTCTTCGCTGAAACGGCGGGCAATCCCGGCGCCGAGCCCCCGGGAGCCGCCCGAAACCAGAGCGACCTTATCTGCCAGACGCATCTTTAATTTCCTCGTTTTTCTTTATAATTTCGCTGCCCGTCGGACGGCGCCGGCGATATGCCGCGGTGTCAGGCCGTATGCCTCGAGCAGATCCCCGTAGCTGTGGGCGGACTGGCCGAAACCGTCCCGTATTCCGATCGATTGTATCGGAAAGGATCTTCCCTGAAGAATCTCGTGAATCATTGAGGAGAGCCCCCCGATCAGCGAATGCTCCTCGGCCGTTACGGCTCCCTTCATCCCGTCGGCCAGCATCCTGAGAGCTTCAGCGTCGACCGGTTTCATGGAACTTACGTTGACGATCCTGAGCGACAGTCCTTCGCCCGACACGATATCCGCCGCCTGCAATGCCAGGCTGACCATCTGACCATTGGCGTAAACAACGACATCGTTCCCCTGCCGTATCAGGTGCGGCTTGCCCGCTACGAACGGCTCATCCGCGGGCATCACATCGGGAAGATCGTTTCTTGTGATGCGCATGTAAACCGGCCCCCGATATTCCGCCAATGCCCGGGTCATCGTTCTCGTCTCGTTTCCGTCGGCCGGCACCAGGACTGTCATATTCGGCAGGGCCCGCATAATCGCGACATCTTCGATCGACTGGTGCGTGGAGCCGTCCCCGAAATCGGACAGTCCGCAACTGGAGCCGACGATGCGGACATTGAGCGCCGGAATGCAGATACCCTGGCGGATCTGGTCGAAAGCGCGTCCGGCGGCGAAAACGGCGAACGAATTCGTGAAAGGGATTTTTCCCGTCAGGGACAAACCTGCGGCGAAGGAAGTCATATTCGCTTCGGCGATCCCCATTTCAAAAAACCGGTTCGGAAAGGTCTCCTCGAAATAGCAGGACATGGTGGATTTTCCCAGGTCCGCCTCCAGTACGACGACATCGGGATTTTCCCGGCCGATCTCCACCAGCGTGCGGCCGTATACCTCCCGCGGATTCTGCATATCGCTCATCGGCCCGTCCTCCCGCCCAACAGGGCGCAGGCCTCTTCGAACTGCGCCTCATTCATCTGGCCGTTGTGAAATTCCACCCTGTTTTCTGCAAACGGAATCCCCGCACCCTTGACGGTATGGGCGATTATCATTTTTGGCTTCCCCCTGACCAGATTGACGGAATCCAGGGCGGCCAGAATCTCCAGCATTTTGTGCCCGTCAATCTCCAGGACGTGCCAGCCGAAAGCCCGCCACTTCTCAACCAGGGGATTTGTGTTGAACCGTTCGGCTACGGGTCCCATCGCCTGGAGTCCGTTCTGATCCAGGATCGCAACGACATTTTCCAGTTTGAATGCCGAAGCTGCCATGGCCGCCTCCCAGACCTGTCCTTCGGCCATCTCTCCGTCGCCGACGACGCAGTAGACGCGGCAGTCCCGTCCGTCGATGCGCAGTCCGGCGGCAATCCCGCAGGCGATCGAAAGTCCCTGCCCCAGGGACCCCGTATTGGCTTCGACTCCCGGCGTGCTTTTCAGGTCGGGATGTCCCTGAAGGATCGATCCCAGCCTCTTGGCATCTTTCAGTGCGTCTTTCGAAAAATACCCCGCCTCGGCCAGGGCTGCATACTGCACCAGTGCAGCATGCCCCTTGCTCAACAGGAACCGGTCCCGGTCCGGCCAGCCGGGATTCGCCGGATCGTGGCGCATCTTCGAAAAGTACAGAGCTGTGACCACATCCGCGATCGAACACGATCCTCCCAGGTGGCCCTTCTGCCCGACTCCGACCATCCGAACGATATCGAGCCGTATCTTTCGGGCCATGATCTCGAGTTCTTCAATTTTATTGTTATTCAAGGCCGATATTCCGTTTCCTTTCTTACTTCAGCGAAATGTTGTTCCGTGAAAAGCAAGATTATAGCAGTTTCGAAAAATAAATACCGCTTCGTTGCATATTTAACGTGTGAACGTGCGAACGTACTAACGTGCGAACGTGAGTTGACGGGTTTCGTTATCTTATGGGCGGAATCTGATAGTCTGCTGATAGGGGCTGCTGATATTTAGCTCCTGTGTTTAACGTTTGAATGTTGAACGTTAAAAGAAAAAAACATCGTTGCACGTTAATGGAAAAAGCTTCGTTGGAACGTTGGAACCTTGAACCTCGAACGTGTAACGCTTTCTGCCTGTGTCCTGACTATGCAGTTCGACGTTTTACGTTTGACGTTAGATGTTGAACGTTTGAACGTTAACAGACGCCAACTGGATCAATACAATATTTTCTGTTAATCCGGTTCCTTGAAGATGCTCTGGGGGCTGAGGTTCAGGAGTTGCAGGTTTTTACGTGCCTTTTCCTCCATTCGTCTCATGCTGATCGGAAGAAGAATCACGGCTATGGCCGCTACGCCTGCGGTCGCTCCCACGGCGAGCATCAGGCTGCGGAACAGGAACCACTGGATTCCAGTCAGCAGTGCTATCACGACCATGGAACCCATCAGAGGTACGCCCATCTCGTTGGACCTGGATTTCTTGAAAGCGTTGACAAAAGGGAAACCTTCAACGAAAAAGAAAGCCGACGCGAGATAGAAGGTAGACATAAACACACTGTAGGCGAAAAAGAGAGCGGCCTGGGAGATGCCCCAGAACCAGGCCCAGGGACCGATCAGGCAAAGATGCGGTAAAACGACAATATAGATCCAGGGCGACAGATAGAGTCCTTTTACAAAAACGTGATAATTCCGGACAGGGTTATTGATAAAAACCGCAGCCCCCTTGGGTTCGGATGTATAAGAAATCATACTGCAGCAAAGAACCAGTACGAAACCAAGGGCATGCGGAAAGAGATGCACCGGCGAGAAAACCGGCTTCAACTCTGAAGCGGACCCGAACGGCGATATCCGGATCCCGCCGATAGCCGCGGCCAACCCTCCAATAAAGTAAAACAGGCCGTACATAAGAACCAGGCGGCGAAAATTCCAGTCGCGCCGGCACATGATCCCGAAAAATTTAAAAGCCCCATATCCCGGGGGACCGCCTGTAATTCTCCGCACAAGCCCGGCCAGCCACGAAATCCGGTACGAGGAAACAACGGGCGCCGGATGCCCCTGGATAATGCTCGAAGCCCTTATCAGGTAATCGGCACGGAAAGCGCGCAGGCCGAAAGCAATAAAAAATGCTGTCAGAAGACAACCTGCCAGGGCTTCCCGGATAATCCATCCCCTGTATCCGCCATGCCCCAGCATCCCGATGGCGACAAACCATTGCCATGGCATCCAGGATGCACTGAACATTTTAGTGAAAATTGGAGCTATCCGTTCGGCATCGATAAATATTTTCATTGCCTGGAAGAAAGCCATAAAAATAAACGGCAACAGAGCCTGGAGCCAGAGAACCGTATTCTTCAGCCGGGCAGGAGAGATCAGACGGAACAGCCAGCCGTAGGTGCCGCAGACGAAAAAGGCGATAAATAATCCCGCGACATAGGCAGCGATTAGATGAGTGAGCGGATAATACCACCGGGATTGGGTCAGGAAAAAGCCTGCCAACGCCGGGAATAGATTCAAACAGGGTACGACGATGGCAACGATTTTTAAGAGATGCGTTAATTTGGCCGCCACGTAGGTCGCGCCCCGTATTGGCTGGTGCGCCAGGATTGTAGCCTCGTCGGGATCAAGCAGGCTGTGTGCGGCTTCCTGAATAATCGTCATCAGCAGAAAAACCATCGTGACGACGACAAATGTGAGGAGATAGGTCTGCAGGGACGGATTTGCAAGTGCAATCAGGCAAAAAAGAATCGACAGGAAGAGATACCACAGGGAAATGCTATCCAGTCCTACGGTTGTATTCATCAATTCCTGGCGATTGCTGAGCGTGTCGAAAAGATGCAGCAGGATCTTATACCGACGGACTTCTATTCCAAGTGCGGAACAAACTTTTCCGGCTATACCGGTATCGAGAATTTTATCTACAAAGCCGTTTGACTTAATCATAGTTTCATCGCTTCCAGGGCGCGCCCAATCGCCGGCGCCGTATCGTCCGTGTGCGTCAACTGGCGGAATACGTCCTCCAGCGTTTTTCCCTTGGTTTGTTTCCTGAGCGCATCCATCGAACCGTCCGCTATCAGGCTTCCCTGGTGAATGATCAGGACCCGGTCGCACACCCGCTCCACGACATCCAGAACATGGGAGGAATACAGGATGGTCTTTCCTTCCCGGGCCAGAGCCTGGATAAGATCTTTGATGATGAGAGAGGTGCGGACGTCCAGGCCGGACAACGGCTCGTCCAGGAAAAATACCGACGGATTGTGAAGCAGGGCGGCGGCGATCAACACTTTCTGGCGCATCCCCTTGGAGAAGGTCACAAGCCGGTTGAAACGCGCTTTCGCGACTTCCAGGACTTCAAGCAGTGTAACGATTTTATGCTTCAGCGTTTTCTCCTCGATCTCGTGCAAACGCCCGATCAGTTCCAGGTATTCCTGGGCTGTGAGGCTTTCATAGAGGCCGGCGGTTTCGGGCACATAGCCTATTCTGCCCTTCACGTCCACTGCCAGTCCGGGTAAAGACAGCCCCTCAACCCGGACGGATCCTTCCCCGGGAGAAAGGATACCGGTCAGTATCTTGAGGGTCGTAGTCTTCCCCGCCCCGTTGGGACCGAGCAGACCGACCACCTCCCCGCTGCCAACGGTAAAACTGATTTTGTGAAGCACTTCCTCCAGGTGATAGCGAAATACAAGGCTTTCGACTTCAATGGTTTTGGACATAATCTCTTTCAAATGGTTTGCGAATATAGTGCATTCGCTTCTTCGACTCGCCGTTCCGATGCGTTAGAATGCAGCCGCCATGAATGAATATAATAAAGTGGTCCTTGCATGGAGCGGCGGGAAAGATTCCGCCATGGCTCTCTACGAACTCAAGCGCAAAAATGCAGCCGGCGTCGCGGCCCTTCTGACCACTGTCACTGAAGGCTACAACAGGATCAGCATGCACGGCGTCAGGCGCCGTCTGCTGCTGGATCAGGTCGGGGCATTGGGGTATCCGCTTGAGGAAATTACCATACCACAGAACTGTTCCAACGATATTTACGAAAATCGTATGGAAAAGATTCTGGGAAAATACCGGCAGGGGGGAATTTCGGACGTGGCGTTCGGCGATCTTTTTCTGCAGGACATCCGGGCTTATCGCGAAGAACATATGAACCGGACCGGGATGCAGGCGATCTTCCCGCTCTGGGGAAAAGATACCACTAAATTGGCGCAGGAATTCATCCGTTCGGGTTTTCGTGCCCTTATCACGTGTGTGGATACCCGGGTGTTGGACAAAGAATTTTCAGGCCGTGAATTCGACGAGTCATTTATTGAGGATCTTCCTAAGAGCATTGATCCCTGCGGGGAAAACGGCGAGTTCCATTCCTTTGTATATGATGGCCCGATTTTCAGCAGGCCTGTTGAGGTGAAGCGGGGCGAAAAGGTTTTGCGCGAAGAAAGGTTTTGTTATTGCGATCTTCTGTAGTGCAGCACCTTCGGCTTACGTACAAGAGTTTCGATGGACAGGTCGGCGTTCCATCAGACAATCACACGCAATCATCCCTGCTTTGTTGGATGTTAAACGTTAAACCGCATTGAACAGGAGAAGTCCTACGAAGCCGAGGGCGCTCTTGCCGTGGTTGTAGGGCATGCCGGCGATTTTCATCAAACCCGCCACGTTCATTCCATAAGCTTCAACCGACGACAAGGCCTGATCGGGGCTTCTGCAGGGTTCTTTGTCCAGGTAGGCGCACTTTTCACAGTAGCTGCAGCAGCCGGCATCGAGCGCCAGAATGTCCTCGTCCGGATACTTGTCCTTTATCTGTTGCAGGAAATCCCTGAAAATTGCTTCATGGGACCGGACTGCCTCGAACATGCCTTTCATATCGAAAGAACCGCCCGTAGGATGCACCGTCTGAAACAACAATCCCTGTTTATACCGCTGCACCCGTTTCTTCAACTCGTCGATCGGGCCGATGGCCGGAGGCCCCATCCAGCTGGTATCGTATTTGCCGCAGACGTTCTGTTCACAGGCCCGGCGGACGTCTTCATAAAACTGTATCGCGGACGTTTCTATAACGGCTGAGTAATCGGCGTTCGAATCCAGCGCTATTTCCTTTAAATCTTCTGCGGCAATCATATGGTTTAATTGGGGTCGGACCACAGAAAATTATTGCATAAAAAGAACATAAGTTCATTTTAACAATGAAAAAAGGGCCTAAGAGGCATATTTGGGGGGTCTTTTTTCAATCTAAGGATTTTGACCTAGATTATAGATTCTTAGATGCAGAAAAGGACCCCAAAATATGCCTCTAAGGCCTGTTTTTAACAGTAAAAACACTCCTATCTAGAGATATTTCAGGTATTTACTCTGGTCCGACCCAATGCTGTTAACTTAACTGTAAGCTTAATTCTTTAAGTAATTTA
>CAZPHK010000022.1:31789-39561 GCA_964586015.1 uncultured Acidobacteriota bacterium | reverse complement strand
TGGTGAGCCGTGAAGGAATCGAACCTTCAACCTACTGATTAAGAGTCAGTTGCTCTGCCAATTGAGCTAACGGCCCACTCTTTTTTTGCGGTGCGTCGCCCCACCAGGACTGAATCCTAGGGTTGAACGACGCCCATGAGGGTAACATGCCCGGCCGCTGTTGTGAAGGCGGATTTTTCCATTATGGGGCGCGTACCCGATCTTATGAAGCCGATTCGGGCTGCGGCCGTAATTCCGAACAACCCGTCCGGAGCGTGGCCTGCTCCGGACGGCTAACTCTACTGAACAATGCAATTCCCCGATATCCAGGCCGTCGCCTGGCGGGCTACTTTTTCGGATAAGGAGGCGGCGGCGGAATTTTCACCGGGGCCTTCTCCAATTCCTCCAGGACGACCTCGATGGCCTTGTTCAGCTGCTGGTCGACTCCTTCGTATTCCCTGGCCGGATCGTTGTCCACGACAATGTCGGGGTCTACGCCGTGCCCCTCCATAATCCATTTCGTACCGGCTAGATCGTAGCGGGAGAATTCGGGCCGCATCAGGAATCCCCCGTCGACGATCGGGAGAGTCCCCCTGATTCCCACAACACCGCCCCAGGTCCGCTTGCCGATCAACTTGCCCAGTTTGTAGAACCGGAAACGATAGGAGAAGATATCCCCGTCCGAGGCGGAAAACTCGTCTATTAGGGCCACTTTTGGTCCTTCAAGCAGCCCGCCGGGATCGAATTCCGGAGCTACATTGCGCGCGATGTCGATCATGGCCGCCTCGCGGCGCAGCCGCTCGATCAGAATCGGCGATACGTTCCCGCCCCCGTTGCCGCGCACGTCGACAATCAGCGCTTTCTTGCGCAACTGGGGATAAAAGTAGCGGACGAACTCGTTCATACCGTCGATCTGCATATCGGGAATATGTATGTAGCCCACCCGCCCCTGGGTCGCCTGGCTGACCTTTTCAATGTTTCCCTGCACCCAGTCGTAATAGTCAAGCGGAGTCTCGTCTCCGATCGGGACCACAACCGTTTCGCGGCTTCCCTCTTCGGACGGCGTGGAATTCAGTTTGAGGCGGACCTGCTTGCCGACGGTATCGACCAGCGATTCGTAGATGTCCTGCATTCCATTGGTCGGCTCGCCGTTGACGGCAAGGATGAAGTCGCCTTCGCGCGCATCCACGCCGATTTCGGTCAGGGGAGAACGGACATTTTTGTCCCAGTTGCGGCCTTCGAGTATGTGAACAATCCGGAAGTATCCCGAAGCTGCGTCCTTTTCGAGCACCGCACCCAGCAGGCCGGTTTTGATCCGCTTAACGTCGGGCACATCTCCGCCGCCGACGTAGGTATGCCCGACATTCAGTTCTCCTATCATCTCTCCTATTATGTAGGTAAGGTCCTTCCGATGGCGGACAAAAGGAAGAAGCGGCTCGTAATTCCGCCGGACCTGTTCCCAGTCGACGCCGTGCATATCGGGATCGTAAAAGAAATCGCGCATCTGCCGCCAGGATTCGTTGAATATCTGCTTCCATTCGGCGGTCCTGTCGAGCTTCATGGTCATATTCGAAAGCTTGAGCTCTCCGCTGATCGGCGCCTTGGCGGCAGGCAGGTCCATAATCGCGTACGACCTGTTATATCCGACCAGGATCTTTTTGGAGTCCGCCGATATTTCAAAGCCGTTGATGTCCAGCAGTTCGGTTTCCTTCTGCTTGTCGAAATCGAACATCATCAACTTGGCCGGGTCGCCTCCTTTTTGCTGCATGTAGTAAAGCTTATTCCCGACTGAAACCAGCTGCCTGTAGGACGCGCCGGGCACGGGCAATTCCGCAACGCGGGAACTCAATCCTTCCGTATCCACGGAAACGGTAACGGCTTCGGGCGATTCGTCCGTTTTCTTCTTTTCCTCCTCGGCCTTTTCCCCTTCTTCAGCAGGTTTCTCCTCATCCCTGACCTTGACCTCGTCGCTCTTAGGTTCCAGGGGAGATTTGGTTTCCTTCGCCAGCGTCATCAGGTAGATTTTCGACATGTCCCTGTAGCTGTAGTTGAACTCCACACCGTCCATGGATGGATTGAAGGTTCTGTCGGAGACGAAGAACAGATATTTTCCGTCGGCGCTGAATGCCGGATTACCCGAAGTATACCAACCGTCGGTTGCGGCAAATGTCTTATTTTCCTGGACCGAATAGAGGTAGAGCGTCTTCATCTTGCTCGTTTCTTCCTGGGCATACACGATCCACCGGCTGTCGGGGGACCAGTTGAATTCCGTGATTTCCCAGGCTTCCGCCGTTGCCGCCGTCGTAACCTCCCCGGTTTCGACATCCACGTACAGCAGGCGAAGTTTTTTGTCCGACCAAAGTATCTTTTTGCTGTCGGGGGACCACAGGAGGTAGAACTTGTATGTGTCCCCGCCCTGCGTCAACTGCTTCGCCGGACCTGAACCGTCCTGCGGCATGATGTAAATTTCGTCCTCGCCGGAAGCATCGGAAATGTAAGCAATCCATTTCCCGTCCGGGGACCATTTGGGCGCCCGCTCGTGCGCGCCCGGGGTGTTCGTGAGGTTCCGCGTGGGTCCGTGTTCCGCTGGAACGGTGTATATATCCCCTCGGGCGTCGAAAAGGGCGCGGCTGCCGTCGGGCGCGATTTCATAGCTGAAAATCGATTCAGCGGTTTTGATCAACCCTCCACGGCCGGAAACCTGGTCGTCCTCGATGGAAACGGGCACCTTTTCGGCCTTGCGGCTCTCGAGATCGAAACGGTAGATATAGCCGCCGTTTTCAAACACGATGGCCCCGTCGCCCATGGAAGGGAATTTGATATCGAAGTCCTTGAAGTCCGTAAGTTGACGCGTTCTTTTGGATGCAATTTCGTAGACGTACAGATTGAAGCGCTCGTTCTTCCCGCGATCCGAAATAAAGAAAATATCGTTTCCGGCCCACATCGGGATGATATCCTGCGCTGGATTGTCCGTGATATTGACGGTCTGCCTGGTATCGAAGTCGTAGATCCAGATGTCGTCCGCCTGACCTCCCCGGTAACGCTTCCAGGTCCGGAATTCCCGGAAAACGCGGTTGTACGCCAGCTTCTTCAGGTCGGGAGAATAGGAACAGAAGCCGCCCCGGGGCAACGGCAGAGGCTCGGACAGGCCGCCGTCGCTCGGCACCAGGAAAAGACCGCCCTTGAAGGAGTTCCACTCATCCTTGCGGGACCTGAATACAATCTGATCGCCCCCTTTCCATCCCATGACGATATTATTGGGGCCCATGCGGTCGGCAACATCGTCCCGGTCCAGTGTCGCGGTATAGGTCAGCCGCTTCGGAATGCCCCCCTCGGCCGCCATCAGATAGACTTCGGTATTGCCGTCGTATTGCGCGGTAAAGGCGAGGCTCTTACCGTCGGGCGAAAAGCGGGGAAATATCTCATATCCGATATCGCTTGTCAGCTTGCGCGCAATGCCCCCCTTCGAGGAAACCGTATACAGATCTCCGGCATAACTGAAGGCAATCCTGTCTCCATGAATTGCCGGAAAGCGCAACAGACGGGTCTCTTCCCGGGCAAACGTCGCCGGATTCATAACTATTGGAAAGGCCGCCAGTAAAAGCATCCATAAATATCTCATATCTCTATTTCGCTCCCTTTGGATGCCCGCGGAGGCATCCGATGTATTGACCGA
This sequence comes from uncultured Acidobacteriota bacterium, assembly GCA_964586015.1. Taxonomy (GTDB): domain Bacteria; phylum Acidobacteriota; class UBA6911; order UBA6911; family UBA6911; genus UBA6911. The sequence continues at coordinate 35,906 of CAZPHK010000022.1, read as the reverse complement.
TTATTTCCAAACGTTATTAAGACACTATCCGCAATTCCCTGCCCACTTCACAGAACTGTTCGATGCCGTAATCCAGATCCTGCCGCGAATGCGTCGCGGAAATCATGACACGTATACGCGCTTTGCCCATCGGCACGGTCGGAAATCCAATCGCCATGGCAAATACGTTCCGTTCGAAAAGGCGCCGGCTGAAATCCTGGGCGGTTTTGGCCTCGCCCAGCATGACAGGTACGATCGGCGTTTCGCTGCTTCCCGTATCGAAGCCCGCATCCTTCATTTTCCCCTTGAAATAACGCGTGTTGCTCCAGAGGCCGCGAACCGGTTCGTCGGAAGATTCGAGAATATCGACGGCTGCGCTGCAGGCGGCCGCATCGGCCGGCGTTACGGCGCTTGAGAAAAGGAACGGCCGTCCTTTCTGGCGGAGATGTTCGATGATGATTTTTCTTCCGGCCACGAATCCGCCGACAACGCCGAAAGCTTTCGACAGCGTCCCCACCTCTACGTGGACCCGTCCATGCAGTTTGAAATGATCGACCACGCCTCGTCCACCCCGCCCCAGGACACCCTCTCCATGGGCGTCGTCCACCATCATAATCGCATTGTGCGCTTCCGCCAGTTCGACAAGGTCTGGCAGCGGGGCGATGTCTCCGTCCATGGAAAACACGCCGTCGGTAACGATCAGCGTCCGCCCGGCGAAACCGTCCCGGCAATATTCCGAAAGCTTCTGCTTGAGGGATTCCGGGTCGCAGTGCCCGTAGCGTACAACGGCAGTCCCTGCCAGACGGCAGCCGTCGATAATGGAGGCATGGTTCAGTTCGTCCGAAAAGATGATGTCTTCCTTTCCAACCAGGGCCGGAATTACAGCGACATTGGAATTGAATCCGGACTGAAAAGAGAGTACGGCTTCAACTTTCTTAAAACGGGCGAGTTTTCCTTCAAGCTCCGTATGAAGCGACATCGTTCCCGCAATTGTACGGACCGCGGCCGGTCCTACACCGAAAGCATCGATCGCCGCATGCGCGGCTTCCCTCAACCTCGGGTGGTTCGCCAGTCCGAGGTAATTGTTCGAAGCCAGGTTAAGGACCTTCCGGCCGTCGACCTTGACCCATGCGCCCTGCGGGGACTCCAGGGTTCGCGGGTGGATCAGGAGGCCCTCCCGCTCCAGGCGGGTTCTTTCATCCAGGATAAACTGAAGGTTGTCGGCGTCTGCCTGTTTCTGTGCCATCGGCACCCTCCGTTATCTGCTATCTTAATTCAGTATTCAGCATCAGGCCAGAACTTTACCTCTTTATCAGGGCATATATTTACGCCCGAAGCAGCGGGCGGAGCTTAACCGCGCCGGCCAGGAGCTCCGCCCGTTCCTTTCCGGTGAGGGGAGGCAGGTCGCAGGCAAGATCCAATGCCATGCGAAACAGCCGTATATCCCCGGGCGGTATCGCCGCGGTAACGTCTTCCGACAGGGTGAAACGGAGAGCCTGCCTGGCGAGTTCCCTGTCGTCAATGGGACGGTACCAGCAGTTCGGATATTTTCTTTTCTCGTTTTTTCGCCAGGGACCGTGCGCCATTGCTTTGATGGCAAGGCGCGCGACGCCCAGTTCCCTTGCCCGTGCTATTACCTGAGGCCCGAAGTTTCCCCGTTCGCAGCAGACGAAGTTCACCGGGAACAGAATGGAATCGAAAGGGAAACGGTCCAGCATGGCCAGAGCCGCCTCCACCGTGTGCGCCGAAAAACCTATGTAACGGATTTTTCCTTTCTTCCGGGCCTTGAGAAACGCTTCGCAGGCACCGCCGGGGGCGAAAATCTCCTCCACCTCATCGAGGTCCGAAACGGCGTGAAACTGGTACAGGTCGATAAAGTCCGTACGCAACCGGCGAAGGGACTGGTTCAATTCCGCCGACGCGCCTTCAGCGGAACGCTCCAGGGTCTTACAGGCAAGAAAGGCTCTTTTCCTGTATGGAGGCAGCGCCCGTCCCATGGATTCCTCGGCTTCTCCGTTTCCGTAGAAGGGCGCCACATCGAAATAGTTGATGCCGCGTTCGAACGACTGCGCGACGACAGCGTCGACGTCTTCCCGCTCCAGATCCAGAAGCGTCATTCCTCCCAGCCCCAGGATCGAAAGATCCACCTTATCGCGATAACGCCGTTTTGGAATTTGTGTCTGTTTCTTCGCCACGGTCCCTCCCTCATCCTGAAATCCGTCAGGGCTGCTTCCTGTTGAGGCGGTTTCAGCCGGTCCGGTGCGTCAGGAAACCGGAAATGTCTATCCTATACATCGTAACACCGAATCACGCTGCAGCCTTGCACGATTTCAGTCCATAAATAGTGCCAATGGTGCCAGGCCAGGTTGGCACCAAATTCAGGGAGTGGCCAATTACGGCCACCAATAATGAACGGGTGTTTATAAATTGGTGCCAATCTAGCCTGACACCATTGGCACGAAATAGCTGGATAAAAATAAGCATGTCCTATGGTACAAAGAAGAGATGAAACGAATGGCGGCAATTATCCTGTTCCTGTTGCTTCCGGCCGTTTCCGGCCGGGCGGATACCTACACACGCCAGCCCGCTGTCGACGTTCTGCACTATGAAATTTCGATACTCCTGAACGATACGTCGAATTCCATAACCGGCACGACCAGGATAGATGTCCGCATACAGGGCAAGCGGGCTTCCGGAATGTGGCTCGATCTGTTCGGCATGAAAGTGGACCATCTGCGCATCCAGGGACGCGAGACCCCTTTTACGCACCGAAACGGGCGGCTGTCTTTCCGGTTCGAACGGGAATACGGCAAAGGCGAAACGGTGAAGGTCGAAGTTCTGTATCACGGTGCAACGGACAATAGCGGGATACGGATCGGCGAGAACAGGTTCGGACGCAGAATATTCTTTACGGACAACTGGCCCGATGCGGCCAGCCGCTGGTTCCCTTCGATCGACCATCCTTCGGACAAAGCTGCCGTCGATTACATTATCACCGCTCCTGCCGAATATACGGTCGTGGCCAACGGACACAAAGTTCTCGACGAATTCCTGCCGGACGGCCTCAGGAAAACCCGCTGGGTTGAACCTGCCGCCATCCCGACCTACAGCATGGCTTTCGGAGCCGCCGAATTTTCCGTTACTTCCGGAGTCGAATGCCTCGGAATACCGATTTCCTGGTACGTTTTTCCGCAGGATGCTGTAGCCGCGGAGCAAAAATTCCAACGAACCGCCCGGATGCTCCGGTATTTCAGCGAGCGAATCGGCCCGTACCCCTTCGAAAAGCTGGCAAATGTCGAGTCGAGCACGCGGATGGCGGCGATGGAAAACGCAAATACTATTTTTTACAGCGAAACGCTTTTTTATCCGCTGCCGGTGTCCGAAGATCCGGTGCCGCATGAAATAGCCCATCAATGGTTCGGAAATTCCGTCACACCGGCCGACTGGGACCATCTTTGGCTCAACGAAGGCTTTGCAACATACTTCGATGCCCTCTTCTATGCGGATACCGAACCCTCCGTGCCGTTAAAGGAGTCTATGGCCGGGTACGCCGACAGAATATTTGCTTACCCGGCGGCCCGTTCCAGACCTGTTATCGATCCCGGCCTGACGGATCTGATGAAAAAGCTGAATCCGCTGAATTACGAAAAAGGGGCATGGGTGCTGCACATGCTGAGAGGCCTGGTCGGAGATGAGGCTTTTTTCGAAGGGATCCAATACTACTACAGTCTGCACAGCGGTGGAAACGTATGGACGAAGGATTTTCGGAAGGCAATGGAAACGGCGTCAGGCATGGACCTGAGTGTTTTTTTCGAACAATGGCTGTATCAGCCGGCATGGCCCGAATACCGGATGGAGTGGAACTGGGATGAAAAGAACAGGGTGGTGGAAATCAAGGTGCGCCAGGTTCAGCAAACCGGCCTGTTCGATATGCCCATGGAACTTGTCCTGTCGTTCGGGAGCAGACGGGAAATCCACCGAATCCGCATCAAAGACAGGGACAGCATATTCCGCATTCCGGCGCCGGCGTCCCCTTCCTCAGTGGAGATCGATCCCGGCGGATGGGTTCTAAAGTCCTTATACGTCATTAATTAAGTGGTAAAACCGGCCTTGAACGTTCTAACGTGGAACGTTGAAC
>CAZPHK010000022.1:0-31689 GCA_964586015.1 uncultured Acidobacteriota bacterium | reverse complement strand
GAACGTTGAACGTGCAAACGTTCATAATCTTGCGTTCTCTCTCGCAACCTTAGAAATACACGGAATTATCAATAAACCGGCGAATATAGGAAGGCATTGCTCCGCCCGGGGAAAATGGCGAACTTACCCCTCTACCGCGCGTGTAAGCCTCGCGGAGTCTTCAGCGGTTTGAGTTATTGTGGAGTCATTAAAACACCCGTGCTGCAACGGGGGCTTTAACTTAGGATTCTACCTTTACAACTTCCTGAGCCTGATATCCCTTAGGTCCCTGGGTCACGCTGAATTCAACCTGATCCCCTTCATTCAGCGACCTGAAACCTTGACCCTGTATAGCGGAATGGTGCACAAAAACATCATCCCCGGAATCGCGTCGGATAAAACCGTAGCCTTTCTCGTTATTGAACCATTTAACTACGCCTTGTTCTTTCATTTTTCTCTTCACTTCCTTGCTGCAATGCTTTTGCTTCACTTCTGCGTGGAACGCAGAGACTTCATTTAATGCCTTCGTCTGTTTTCGTTCCAATCGAAACCCTATAAGAAACGCGGGCCAGGAAATAGCAACCATTCCCCAGACAGATCGGTCCTCTCATCTTCCTGTAGGAAGGATGATACGGGCCGCCCTCGAATATACATGCAAGTCAAGGAAAAAGCAACTGCAACGCATAGTGTAGAAACGATTTTATCTCTACGGTTTGAGGGATTTGATTCCTTTATTCCAAGAAGCTTTCTCCGCGGCCGATTCATCGGCATGGACTCAATGCCTGGAGAAGAATGAACGCATTGCAGATGCGTTGAAAAATCAGCAGGCAATGGTTGTCAGGCTTCAAAGGAACCGGCGTTTCCCGCCTGCGCCGACGGCTCCTTCAACCCGCCGGGAAGGCATTGGGAACAGGGGCATAGGGAACGCAGAAAATCGTATGTATACAGGCCGGTATCGTGATTGTCGCTCCAGGTGAAATGCAGCGCATAGTTGCCGACCAGTTCAACATCCACCCGTTCCATGGAGGCCGGTATGCTGCCGGGCGCTATTTTCCGTTCCCCTGTATTTTCATCGACACACTCCGCGCAGGGACACATCTCTCTTAAATACCATGAAGGGTAGGAACTGACATGCCCGTCGATCCAGTAGATATCTGTCTGAACCGGCGAGACCCGTTTTATTCGTTTCGGCATGTATTTAGACAAAGGCGTTATCTCCACATTAAAGGTGGGGCGAACCTTGGGTTCGCCCTTTGATCCAGATCAGACGTCCGTCGCTACTCTACCTCCGCATTCATCCGGAGGGCCTGATCCATTCTGGGAAGAAGAACATCCGCCGGCACAAATTCGGTAATCTTCAGATTCTCGATTTCGCTGTGGTCCGGACGCAAAAACACAAGAGTAGGAAGGCCCCGGACTCCATACTTTTTCCGCAAGGCCTCCGCGCCGGGATCGTCTGCCGAAGTAAGATCGACCTTCAGCATTATGAACTGCCTCGATAACCGGATGACTTCAGGATCCGTGAACGTATTGCGGTCAAGTTCTTTGCACGGAGCACACCAGTCGGCGTAGAAATCGATAAAAACCGGTTTCCCATCCAGTGAAACCCTGTCCAGCACTCCTTCCGAAAAGTGGATCCACTCAATCGTCCGGCCTGCATTCCGGCCGGAGCCGGTTGAATTTATCCGTGTACTACCTCCAAGGACTGTATCCACATAGGCCTGCAATCCTGTTACGGACACAAAAAGCGCCGCGATAAAAAACCCTGTCCCTGCGAGGTTCCGCAGCCAGACGAATCCCTTGCCCGTCCCTGCCACCGGTACGATCCAGGCAAGGTAGACACCCGCAAGGACAAGGATAAGAGCAAGCGCCAAAGGATAGACGAGTGGATTCGGGAAAAGAGTCCTGAGGAAGAAAACAGCCATCGCAAGCAGGATGAAACCGAACACTTTCCGCACCCAGACCATCCATTCCCCGGAACTGGGCAGCTTATGGATGCTTCCGGAAAAAATTCCCAAAATGAGAAACGGTATCCCCAATCCGAGTGAAAGCACGAAGAAAAGCAGGAACCCCAGGAGGACGTTTCCACTGTTTCCCACATATGTCAGGAGACCGAAAACGAAGGGACCGATGCAGGGGGCCGCAATGATCCCCACTGTAAGCCCCATCACGAACGTGCCGGTAAAACCCTTCCGATTTCCGCCCGCCATACGGTTGAGAAAAGCAGGCATGCGCAGTTCGAAAACGTCGAACATGCTGAGCGCCAGAAGGACCATAACAAGGGCGATCCCGACCAGTACCGGAGGATATTGAAGCGCCATGCCGAAAAGTCCGCCTGTGAGTGCCGCCGTCACTCCGAGCAGGGAATACGTCACCGCCATGCCGATGATGTAGAGAGCTGCATGCGCGACTATACTTCCCTTCTTTCCCTGCGCCTGGCCGCCGAAATAGGTAATCGTTATTGGAATCATCGGATAGACGCAGGGGGTGAGATTCAACGCCAGACCGCCCAGAAACACCAGCAGCAGCATGAGAGGAAAACTCTTCCGGTCAAAATCCCAAAGTCCGGACTTCCCGATATCGCCGCCTGTCCGCGCAAGAGGCGCGGTTTCCGTATCCGGCTGTTCCGGCGACGGACCTGTGGATTCGGAGGACAGCTGTTCCGGTTCCGCGCGTTTCGTGACGCTGTCTGCGACAGAAAATTCCACGGCAAAGGTCTCCTCCGCAGGGGGCAGGCACGTAAAATCGTCACAGGCCTGATAACGGACATTCCCCATGAGCTCGACATTGCCGCCCGCCAGGGACGCGTTCGGAACAATCTCCACGGCGATTTTCACGGCGCCTTCATAAAGCGCCATCGGCACATCGGAAATCTCCAGATTCTTGATTTCGGCAGCGGGGAAGAGAATGTTCCGGATCTCCAGACCCGACACCGGCTCCAGTTTCAGAGAGGTCGGGATGAGGTACTCTTCCAGCGGCTTGTTGGAGTTTATGTGATAAGGACTGCGGATATCGAGCTCCACCGTGACGACGGCAACGGCCCCTGGTTCAACGGCCCCCCGAGGCGGCATCCCCCTGACCGCAACAACGGGGTCCGCGCTCCAGGCCGAAGAGCAGAATAAAATGCACAGGAATACAAGGCTTCTTTTGAGGTGTGCTTTCATAGCCTCTGATTATAACCAACGACACGCTTAAAAGGAATTTACATTCTTCCGCCGGGCAAATAGCCACCCTATTAAAACGGGAAATTTTCAAAGTTTGTTCATCTGCGCAGTTCCATATGCTATGTTCCCTTTTCAGGACCCCGATTAAATTTATGAAGAAACCAGGAACCGCCTTATCAATTCGAGAAAATGTGACTCTGGCGCCATACACAACGCTCGGAGTAGGAGGGCCGGCGCGTTTCCTGGTTTCCATAAAACATGAGGACCAGGTTCCCGAAGCCCTGGAATTCGCGCGCATGCATGCGTGCCCGGTTTTCATTATCGGCGGAGGCAGCAACATCCTCGTTTCCGATTCCGGGTTCCCCGGCATGATTGTCCGAATGGAAACCCGGGGCATCCAGCCCCTGGACGAGGACAACAGCGAATTCATTTCGGTAGCCGCCGGAGAAATGTGGGACGGGTTCGTCCAACGATGCGTCGATCAGAATCTGGCCGGCATTGAATGCCTTAGCGGGATTCCCGGAACGGTCGGAGGCGCTCCCGTACAGAATATCGGGGCTTACGGCCAGGAAATCAGCGACGTCATCCTCTCCATACGGGCGCTGGACAGGGAAACAAACGGCATTGAAGAATTAAGCGGCAGGGACTGCCGTTTCGGTTACCGCACAAGCATCTTCAATACTACGCAACGGGATCGCTACATAATCCTTAAAGTCGCCTTTTCCCTGCGCCCGTACGGCAAGCCGAGAATTCTGTACAAAGATCTCGAGGACTGCTTCAACGGCAGATCGAAAACTCCAGGCATAGGAGAGGTCCGCCGGGCTGTTGTGAAAATCCGGGAATCCAGAGGCATGGTTCTGAATCAAACCGATGACGACCTGAAGACCGCCGGATCCTTCTTTAAAAATCCTGTTCTGGAACCCGGCAAAGCGACTGAAATTGAAAACAAGGCGCGCGCGCAGGGTCTCCTGGCGAAAACGGAAAATCTCCCGCGCTTTACGGCCCATTCGGGCAATGTGAAGCTGCCCGCTGCCTGGTTTGTGGAACAGGCGGGTTTTGAGAAGGGATTCACTCATGGCAACGTGGGCGTCTCGAGCAAACACGCCCTTGCCCTTGTCAACAACGGAGGCGCACAGGCCCGGGAATTCGTCGACCTGATGCACAGAATCCAGGAAAAGGTTCTTTCGCAATTCGGCGTATCGCTCCTGCCGGAGCCCACGCTGATAGGCTTTGAAAAAAACGTTGAATCATTTGCCTAAGTGCCTGAAGACTGCAATACTGTATCGATGCAATTGAAGCGGAGGTTATGAAATGAAAAAAGGTGCGGCAATAGGAATCGGATGCCTGGGAGCTGTTGTACTTTTAGCACTTATTCTGTTTGTTTCCATTAAAGGAATCTATAACAGTCTCGTTACGCAACAGGAAGCGGTGGAGTCTCAATGGGCTCAGGTGGAAAACCAGTACCAGAGGCGGACGGATCTGATTCCGAATCTCGTTGCGACCGTGAAAGGTTTCGCCGCACAGGAAAAAGAAGTGCTCCAGTCCGTTGTTGCGGAACGCGCGAAAGTGGGTTCGATGCAGATAAGCCCGGAAATACTCAACAATCCAGCCGCATTCCAGCAGTTCCAACAGGCACAGGCAGGATTGAGTGGAGCTCTTTCCCGCCTCATGGTCGTTGTCGAGCGCTATCCCGAACTGAAATCCAACCAGAACTTCCTCGAATTGCAGAGCCAGCTGGAAGGAACTGAAAACCGGATCTCGGTTGCACGCATGCGCTTCAACGAGGCAGCCCAAGCATACAATACAAGCATCAGGAGATTCCCCGCCAATATGTTCGCCAGCTTTTTCGGTTTTCAGAAGAAGGAGTATTTCCAGTCGGAACCTGGAAGCGAAAAGCCGCCCGAGGTCGATTTCACGCAGTAGGGGCGAACCTTCATAGATTGAAGATTAAGGCTGACGAGTAAAGCTGCGCGGCTGAAAATGTTGGTTCAGTTGATGTTGAATGAATTTAATTGCCCGACCTAAAAGCCTGTTTCATATAATTCGTCGACACTGCTAATCCAATCAAATCGTTTTTAATCTTCTATCTTTAATTTTTAATCCATAATCCGATGGAGGGCGAACACCAACTTGTCCGCCGAAGCACGACAGGGCGAAGGCGGAAGGTTCGCCCCTTCATCTATCGCGCACCGCTCTGATATATTGATGTTCTTTGAGGTATTGGCTATTATAGTAATTTGAATGGATTTACACCCGAGGTTGCTATGCCGATATTTGAGTTCAAGTGCTTGAAGTGCAAATCGGAATTCGAAAAGCTCGTCTTCGGATCGTCCGAAAATGGAGTATCCTGCCCTGACTGCCACTCTGAAGAAGTTGAGAAGCTTTACTCGTGCTTCAGCGGAGTTTCCAAATCAAGCGACGGGAGCACACACTCCATGTCCAGCGGCTGTTCATCCTGCTCGGCCTCCAGCTGCGCCGGCTGCAAAAACTGAAAACCTTCTTTGAGTTCTACGGATCCGTACCGGCGATTTCCCTGAAGCCCCTCTGTACCGGAGGAACCAGCCCAAGAGCCATCTCCACCGCATCCGTATCGGACCTGATGCGGCTGTTCCCCAATATAGAAAATTCCGGCATTCCAAAACCGGGATTTCCATTAAATTCTTCAAGATTGGCAACCACGATGCCGCCGCTTATGCCGCTTCCGGAAATAGAAAGCCCTATTCGCCCCGAACCGAGAGCCAGAACAAGGCCGGTGTAACGGCAGTTATCCGTCATTAACAAATCTCCTGAAACGACGAGAAGTCCCGCTCCGGAAACATTCCCCGTCACGCGCAGGTTGCCGTGAACAACCGTCAGTTTCGGATCCTGTCCCGGAGCGTTCAGGGGTTTCGATGTGTCATAGCTGCCCAGATCCGGAACATTCCCCCCTCCCCAGTGTTGATCGCCGCGGTAGTAATTGTCGGAAAACCGCGGCGCCACATGGAACACAAAGTCCGCCAGATAGCCGGGATCCAGTATCGCAGCTTTCTCAGGATCGGCCTCTGCTATATGTGTAATATCCCGGATCGATGGGTTCGGTAATCCGGCTCCTGAGATATTGCCGCGTCCCAGGGGTGCCCTGCCGACGATATTCTCCGGGAAAGATTTATCGTTAATATCCGTGTCGATAACTCCGATACCGGGAAAAACCCCGCCGGTAATTCCGTAAGTACCTCCAAACTGCGGAGAAACATGGGAACCCAGGACAAGCAGAGCCGGGCCGAAATCAAAGACGGAGAATCGCCGGTAGCGTGCCTCGAAGACGACTACGGAGTTTCGGCGCCAAACAGGTCCGACAACATTAAAAAAGGTCTCCGCTATTCCCATGGAACGGACGATTACCAGCCCGTCGCCGTCAATAAACGGATTGTCGTTCACATCCATCGCTCTTTCCGATATGTCCCCATTGTTGTCCGTAACCTTGACAAAATATCGCGAAGTCACTATCTCTCCCTGCCCGGCAGGCTTCGGGGCTTTCTGGACAATACCTGTCATCGGAATCAACGGTATTCCTCTTTTCCCGCCGCAGGCGCCGGTGTTGATCAGACCGTCGTCCGGGATTCGGGATAAAGCCGCGGAGGGGTCCAGGATATCCAGAGAACGGGCCGTAGTCAGAGAGAACGGACTGCGGAATCCGTAGCTTTTCGCCTCCTTGAGATATGAAGGGCTTCGGCTGTGCACGCCATCTCCACCTTCGAGAATCGCATCATAATCGAGACCCCGCATCAAGGCCCGCGCATGATTCAGACCCGCCAGGGCGGCGGAGGCAGCCTGAATCCGATTCTCGTAATTATCGCTGATATACAGACCGTTCGCCGCATCCAGCGCCATAAACAGCCCCAGCAGGGAGAAAATTGAAATAGCCAGAAGCACCATAAGCAGCGCCGCCCCTGTTTCGTTGAAAAAGCCGGATGTTCCCAGTCGGTCGTTTTTGGTACTTGTTGAAGAAATCATAGGATGCTCTCTCGGAATGTCTGTTTTGCAAATCCTGTTTTTATTTCAAAAAAACAAATTTACGATGGTTTTTCGGAGTGCTGTCGGGCGGAATAGCGAAGCTGGCTATCGTAGATTTATTTCGAACCGTTTCCCGTTTAAAATCCGGAACGGGGAACGGGAAACGATAAATTATCAGTATTCCCTGCAACCGATTGATCGGATTTGCGTGTTTGTTAAAGTTATGATACGAATACTCCTGCAATTAACCGGCCGCCTGCGGCACAGCGAACAGATCGTATCCGGCCGGATCGATCATTACGCCGGCCCATGGACCGGGATGTTCTGAAAATGGAGATCAGCCGATAATGCCGAATGATAGCGAAAACGTCTGCGCCCCTCGGAAAGGCACCTTTCGTTGCTTGCTTCCCATAAACGGATCCGGATACACAGCGATCCTGGCTTTAGCGGCCATGATCGTGCTGTCGCAATCCGCCTGCCTTTTTAAGGGAAAGAAGGAAGCAGTCATGCCCTCCGCACCCGTTCGAATTGCATTCCTGCCCTTCAATACGCCGGAAGGCGATAAAGATCTCCAGTGGGCATCCATGGCAATGCCGGTTATGATGGCCAAGATCAGCGAAAAAGCCGAGGGGATGGATCCCGTGCCGCTGTGGGAAACCATGCGGTTCGTGATGGAATCCACCGGCGTTTCCCGGACAATCACACCGGAATCCGCCTCTTATGTTGCGAACTGGCTGAATGCAGAATGGTCGGCCATGGGCAGTTTTTCACAGTTAAAGAAAGACAAAACAACCCTGTTGATAGACTTCATTTCGCCTCGAGACGACGAAATTGCCTACCGCTATATTAAAAATATAAAGATGGATGCCGTCGATTATAATGTCCGGAAGGCCTTCAGGGAGTTCCTAAATTACGTATCGGCGAGGCCTATGGATTCGAAAGGGGATGAGAAAACAAGTCTTGCCTCCATGCGCCAGCTGGCGGAGGTTCTGAACAGGGAGTACGGCTGGACCGTCCCGGCCGAACCCGGGAAAGCGGAGGAAATTGTCTTGAATCTGACCAAATCGGACCTGCGGCTGGCCCGCCTTCTGTTTAATCCTACAACTTACCCGATTTTAGAGAACAAGTAACCGCGAGGCTTAACCGTTCGGACGTTGAACGTTTGAACATTAAAATTGTCCGGCACGATTGCAGAAGCACCGTTGGAACGTTTGACGTTGGAGGTTTAACGTTTGACGCTATAACGTTACGCCGAACCTTTAATGCTCACATCTCAACCCATTTCCCGTGACCTTCCCAGATGCGGAGGGTGAGCGGAAAGGGGATACATTCACTCAGCTTGCTCTTGATGGATTCGCAAATATTCTCGACAGACGGGAACTCCAGGATGTCATTGAGGGTTTTGTGATCGTATAGGCTCAACACTTCCTTAATGGACTTCTTCAATTCCGCAAAATCGATGATCATTCCCCCGGATTTGTTGTCTCCCTCTATCACGACCTCCACCTTATAGGTATGCCCGTGCAGGGATCCGCATTTGTCGTGTCCCGGAATATAATGCGCACAGTCGATGTAATCAATGACGCCCAGCTTCATGGATGTTTTCCTCCGCTAACTCGTTAAAAACAAATACTATCATAAAATACAGATCGAAGATGAGGCGCAGGGGCGAACCCTGTGTTCGATAGAATCATGGACACCCATTGTTTTACCAGCTTACTGCGGACTGCAGACTGAAACCTGGTAAACCTGGACACCCATTGTTTCACCATCTCACTGCCAACCGCGGATCACAGATACTGCCTACTGTGCCCACTGCCAACTGCCAACTGCTGACTGCCGACTGCCGACTGACTAACATTGACAGACAGAGCCGGCTTTGCTACATTCCCAGTTTGATTGACCGACTCGCTAACCCACATTTCCCAATAGGTTATGTAGTGAAGCGATGGAGACGGGCGCGGATATTAAACGCACCGGAAAGGCCAAACACACCGTTACCGTCAACGAAACACCGAAACCTTATGATAAAGGGGGTTGAGGCCCGCATTTACTCCGGCCGGCAGCACATAACGGACAGCCGGACATAGAAATTCCAAATCGGACAATTGCGAAAGTGGCGGAATTGGCAGACGCGCTGGACTTAGGATCCAGTCCCGCAAGGGGTGGGGGTTCAACTCCCCCCTTTCGCACCAAATATAACATTGACCTGGAAGATGAATGCGTGCAGGATGATATTCGTAGGAAAAATCCAATCAACCCTAGGAACAGCTATGGTTTATAACTGTAATCCTGGTGGAAATTGTCGCTGCGTTCAGAGTGAAAGTATAAACAAATAAGGAAATATAGGTAGGTACCGAGTTGACAGCCGAAATTGTTGAAGTAAACAGCTGCAAAAGAAACCTGGAAGTAGAGTTGCCGGCAACGGAACTGGACCAGGAAATCAACGGGCTTTCACGCGAGTATGCCCGCAAAGCAAATATTCCCGGATTCAGGCCGGGCAAAGTGCCTCTAAGCATCATCCACCAGCGGTACGGGAAAGAAATACGCCAGGAGGCTACCCAGAAAATTATCGAACGAACCTGGCAACAGGCCATTGATGAGCACAAGCTCCAGCCGTTGGCTCAACCCGTTATAAAGGATATCGAAAACAAGCCGGACAACCCGCTGAAGTTCACTCTTTCGTTCGAGATATTACCTGATCTTGAAGTGAAAGATTACAAAGAAGTTCCGGTCACCCAGGCCTCGCCCCTGATTACGGATGAAAAAGTGGATCAGACGATCGAGAGCTATCGCGAGCGGCAGGCGCAATTCATCCCGGTAGACGAAGGCCAGGCGGCTGACGGCCATATTCTGACCGTAACCGTCGATGGGCAATTCGAAGATGACTCGAAACCGACGCGCCAGGAAGACATCACCTTAGTGCTGGGACATCCTCAAACGCATGAAGAGTTTACGAAAAATCTCCTGGGCATCAAGGCTGGAGAGACCCGGACCTTCGACGTGGAATATCCGGAAGACTACCACCAGAAACAATTCGCCGGGAAAAAGGTTCACTGGTCCGTACTGGTAAAAGAAATAAAGGAGAAACAGCTCGCCGAACTAAATGATGATTTTGCGAAAGATAACGGGCACGAGAGTCTGGCGGCATTCAAGGAAAAGGTTCGTAATGATTTGATAACGGAGGCGACTCAAAATGCCGAAAAGGATGCCAGAGAGGCGTTATTGAAGTCGATCGTGGAACGCCAGCAGGTGGATGTACCCGATTGCATGATTCAGGATGAGCTGGAATCCTACATCAACCGGACTGCTACCAGACTGGCCATGCAGGGAGTCGACATCCAGCAGGCCTCCATTGACTGGAAAAAGATAGTTGACGAGGAACGGCCGCGCGCGGAGGAATCGGTCCGCCGGTCGATTTTCCTTAATGCAATTGCCCGACAGGAAAATATTGAAATTTCCGAAGAAGAAATCAATTCTGAGCTACAGAAGATTGCGGAAGGGACGAATAAATCTGTAGCCGCATTAAGGGCACAGCTCGAAAAGGAAGGCCGCATTGAGGGTTTTAAGCAACACCTGCGAGAGAACAAGGCGTTTGATTTCATCTATCGCAATGCTAAAATTACAGTGGAGTGACGAATTTGGCACTAATACCGATGGTAGTAGAGCAATCCAACAGGGGCGAGCGGGCGTATGATATTTATTCGCGCCTCCTTAAGGATAATATTATCTTTTTGGGTACGCCTATTGATGATAATGTGGCAAACGTCGTGACCGCCCAGCTTCTTTTCCTGGAAGCCGAAGATCCGGAAAAGGATATTCATTTATATATCAACTCCCCAGGCGGTTCCATATCCGCGGGCATGGCCATATACGATACCATGCAGTACATCAGGCCGGACGTATCGACGATCTGCATCGGTCAGGCAGCCAGCATGGGAGCATTGCTTTTATCGGCGGGTGCCGACGGGAAACGATTTGCTCTCCCGAATTCCAGAATCCTGATCCACCAACCCTCTTTGAGCGGTCTTGCGGGTCAGGCTACGGATATCGATATTCAAGCGAAAGAAATCCTCAGACTTAGAGAAGCCATGAATAAAATTCTCGCGAAACATACAGGACAGGATCTCGATCGTATCGAAAAGGACGTAGAACGCGACTATATCATGACGGCCGAACAGGCCAGGGAATACGGTATAGTGGATCAGGTGATAAACAGAAAAGAGTAGAACGGCTTTCCTGTATTCCGGAGGACTGCTTTGAGAAAAGATGATGAGCGCGATGATGTTCTGAGATGTTCCTTCTGCTCGAAAAGCCAGAATGATGTCAAGAAACTCATCGCGGGACCCACTGTCTATATTTGTGACGAATGCGTTGACGTATGCAATGAAATCATCGCAGACGACGTCGTGACCTCTCCCATTGGAGAAAAACTTCCAAAACCGCAGGAAATCAAGGAGTTTCTTGACCTTTACGTAATCGGACAGGAGATTACGAAGAAGAAACTGGCCGTGGCCGTCTACAACCACTACAAACGCCTTGAAATGACGAAGAAGCGCGGTGAACTCGAACTGCAGAAAAGCAATGTCCTGCTGATCGGCCCGACCGGGACCGGGAAAACCCTCCTGGCGCAAACGCTGGCCAGGATGCTTTCCGTTCCCTTCGCCATTGTCGACGCCACGACGCTTACGGAAGCGGGATATGTAGGAGAGGACGTAGAGAATATCATTCTCAAACTGCTCCAGAATGCCGGGGGCGACAAGGAAAAGTGCCAGCAGGGGATCGTCTACATCGACGAGATCGACAAAATCGCCAGAAAGGATGAGAACCCTTCCATCACGCGCGACGTGTCCGGCGAAGGCGTGCAGCAGGCGCTGCTGAAAATTCTGGAAGGCACGATCGCCAACGTACCTCCTCAGGGAGGAAGAAAACACCCCCACCAGGAATTCATACAGATCGATACCACCAATATCCTGTTTATCTGCGGTGGAGCGTTCGTCGGGCTGGAAAGACAGATCGAACGCCGGATCGGCAAGAAAAGCATGGGATTCCTGAAAAATGAAAAACCCTCGAAGGTCCTGAAAAAAGCCAAGGATACCCCGCCGTCAAACATCCTCGAAGCATGTGAGCCCAGGGATCTGATCAAGTACGGATTAATTCCGGAATTTGTCGGCAGGATGCCGGTTATCGGTCCCCTGTCGGATCTGGATCACGACGCCCTGGTGGAAATACTGACCAAACCCAAAAACGCCCTGGTACGTCAATATCAGAAGCTTTTCGAATTTGAAAATGTCAAGCTCAAGTTCACCGACGATGCAATCAGCGCGGTCGCCAACCTTGCACTGGAACGCAAGATGGGGGCCCGTGGGTTGAAAATCATTCTCGAAGATCTTATGTTGGACGTGATGTATCAGCTGCCTTCTCAGAAGAAGGTCAAGGAATTCATGATAACGCGCGAAATGGTAGAGAATAAAGACATCGCCTTCGCGTTGTTGGAAAAGGCCGGTTAACATACAGAATGACAAAAGAAATTCCGCCCAAGAAAACCGAACGTCTTCCCATGATCCCGATCCGTGGTGTGGTCGTATTTCCACACATGATGATCCCGTTCGTCATCGGGAGGCCTACATCCGTGCTGGCTCTGGAATTTGCGCTCGAAGGCTCCAAAAGAGTCTTTCTCGCAACACAGATGGACGCGTCCGTCGATGAACCGAAAGCTTCGGACATTTACGCCGTGGGCACCGCCGCGAATATCGTTCAGAGCGTGAAGCTCTCGGACGGAAATATCAAGGTCCTGGTTGAAGGCGTGCAGAGGGTCAAGGCGATCCGGCACTCGGACGAGCCGGGATTTTTCGTTGCGGACGTGGAGATCCTGGAAGAAACATCTCTTTCCAGCGCCCGGTCCAACCTGCTGATCAAGAAACTCCAAACCATATTCGAACAATTTTCAAAGCTCAGCCATCACGTCAACTACGACGCGATTCTGAACGCGATGAAAACTCTGGAGCCTTCCAAGCTGGCGGACAATATCTGCGCCAATCTGCCCATCAGCATCGAAGAAAAGCAGCAGCTCCTGGAAATGGTCGATCTTGCCGAGCGCATCGAAAAGATCAACGAAATCATTGAAGTGGAGATGGAAAAAATCAAGGTGGACCGCAACATTCAGGGACGCGTCAAGCGCCAGATGGAGCGCGCGCAGAAGGAATATTACCTGAATGAAAAGATGAAGGCGATCCAGAAAGAGCTGGGGAGGAAGGACGAAAAGAGCGAGCTGGATGATCTGAAACGGCAGATCGAAGAGGCAAAAATGCCCAAGGACGCTCACGAAAAAGCCGTAAAGGAACTTCAGCGGCTGGAAATGATGCCGCCCATGTCGGCCGAATCCACCGTCTCCAGAACCTACCTCGACTGGCTCATAGCTATGCCTTGGAGCAAGAAATCGCGCGAGATCCGGGATATCAACTGGTCGAAGAAAGTGCTTGAGGAAGATCACTACGGCCTGGAAAAGATCAAAGACCGCATCCTCGAATTCCTGGCCGTCCGCAGCCTGGTCAAGAAACCGCAGGGAACCATCCTCTGTTTCGTGGGCCCCCCGGGCGTCGGGAAAACGTCGCTGGGCAAATCCATCGCGAGGGCGACCGGCAGGAAATTCGTCCGCCTGTCCCTCGGAGGAGTGCGGGACGAAGCCGAGATCCGGGGGCACCGCAGAACGTACATCGGCGCGCTGCCGGGGCAGATCATTCAGTACATGAAGAAAGCGGGAACCAGGAACCCGGTATTCATGCTGGACGAAGTGGACAAGATGAGCATGGACTTCCGGGGCGATCCCTCCTCCGCCCTGCTTGAAGTGCTCGATCCGGAGCAGAACCACATGTTCGTCGATCATTACCTGGATACGGAATTTGATCTGTCCATGGTGATGTTCATTGCGACGGCGAATGTGCTGCACACAATCCCGAGGCCGCTGCAGGACAGGATGGAGGTCATTCAACTCTCCGGATACACCGAAAACGAAAAACTCGAAATCGCCAAAAGGTTTCTGGTTCGGAAACAGATCGAGGCCAGCGGGCTGAAAGCGAAGCAGATACAGTTTCAGGATGAGGGATTGCTGGAAATTATCCGCAAGTATACGCGAGAATCCGGCGTCCGGAATCTGGAACGGGAAATAGCCAACGTCTGCAGAAAAACAGCAAAGAATATCGTCACCGCCGAAATAGAAAGCAACGAAATTACGTCCGAAGAGGTGGAAAAGCTCCTCGGAAGGCAGAAATTCAGGCTGCAGGGAATCAGCGACAGCGACCAGGTGGGATTGACCACGGGCCTTGCATGGACGGAAGTAGGCGGCGAAGTTCTCCAGACGGAAGCCACTCTCATGGAAGGGAAAGGGCAGCTCACCCTGACGGGGAAACTGGGAGAAGTCATGCAGGAATCGGCTCGAGCCGCAATGTCTTTTGTAAGAAGCCGCGCCGCCGAATTCGGCATCGGCCGGGAATTCCCCAGAAAAATGGATCTGCACATTCACATTCCCGAAGGGGCGATTCCAAAGGACGGACCGTCCGCGGGAATCACCATGGCAACCACAATCGTTTCCGCCCTGACCAAAATACCGGTTCGCAACGACGTCGCCATGACCGGGGAGATCACGCTGCGCGGCAAGGTGCTTCCCATCGGGGGAGTCAAGGAAAAACTCCTTGCGGCCCATCGCGCAGGCATCAAGAACGTGCTCCTCCCGAAGGAAAATGAAAAAGATCTTCAGGACCTTCCACAGGATATCCTGGAAGCGTTAAACGTCATTTTAGTTGAAACAATGGATGAAGTTCTGCAGGCAGCTCTTGAGAAGATGCCTGCCCCCAGACAAGTGTCCGATATGTCCGAGATCAACGGCATTCGTCCAAGCGAGAATGTCGCTCACTAACCCGCGAAAATTCCGGTGGTCCAAGCTGAATTTGTAATAAGCGCCGTCACGGAGCGGGACTTCCCTCGTGAAGGGATTCCGGAGGTGGTATTCACAGGCCGATCGAATGTCGGCAAATCCAGTCTGATCAACCGACTGGCGGGCCATGGAAAGCTGGCCAGAACCAGCTCCACCCCGGGAAAAACCCAGAGTATTAATTATTATCGTGTGAACCGGACGTTCTTTTTTGTTGATCTGCCCGGTTTCGGCTATGCAAAAGCCGGAAAAATTGCTGTTCGTAAGTGGAAAGATCTGATCGAAAGGTATTTTCAAAAACAATCAACCATTGCCTTGGTAGTCCAACTGGTAGACTCGAGGATACCGCCGACGGGGATGGATATGCAGTTATCCGAATGGATGGACCGGCTGCAGCTGCCCCGAATCGTAGTGGCGACAAAATCCGACAAGCTGTCGAACAATCAAAAGAGTCTGCAGGCGCGCCTGATTTCCCAATCCATGGGAGGCCGTTCCGTTGTGATGTCCTCGGCTAAAACCGGAGAAGGCTGCAGGGAAATATGGAAGATGGTGCAACAGGCGACATTAAAAACCGATGCATCGAAAACATAATTATCCTATAACCTCCCAATTTCTCCCTCTGGAGGGAGCCATCCATGCCTGAAACGACGCAACGTCGAAAAACAAAAAAACGTGAAAATGAAAACGGCAACAACGGCCATCTGAATATTCTCGAGCTGAAGGAGATGAACATCTCCAGCCTGACAAAGATCGCCAAAGACCTGAATGTAGAAGGTTATGCGGGGATGCGAAAGCAGGAACTGATGTTCGAAATTCTCAGGGCGCAAACCGAGCAGAGCGGTCTGATCTTTTCGGAAGGCGTGCTGGAATGCCTCCCGGAGGGATTCGGATTTCTCCGGGCCCCGGACTATAACTATCTTCCGGGACCGGACGATATCTACGTCTCCCCTTCGCAGATCCGGAAATTCGCCCTGCGCACCGGGGACACCATTTCCGGCCAGATCCGCCCTCCGAAGGAAGGGGAACGCTATTTTGCCCTGATCAAGGTGGAGGCCGTTAACTTTGAGCATCCGGATGTCGCCAAGGATAAGATCTTTTTCGACAACCTGACGCCGCTGTACCCTCATGAGCACCTGAAGCTTGAAACAACGCCCCAGAATCTTTCGGGAAGAGTGATGGACATGCTGGCCCCTATCGGGAAAGGCCAGCGTGGACTGATAGTCTCCCCGCCGAGAACGGGCAAAACGATGCTGCTTCAGGCAATCGCCAATTCCATTTCGAAAAACCATCCCGAGGTTGTTCTGATCGTGCTTCTTATCGATGAGCGGCCCGAGGAAGTCACCGACATGCAGCGCTCGGTGGACGGAGAAGTCATCAGCTCCACTTTCGACGAGCCGGCATCCCGTCACGTCCAGGTCGCCGAAATGGTGATGGAGAAAGCCAAGCGGTTTGTCGAGCACAAGCGGGATGTGGTGATTCTGCTCGACAGCATTACCCGCCTGGCCCGCGCCTACAACACCATCGTTCCGCCGAGCGGCAAGGTGCTCTCGGGGGGCGTGGACAGCAATGCCCTGCAGAGGCCGAAACGGTTTTTCGGCGCGGCACGCAACATCGAAGAGGGCGGAAGCCTGACCATCATGGCAACCTCCTTGATCGACACGGGCAGCCGCATGGACGATGTTATATTCGAAGAATTCAAGGGGACCGGCAACATGGAACTGCACCTGGACCGGAAGCTGGTCGACAAGCGCGTCTTCCCCGCCATCGACATCGCCAAGTCCGGAACCAGGAAAGAAGAGCTGCTGATCGAACAGGCCGACCTGAACCGGATCTGGGTACTGCGCAAGGTGCTCACCCCGCTGTCGGTCACTGAAAGCATGGAGCTGCTGCTGGAGAAACTCTCAAAAACCGAGACAAACGCACAATTCCTCGCTTCGCTTGCCGGATAAAATTTAAAGCTTCGTTGCACGTTATTGAAGATGCAGGGTGAAAGGTGAATTCGCGATTCATGGGACCGATGGTACCCCGAGGACTTACGTATGCCTGCTACCGTTTCGCCGTCAACGAAGTCGCTGGGGTTCTGGGCTGCAATCCTGGCCACTGTCTTCAGCATCACATACGATGTCGGGCAGATCGCCGAATGGCTCGGCTGGCTGGGTTCCGCAGGAGGCCCGGAGAGCGCCAGCACACCGCTGGGGCTGGTTGTCCTTCTGACGCCATCCCTGTTTCTCGGCCCCTCATTCCTCGTACTCATGGTCTGTGTTCACCAGTCGGCGGATCCCGGCAGGAGAGTGTGGAGTCAGGCCGCCGTCGCCTTCGCAACGATCTACGCGGCCCTCATCTGCATCAACTACTATGTTCAGCTTACATGGGTTGCACCGGAGCTCTCATCCGGCGTCACTCATAGAATCGAGCCGTTCATCTTTGTTCCCTTCGACTCGTTTTTGTATGCGGTCGACATTCTCGGATACAGCTTCATGAGCTTGGCCACGCTGTTCGCGGCCGGCGTATTCAAGCGCGGCGGGAAGGAGAGGGTCGCACGCCGGCTCCTCATTGCGAACGGGCTTATCCTGCCCTTCATCGCACTGCAGATGTACGTTCACTGGTTCATTTGGATTGCGGCGCTTTGGGCCGTGACATTCCCGGGTTCGACATGGGCTCTGGCGGTTCTGTTTCGGCGCGCACACGTCTCAGAATAGAGTTCGACCGATCCTGCTAACCAGCGTATGCGGCCGACGTCAGGGCCCTGTCACTCGCCCTGCAGATGCCTTCGGTGCAAGCGCTCGCGCCGGCTCCGACCGCGGCTGATAAGGAGTTGAGCGCCAAACAAAAACAGGTGTCAAAATGAATACAATAAAAAAGAAACCAAATTACGGTAATTGGGTATCCTGCAAATTTGTATTTATTCCTTTCGTATTTTTTCTTGTTTTTTGCGGACTGATTTTGGTTCACCTGGAGTTGTTGAAGACAATTCAAAGTTGGGGCATTAAGAATGTTAAAATGATCCGCACCAATAAAATGCCCTTTATTCCAAAAATCCTGAAATTCCCATTTATGATTGGAACCATGAGCATGATTGTGTGTGAAAAATAGTTACTGATCTATTACATACAATCGTTGACTGGAGAGAGTTCATACATGCGCATTCCGATCTATCAAATAGATGCGTTCGCGGAAAGGCTCTTCACGGGCAATCCCGCTGCCGTGGTAATCACAGAAGAGGAATTACCGTCCCGCACGATGCAGGCCATTGCTTCAGAGAACAATCTAGCCGAAACGGCATTTGTTTACGGCGACTTGAATTCGCCGTCCATTCGCTGGTTCACTCCAACGGTAGAAGTTGACTTGTGCGGCCATGCCACCCTGGCGGCGGCCCACGTGATGTTTATGCACGCCCTTGACGGCTGTGATGCCGTATCGTTTTCCAGCAGGTCCGGTTTGTTGCGGGTCTTCAGATCTGAAGGGCTTCTGTGGCTGGATTTTCCACGAGATCGCGTAGAGCCATTCGAAAATGAGCGTTCAAGCGTCACGGAAGCGCTTCAATGCGACGTCGACTCTGTCTTCAAAGGCCGGTCCGACATTCTGGCAATCCTGCCGTCCCAATCCGCCGTCGAGGGCATCCATCCAAAAATGGACAGAATCAAACAGTTAAGGGCACGCGGCCTTATTGTCAGCGCTAAAGGCGATAATGTCGATTTTGTCAGCCGGTTCTTCGCTCCGCAATCCGGAATACCCGAAGATCCCGTTACCGGGTCCGCACACACGACGCTGACGCCCTACTGGTCTGCGATCCTCGGCAAGAATGAAATGAACGCGAGACAGTTATCAACGCGCGGAGGCCGGCTTCGCTGCAGGATGAAGGACGAACGGGTTCACATTGGCGGGGGAGCCATTACCTATCTTGAAGGCCGCATCGACATTGACATCGGCCGACAAGACGATGCACCGGATTCCTCTCGGCGCCGATGAACCTCGACGCCAGTCCACCGTATCGGTGAGGTTATCGATGAAGAAGTTCACGCCCCCTGTCACAGAGCAGGGCAAGAGCCGCTTCACGCATGGAGCGGTCTATCATGCGCTCTACGACCGGCCCCTGGCCGAAGCCCGCAGAGCCGTCGTTGACGCCGTGCCCGCGTCATCCAGAATCCTGGACATTGCATGCGGGACGGGGGAACTTTGCTTCGACCTCGCAACGCGGAAAGGCTGTCAAGTTGTGGGTCTGGACTCTTCGCCCCGGATGATTGAATTCGCCCGGAAACGCAATCGGCACGCGAAAGTACGATTTGAGTTGGGCGACGGAACCGGCCTCGCGCACCTCGAACCGGATTCCTTCGACATCGCTACGATCCTGTTTCTGCTGCACGAGATACCGCGGGAGAAGCAGGTGCTTGTGCTCAAAGAAGCTTTGCGCCTCGCACGAAAGGCCATTGTCGTCGATTCCCATGTTCCGCTGCCAAAAAATCTCCATGGGCTGGCGTTGAGGATTGTCGAGGCATCGGGAGGGCCGTCACACTATCGTCCATTCGCCGACTACCTCGCCGCCCGCGGCATCGGCGGCATTCTGGCAGACTCCAGCGTCCGGGCATCCGTCGCGGATCGTGCAGTGTTCTGGCACGGTTGCCGTGAGATTGTTACGCTTGACAGATACGTGAAAACGGCTGTTTGAGAAGACTGAGCCTAATTTCGGTGACCGTTATCGAAATTCGGCGCTATTTCGCTAAGGACCAGGCCAAGGAGCTGGCTTTGGCGAATTTAAGATTGAAATCCGGGATGGAAGCCAGTTCAATATACCCATCTCTCGAGGCTATCTGCCCGGCTGCCCGGCGCCGGCTTTTGGAAATGAGGGCCAGGCGCGCGCCGGTTCCGGCGGCATTGCCGACCTGCTGGAACCGCTTAAGCGGCAGCGGCGGCAGCATGCCGACTGCAACGGCGCTTTCCACATCGATGAAGGTACCAAAAGCTCCTGCGATGACGACGCCGTCGATATCCTTTTCCACGATGCCCGCATCGTCCAGAAGCGTTTCAATGCCGAGCCGGATGGCGGCTTTGGCCAGCTGCAGCTCCCGCACGTCTTTCTGGGACACAGTAATCGAGCCGTCTTCCGGCATGTCCACGAGGACGAACTCCTTCTGGCCGTCGCGGATGCGCACGAGCGGATGCGCATTCATCCTTCCCGTGGAATCAATCACCTTGTTGTGAAGCATCTGCGCAATTACATCCAGCAGCCCGGATCCGCAGATTCCGACCGGAGCTCCCCCCCCTATTGTCTGAATTTCCAAATGCTCCCCCGACAGGCGGACATGTTCGATCGCGCCCGTCGCGGCGCGCATTCCATGCTGTATGTGGGCGCCTTCAAAAGCCGGACCGGATGCGCAGGATACGCTGGCCATTTTTCCGCGGCGGTTCAGGCAGATTTCGGTGTTGGTTCCGATGTCGATGCCCAGTATCACGCCGTCCGTCCGGTCCATCCCGGTCGCCAGAATCATGGCGACGTGATCCGCCCCTACATAGGCGGCGACATTCGGCAAAAGGTGTACGTAACCGCCCGGAGCAATATGGAGCCCTAAATCCCGGGCTTTTATATCGAGGGCCGAACGGACAGCCGGGACATAGGGCGACACACCCAGCTGGTGCACCGGGAGGCGAAGGAAAAGGTGGTGTATGGCCGTGTTCGCCACAACGACCGCTTCGACAATGCGGGACGGATTCGCGTGGATCTCTTCGCACAGGGAGGCTACGGTTTGATTCAGAACGTCGACCAGAAGCATTTGAAGCTTTTCCGCATTTTCCCCCGACTTGCTTGCAAAATATATCCGCGATACGACGTCTTCCCCGTAGGATATTTGAGGATTCATCAACCCCCTGCTGGCAAGGGTTTCTCCGCTGTCCATGTCTACGATATATACGGCGATTTTTGTCGTCCCTATATCCACCGCCAGTCCGAGCCAGCGGGTACGCGATGCACCCAGGGCGACAATCTCCGTATCCCTCAAGGCTACACACGCCTTCCATTTCCGGTTGCGCAATCGCGTCGACAGGTTCTGCTGGACGGTTATATCCATCCGGCCGGCCGGAACCTCATATTTATTTTTCAACGCGGACCAGAGATTCTGATCGTCCGATTCGGGAGCATTCAGCGACGGAGGAGTCAACTGTACATCCAGACCGCATACCGGAGGTTCCGGCTCAACCTGCAGATCCAGGCCTTCGACCTGTGTTCGCTGCGGCGCCGAAAGGGATTCGGGAGGGACCAGTATTTTGACGTCGCCCCGCGGGTAGGTCGTACAGGCCAGGCGGTAATTCTGCTTCAGTTCCTCTTTCGTAAAAGCCGCCTTATCTTCCGGCGTCGGAGGAGATACGAGCCCTTTAACGATCTGCACCTTGCAGCGCTTGCACGTGCTCATTCCTCCGCAGATGCTTACGATATCCACGTTCAGACGACGGGCGCAGTCCAGAAGCGAAATGCCTTTGGGGCATTTTCGGCGGCGTCCGACCGGTTCAAATTCGATTGTGTACAAGGCAACTCCTTCTAACCCGCGGGATGCGTCCGGATCCCGCAATCCTGAATCAAGAACTTACGGATGAGAAATATTTTTACCGGTCAGCCATTCGCAGAATTTTCCTATTTCAGGCAAAAGGCGTCCCGGAGCCTGCACTTTTTCCATGGCGCCGACGATGGCGCTTCCTACGACCGCGCCGTCGCAGACCTGCCACACGGCCTTAACCTGGTCGGGGTGGGAAATGCCGAATCCGACGGCCACGGGAAGTTCCGAAAGTTTTCGGACGCGTTCCACCGTGGGCCGGATGGAATCCGACAATTCCTGCCGCGCGCCGGTCACCCCGGTCCGCGATACCACATATATAAATCCACGGGAACATGCGGCTATTCTGGCGATCCGTTCCGGGCCGCTGGTCGGGGCTACCAGGAAAACGGAGTCCAGTTCGCTCTTCTGAAGACAGGCGCAATACTCTTCCCCCTCTTCGGGCGTGATGTCCGTAACGAGAATCCCGTCCGCCCCGGCCAGTCGGGCATCCCGGGCCAGAGACTCGAGTCCGTACCGGTATATGGGATTGTAGTAGCTGAACAACAGCAGGGGCACTTCGGTCTGTATACGAATTGCTTCGATGGCTTTCAGATAATCCGCCATAGAATACCCGTGACGCAAAGCCCGTGCTCCGGCGCGCTGTATGACAGGGCCGTCCGCCACGGGATCCGAAAACGGGATTCCCAGTTCGACAATATGGGATCCCGAACGCTCCAGTTCCGGTACAAGGCGGATGGTGGTTTCAAGGTCCGGGTCCCCGGCCATAATAAAGGGGATGAAGGCCTTTTCGCCCTTTGCTTTCAATTCCTGGAATTTTGCTCCAATTCTTCGGATCATATGCGTCTCGTTTTATTGGGCGAACACAAGGTTCGCCCCTACATCATCCGTTGCATTCGTTCCGGGCGAACACAAGGTTCGCCCCTACAATCATTTCTCCGGATCTTCCAGTTTATCCTGGTCCAGCAACTCCGCGACATGGTTGACGTCCTTATCGCCGCGCCCGGACAGATTCACAATGACGAGCGTGTCTTTCTCCAGATCGGGAGCCAACCGCATCAGTTCCGCGATCGCATGCGAACTCTCCAGGGCCGGGATGATTCCCTCCGTGCGGCTCAACAGCTGGAAGGCTTCCAGGGCGGCCTCGTCCCTGACCGACGTATACTCCACGCGCCCGCTGTCATGCAGGGCTGCATGTTCGGGACCAATGGCCGGATAATCGAGTCCGGCCGAAACGGAATGAGTTCCGGCGATCTGGCCGTTTGCATCCTGAAGGACGTAGCTCAGGGTTCCCTGCAAAACTCCTATGCTTCCCCCCTCGAACCGGGCGGCATGATCTCCCAGGGCCGGCCCTCTGCCGCCGGCTTCCACGCCGATCATGCGGATGCCGGGTTCCCGCAGAAAATCATAAAACAGTCCGATGGCGTTGCTTCCCCCTCCCACACATGCAACGAGAAGCTCGGGCAGCCTCCCTTCCTCCTGCATAATCTGCTTTCGTGCTTCCCTTCCGATGACCGCCTGGAAATCCCGCACCATCCAGGGATAGGGATGGGCGCCCAGTACGGACCCAAGCAGATAATGGGTATTGGCAATATTCGTGACCCAGTCGCGCATCGCCTCGTTGATCGCGTCTTTCAGGGTGCAGCTTCCGGAATCGACCGGCCGGACTTTCGCCCCCAGCAGACGCATCCGGAAAACATTCAGCGCCTGGCGCCTCATGTCCTCCGTCCCCATATAGATCTCGCACTCCATTCCGAAAAGGGCCGCGACTGTCGCCGTCGCAACTCCGTGCTGGCCTGCCCCGGTTTCCGCAATGATCCGGTTTTTGCCCATCCGCCTGGCAAGCAGTATCTGCCCGAGCGCGTTGTTGATTTTATGGGCCCCGGTATGCGTCAGATCCTCCCTCTTGAGATAAATGCGTCCTTTCCCGATATGGGCCGCGAAGCGGCGGGCCGGCGTTAAAGGAGTCGGCCTTCCTGCATAGTTACTGAAAAGATCTTCCAGTTCCTTCTGAAAGTCCGGATCCAGGATCGCATCCTTGTAAGCCGTCTCAAGCTCCTCGAGCGGTCCCATGAGAGTCTCCGGAACGAACCTGCCTCCATAATCGCTGAAGCGCCCACGCCCGTCGGGTCCATTGAAAGGATGCGCGTTGCTACCTGCTGACATTTCTCACCTCGTTCATAAATTCGGCCAGTTTGCCGGGATCCTTTTTCCCGGGCTCCCGCTCCACGCCGCTGCATACATCCACGCCGTAGGGCCGAACCACCCGGATGGCCGCCTGTACATTGTCGGGGCGAAGCCCTCCGGCAAGGATAATAGGACGTTTTCTATCGATGTCCCGTACCAGGTTCCAGTCAAAAGATTTTCCGGTACCGCCGAAGATCGCGTCGTCCTTGACATCCAAAATAAAAGCCCGTACGGGATACGAATCCGGATCCAGCTCAACCGGCTTGTCGCCGACACGCACTGCCTTGATCAAAGGATACTTCGCAAGGCGGCGGCAATACGCAGGATCTTCGTCTCCATGCAGCTGAATGACCTGCACTCCGGCCGTAAGGACCGTTTCTTCCAATCTTTCGATTCGCTCCACGTTAACAAAAAGCCCGACGGTCACCGTAAAAGGCGGGAGACGCCGGATAATCGCGCTGGCGTCCCGGGGTTCGATATACCTGGGACTGGGGGCAAAGAAATTAAATCCCAGAGCATCGGCG
The DNA here is from genome assembly GCA_964586015.1 of uncultured Acidobacteriota bacterium. Lineage (GTDB taxonomy): Bacteria > Acidobacteriota > UBA6911 > UBA6911 > UBA6911 > UBA6911. The sequence continues at coordinate 7,370 of CAZPHK010000022.1, read as the reverse complement.
CCGGCATCCAGAGCCAGCGCGGCATCCTCGTAGCTGGTAATTCCGCAAATCTTGACTTTCATGGCCTTTCCCGCCTCGCGGAATTAATGCCGGAACGCAATTCCCTGAGTGCGTCTCCGGGAGACGGGGCGCGCATTAACTGTTCTCCTACAAGAAATCCCTGGTAACCGGCGTCGTAAAGCCTGCGGATATCCTCGGCGGACCGGATGCCGCTTTCCGCCACGGCCGGCACCCGCGCGGGGATAAGCGGCGCGAGATCCAGGGAGACATCCAGGGACACTTCAAAGGTGCGCAGATCTCGGTTGTTCACGCCGATTATTCCGGCTCCCGCATCCAGCGCCTTGCGCAGCTCCAATTCGTGATGCACCTCTACCAGGGCATCCATTCCCACCCTTTCCGTCGCCAGGATCATCGATCTCAGTGCGTCGGAATCCAGAAGCGCGGCGATCAGCAGAATCGCATCGGCGCCGGCGCGGCGCGCTTCGAGAACCTGGTAGGGATCGATTATGAAATCCTTGCGCAGCAGGGGAAGGTCCGTATTCCAGCGCAGCATCGCCAGGATTTCAAGGTTGCCGCGGAAGTGTTGCGCTTCGGTGATAACGGATAGAGCCGCGGCGCCTGACTGCCGATATTGCCGTGCGATGTGAAGCGGATCGAAATCCTCGCGGATCAGACCGGCGGAAGGAGAGGCTTTTTTTATCTCCGAAATGATGGCCGGCGGGCGGGCAGACATAAGAGCTTTCTTCAGGGATCGCACCTTCTCCGCTCTTTCCAGGGCGCTTTCCAGGGATGCCGCGGGCAAAACGGACCGCGCAGCCATAATTTCCCGCACTTTGTCATGGACTATTTTTTCAAGGATGGTGCCCTCGAGGTTTTCGGGAAGTTTGTAATCACTCGCTGTTTTCATCATATCTCATCTCGACTCGGCAAGAGTTACGAAATTCGAAAGCATTTTTTTGCCCACATCGGTCAGGATCGATTCCGGGTGGAACTGAACGCCTTCGACGATCATTTCACGATGGCGCAGGCCCATAATGACGCCGTCCTCGGTTTTGGCGCTCACTTCCAGGCAGTCGGGAAAACCTGCAGGCTCCACAACCAGGGAGTGATATCGTGTGGCGCGAAAAGGCACGGGGAGATCGCGGAAAATTGTTCGTCCGTCGTGGTAAACGTCGCTCGTTTTCCCATGCATGATTGCAGGGGCTGAAACGATCCTGCCGCCGAAAGCGGCTCCGATCGCCTGGTGGCCCAGGCAGACTCCGAGGATGGGAATTTTCCCGGCGAATCCCCTGATCGCTTCGATAATGATTCCCGAATCTTCGGGACGACCCGGACCGGGAGATATAACTATGCTGCCGGGAGCCAGGTCGGCTATCTCCGAAACCGTAATCTCGTCGTTGCGGAAAACCTTCAACTCCCGGCCCATCTCACCAAGATACTGGACCAGGTTGAAAGTAAAGGAATCGTAATTGTCTATGACCAGAATCATGAGCCGCTCCCTAACGACACAATCGAGAAATTAATGTCTGTAAACATCCAGTCCCGAATCGTCGGGTCATCTCAATCCTTCATGAGCGAACTTGACGGCCCGAATCAACGCGCTCGCCTTGTTGAAGGATTCGTCCCGTTCCATGGCAGGTACGGAATCCGCCACAATACCACCGCCGGCCTGAATGTACGCGATACCGTCCTTGGCCACAAGCGTTCGCAGGGCGATGCAGGTATCCAGATTCCCCGAAAAATCGACGTATCCGACGGCGCCTCCGTAAACGCCCCGACGGCAGGGTTCGAGATTTTCAATGATTTCCATGGCGCGCACTTTAGGCGCGCCGGACACCGTTCCGGCAGGAAGGCAAGCTTCCAGGGCATGGAAACAATCGAGATCGTCCCGCAATTCCCCTTCCACGCTGCTGACCAGGTGCATCACGTGACTGTACCTTTCGATCCGCATCAGATCGGTCACCTTCACCGTGCCGTACTTGCACACGCGGCCCAGGTCGTTGCGCCCGAGATCCACCAGCATCACATGCTCCGCGCGCTCCTTTTCGTCGGCCAGCAGTTCCCGGTGCAGCGCCGCATCCTCCTCAGGCGTTTTACCCCTGGGGCGCGTACCGGCTATCGGACCGTACTCGACCCGGCCGTCCCGGACTTTCACCAGCATCTCGGGTGACGCCCCTACGAGGTGCAGGTTGTCCATATGCAGGAAGAACATGTAGGGCGAAGGATTGACAAATCGAAGAGCGCGGTAGATGTTGAAAGGATCGCAGTTGATTTTCATGGCGAAGCGCTGCGACAGAACCGCCTGAAAGATATCGCCGGCATAGATGTGATCCTTGGCGATTTCAATATTCTTATTGTATTTCTCGACGCTCAGGTTGGATACGGCTTCGGGAACCTCTTCTACCGGGACCGGGAACGGAAGGGATATCGGAACCGCAAGGCGCTTTTCGGTCTGCTCGATCCGCAGCAGAGCATCCCGGTATCTGGCTTCAAGGCCCTGACCGGCGCGGTCGTTGAAAATGTTTGCAATGATGTGAATGCGATGCCGCAGATGGTCGAAGGCAAGCACATTGGAAAAATACATCACCTGGTAGTCGTCGATTCCAAGATCGTCTTCGGTCAGATTCGGAAGCCTCTCAAACTGGCGTATGACGTCGTAGGCGAAAAAGCCCACGCCCCCACCGATAAACGGAGGCAGGTCCGGCATGGGGACCGCCTTAAAGTCCTTCGAAAGCTTTCGCAGCTTTTCGAATCCGCGGGTTTTTTCCTGCACCGTCTCTCCCCGGCTTTCAATCCAAACGGTATCCCCTTTTCCACGCACCATGAGAAAAGGATCCCAGCCAATGAAGGAGTACCGGGCAAGACGCTCGCCCCCTTCCACGCTTTCAAGCAGAAATGCCCTCCGGCGATCGTGGGAAATGCGTAAAAACGCCGCCGCCGGAGTCAGGAGATCCGCGAGGATATCCTTGCACACCGGGATGACGGTTCCCTGCTCCGCTAACCTGCTTGCTTCCTGCAACGACGGCTGTATCATTGTTCGCCCATAAATATTAAGTATACGGCTATTTTTTATACACTATCGCGGGCCTGCATTTCTAAAAAAGTTCCACTGCGCCGATACAGAAGGGCATCCCGAGGGATGCGGGCGGCAGGATATCTTTTCCATTTCGTTTTTTCCTCACCAAGAGAGAAAAAAAATGCCGTGAACGCCTCGAGTCGTTCACGGCATGTTCCCCCCTTTTAGTTTCAGATTCAACAAACCGGCGGCGAAGCGACTCGGGCATATGCAGTCATCCATCGCCAACACCAAAAATTGAACTGAAACGTCCATATGTCCTTCATAAATCCACTCACCGGAGAACTTATTATTTCTACCATAAGCCCCGGACAACCGCAATGAAATCCGTTTAACGGTTCAAGGTTCTCCGTTCAGGGTTCACCGTTCAGGGTTCAGAGTTCCCCGTAAAAACAGGACTGAGTTGAGAAATGGGGTCGCGTTTCAACAAGGAGTAATTTGTATCAATTTTACCACATAAGGATGACAGATTTATCTTCAGCTCGGAGAATTCAACAGGATATTTTATTGTTTTTATTGAACTTAAGTATTTTTCCACATAAACGCAGACGTTGGCACTGAATTTGCGTAAATATAGGTTTTTCAGCTATATTGACGATTTTTACTGTTTTTGGGACTTGTACTATGATGAAGCAGCAGAGAACCCTGAACAACAGGATTCATTTTAAGGGAATCGGGCTCCATACCGGTTATAGCGTCAACCTTACCCTGGTTCCGGCTCCTCCGGATACCGGAATCCGTTTCCGCCGCACCGACTTGAAGAATTTCGAAATCGAAGCGATCCGCTCCCATGTCGCCAAGGTCAGCTATGCCACGACCCTGATGAAAAAAGGCGTTATGATTTCCACGGTCGAGCACCTGCTTTCGGCCCTTTACGGACTCGACATCGACAACCTTTACCTGGATCTCGACTCGATGGAGGTACCCATACTGGACGGCAGCGGCAAATCCTTTATGGACAAGATCGATAAAGCCGGGATCGCCGAACAGGACGCCCTCCGGCAGTACCTGGTAGTGGAGAAACCTATCGAGGTGCGCCAGGGAGACAAGGTCGCGGGAGTGTATCCGGATCCGGCAAGGAGAGTAACCTATATTATCGATTTCGAACACAGGGCGATCGGGCACCAGGAAATCCGTATGGAACTGAGCCCTGAAACCTATCGCCGGGAAATCGGCCGGGCCCGGACCTTCGGCTTCGTGTCGGATGTTGAATATCTCAAGAGCCTGGGTCTGATTCGCGGCGGTTCCCTGGATAACGCCGTCGTTCTGGACGAATCCGGTATTGTGGACAACAACCTTCGCTATCCGGACGAATTCGTCCGGCACAAGCTGCTGGATATGCTGGGCGACATATCCCTGACCGGCTACCCCATCATCGGCCACCTCTACGCCGAAAGGGCCGGCCATGCGATCCACACGGCTCTGGCCGAAAGAATCGTCCGCCAGACGGATCGCTGCCGCGTCTGCACGGTCGGGGATCTCGATACCCCTCTGGCAAATGCGGGCTGACATCAGGACGCGAAGACGCAAAGAACAACTCAACGCAAAGATACGAAGGTGCTAAGAAAAACTTAACGCAAAGGCGCAAAGGCGTCTCTGTGTTGAGTCCTTCTTTGCACCTTGGCATTAATAACGTAGAATATCCCTGCATTCCAGAAACACTGCATACAAAGAAAGGATACGGGATGGGATCCCTGGAGAAAACTCATAGGATAATGATTTGCGCTGCACTTACCCTTGCTGTCTTCATCGGCGGATGCGGGAATCCGGAACCTTAACGACGATCTTTCGTAATTCCTGCAGGAGGATAGCATGAGTTCGAATCCCGTGACCCGGGACAAATTCGACGCCGTTCTTTTCGACCTGGACGGCGTTCTGACGGCTACGGCGAAAGTGCACGCCGCATGCTGGAAAAAAATGTTCGATATTTTCCTGGCGCGTTACGGCAGCCGTATCGGAAAAGAGCTGGCTCCCTTCGATGTTGCGACGGATTATCGCCTTTATGTAGACGGGAAACCCCGGCTGGACGGTGTGCGCGACTTTTTAAAATCCAGGAATATAAACCTGCCTGAAGGGAGTCCCGACGACGGCCGGGAAAAAGACACCGTCCATGGACTGGGCAATTATAAAAACGAGCTGGTCAACGAGACTATCGACGCCGACGGTGTTGAGGTATACAGCGGATCGGTTGAATGGGCGCGCAAAATTAAAGACGCCGGATTCAGGCTGGCCGTTGTGACATCGAGCCGGAATTGTGATACGGTCCTGAAATCCGCCGGAATCGGCGACCTGTTTGACGTCCGGGTGGACGGCAATGTCATCCATGAACGCAACCTGCGCGGGAAACCGGCGCCGGATTCTTTCCTGTTTGCGGCGAAAATGGTCGGGGTGGAGCCGGAACGCGCCGTCGTGATTGAAGACGCCCTCTCCGGCGTTGCTGCCGGACGCGCAGGGGGATTCGGCCTGGTGGTAGGCGTCGGCCGCCATGCGAATATGGAAGAGCTGAAAGCCAACGGAGCCGATATTGCGGTAAAGGATCTGGAAGAGCTGCTCGACTGACGAATGGATCATTTAGGAAGGAGAGAAGGATGATACATCACGAACGCGTAAGGCCCGATCCCCACGTCTACCCTCCTGATGAGTGGAATGTCATAGAAAAAAAATTCAATCCCCGTGTGATTCCGCAAACGGAAACCATTATGGCGGTCGGCAACGGGTACCTGGGCCTTCGCGGCTGCTTCGAGGAAGGCGGGCCCATCGGCCAGGACGGAACGTTCATCAACGGATTTTATGAAACCTGGCCTATCACTTACGGAGAAAACGCATTCGGTTTTGCCAAGACCGGCCAAACGATCGTGAATGCAACGGACACAAAAATCATCAAACTGTTTGTCGATGACGAACCCTTCTGGCTTCCCAACGCCAGACTGCTTAGTTACGACCGCCGGCTGAACATGAAGGCGGGAATGCTGGAAAGAGAAGTTCTCTGGGAAACCCCTTCAGGAAAGCTGGTATCCATTCGTTCCAAGAGGCTGGTATCGTTCCCGCACCGGCATCTGGCCGCTATCTTCTTCGAAGTCGAAGTGAAGAACGCCGAAGCTCCCGTCGTGATCTCTTCGGAAATCGTAGCCATCCACAGAAAAAGCATCACGCCCGAAGGAAGGGATCCCAGGCAGGCCAGAGTATTCCATGACCGGTTTCTGATGCCGTTGACCCAGGTCTCCCAGGACCAGCGAATTCTGCTGTGTCATGAAACAAAAAGCAGCAAGCTGACGCTGGCCTGCGGTATCGATCACGACTTCGAGACGGACAACCACTATACCGTCAAGACAAAAAACACCGAAGATTTCGGCCAGGTACTCTACTCCATGAATGCCCAACCCGGAATTCCGCTTCATCTCACCAAGTACATGGTGTATCACACAACCGCAACCGCCTCGCCCGAGGAAATGTGCGACCGGGTGGAACGCACCCTGGATCGTGTAACGGGTCAGGGATTCATGCCCCTTCAAAAGGCCCAGCAGGAATTTATGGACGACTTCTGGCGCCGAAGCGACGTGCGCGTCATCGGTCTGAGCCAGTCGCCCGACGGGCGCTCGGATGTCGAGATTCAACAGGCGGTTCGCTTCAACCTGTTCCATGTACTGCAGGCTTCCGCGCGGGCGGAAAATGCCGGGGTCGCAGCCAAGGGACTGACCGGAAGCGCCTATGAAGGCCAGTACTTCTGGGATGCTGAAATCTACATCATGCCATTTTTAATTTATACTGCGCCCCGTGTCGCCAAAAATATGCTGACCTTCCGCTATCGCATGCTGGACAAAGCAAAAAAGCGTGCCAAAGACCTTGGATTCAAGGGGGCCATGTTTCCCTGGAGAACGATCAACGGCGAAGAAGCCTCCGCCTATTATGCGGCAGGTACGGCACAGCACCACATAAACGCCGACATCATGTTCGCCATGAGAAAATATGTCAACGCTACCGGGGATGAGGAATTTTTAATTGACTATGGAGCTGAAATGCTGGCGCAAACCGCCCGCATGTGGAACGACCTTGGATTTTTTTCCGAGAAAAAAGGCGGCAAATTCTGCATCAACGGCGTGACGGGGCCCGACGAGTACAACACCGTGGTGGACAACAATCTGTATACGAACCTGATGGCCCGGGAAAACCTGAGGTATGCGGCCGAAACCCTGGAATGGCTTCGGGAAAAGGACATCCGGTCTTTTGAAATCCTCTCCAGGAAGCTCCGGCTCGATCCCAGGGAGATCGAAGAATGGAAGCACTCGGCCGAGAA